>CAMCWU010000018.1 GCA_945882675.1 Klebsiella pneumoniae | reverse complement strand
GTGCTGCCGCACGCGGACCGGGCGCAGGGGCCGGGTTGCCGGAGGGGCATGGAAGGGGCCGTGCCCGGCTGCGGAGAGCCGGGTTGGCGGACATCGCGCAGTAACCAACGCAGCGCGCTGTCGCAAGTCAGGGGCGCCGCACCCGGCGGCCCAGAGCCTCGAGTACGGCGCCGCGGCGCAGCGGCGGGTGGATCAGGTGCACGTCCGGCGGCGGGGAGGCGAGCCGAACGTCCGTGACGAGGATCACGCGATTGCGCAGGGACGGGGCGCGCCGGATCACCTCCGCTGCGAGCGCGATCCCGCTCGCGCCCGCGAGGAACAGCTCGGTGACGAGCCCGTCGACCTGCCCGCCCTCCAAGGCTTCGAGCGCGGAGTCGGCGTCCGCAGCTGGGATTACCTCGAACCCCTCCCGCGTGACGAGGCCGTGGACCGCGTCGTGCAGCTCGGGGCGCCCCACCACCACGATACGGCCCTCCATCCGGCGCGATCGCGCGCGGGGCGCAGGGGGCGGCGGGAGCAGAATGGCCCAGGACGGGCCGGTGCTCCCGTGGAGCTCCTCTACGCGGGCGCCGACGGAAGCGAGGAGCGTGCGGTCCACCATGTCGGCGGACGGCGAGCGGACGTCGCGATCCACGCGGCCGGTCCAGCCCGGCCCGGGTCCGATCTCGATCTCGACGTCGTCCCGGCCGCGCCGCGCGACCAGGCGCACCAGCCGCGGCGAGAGGTCGAGCGCGCGTCGGAGCACGTTGGCAACCACCCGCGCGATGCGCGAGAGATCTCCTCCAACCTGCATTCCTGCCGTGATCTTCACGTCGACCTGCTTGCCCCGGGGCCCGACGAGCGCGAGCGCCTCCTCGATGGCGTCCGAGACCTCCACGACCTCCAGCACCGGCGACGCGGACCTCCCGACCAGCCGGAGGTTGCGCAAGGTCGCACTGACCCGGCGCGCGTGCTCGAGCGCGATGAGCAGGTGCCGGGCGGTGGCAGCGGGATCCGCCCGGTCGCCCAGCGCGAGGACCAGCTCGAGGCGGCCCTGGACGATCGACATGGGGTCGTTCATCTCGCGCGCGATCGCGGACGCGAGCTCTCCGACGGCCTCCATCCGGCGCTGCTGATCGGCCGCGGCCTCGAGCTGCTGGCGCGCGGAGCAGTCGTGGAGCGCGACCCACATCCCGTCTTCCGCCAGCGTCACGAGCAGGCTCACCCAGCGGCCGTCGCGGATCGCGAACAGGCGCTCCGAGATCCCGAACCACCCCTGGCTGGCCAGCCGCACGAGCTCGTCGGCGCTCGCGGCCGCGAACAGCGCGAGCCAGGGCGTGCCCGTGGCGCCGAGATCAGCGAACGCTTCGCGAAACGCCAGGTTCGCCGAACGGATGATGCCGTCGGAGACGTGGACGAGCGGGGTCGGGCACACTTCGGGGCTCACTCGCCTCCCGCTGGCAGCCTACCAGCAACGCGGGCCCGCCGGGGGACGGACCGCCCGACATGGCCAGGGAGCCCCCGCCAGCCGACGCCGTGGCGCCCGTTCACGCTGGGAGCGCAGTCCCCGAGACCAGGATGCGCCCGCCGCTGACGCGGACCGGGTAGCGCGCGAGCTGGAGCTGCTCGTCCACGAGGCACCGGCCGCTGGTCAGGTCGAACCCCCAGCCGTGGTACGGGCACACGACCGTGGCGCCCTCGACCGCGCCGTCGCCCAGGGGCCCGCCAGCGTGCAGGCAGATCCCGTCTACCGCGTGGAGCGTGCCGTCCACGTTCGCCACCGCCAGCGCCCGATCGTCCACCCGAATCTCCATGACCTGGCCCGGCAGCAGCTCGGCAGCGGGGCCGACATCGACCCAACCGGCGTCGGCCGCGGGGCGGAGCGGGCTGATATTCGCGGCCGCGGCGGGTGCGGCGGCGTCTCCCGGTCGCAAGAAGCGACGGAACAACCTGCGCCGGTAGCCTTCCTTTCGGCCGAGGACCACGATCCTCAGCAGCCGACGCATGATCCCCATCGCTCCCCCGGCGGCCGGATAACCCGCCGGAAGGCGCCGCGCGCGCAAGCCCGGCCGGCGACCGGCCGCGCCACCCGCGCCGGGCGATGGCGGATTCTCCGCGTACGCCCGTAGACCGGGACGGCAGCGGGCATCCTGCGACCGGAAATGGCTCGCGAACACGCTGACGTCGTGGCACGATCCGCCACGTCGCGCCACCCCAGGGTCCCGCCATCTACACCCGCACGCCCCCTCCCCCCACCCATCGTCGCCCCCCGATGCCCGTCGTGGCGGGCGCGCTCACAGGCGGCTGGCTGCTCCTCGCGACCGCCGCGGACTTCCCGATCCCCGGCCGTGAGCCTGCCGAAGCTTCGACCTACCTGCTGTCGACGGACGCTCCGCCGGACGCTCCGACGGACGGCGATCTGCCGGCCGTCGACGGCGTCGTGCGACTGCTGGAGGACGCAGCGCTCTCCGAGCCCGTCGCGCCGGAGCGCGCTCCCCAGCCGAGCGCTCCCCCGCGCGCCGAGATCGACCGGATCCGCCTGCACCTGGAGGCCGGGGACACCGAGAACGCGCTCGCGGAGGCGCGCGCGCTCACGGCGACCGCCAGCGGCGCGACCGCGGACTCCGCATGGTTCACGGTGGGCTTCCTCCGCCGCGAAGAGGGCGGCGTCACCGCAACAGCAGAGGCTCGCGACGCGTTCCATCGAGTTCGGGTTCGCGGCGGTCCGCTCGCGGACCTTGCGTGGTGGCATGAAGCAGAGCAGGCGTTGTTCCTGGACGATCCGGATGATGCCATCCGGCTGTGCGAGAGCTACCGCGCGGCGCGACCGGAAGGCGCCAACGTCGTGGATTGCCTGCGGGTCATCGCGCTCGGGCACGCTTCCCGCGGGCGGGCGGTGCCTGCGGTCGCCGCCAGCGCGGCATACGACGAGGAGCACCCGTACGCCGGGATCGGCGAGAGCGTGGATCTCCAGCTCGCGTTGTGGGACGCGAACCACGACGCCGCGAAGGCCATCCCGCGCTTGCAGCGGCTCGCGGTCCACCACCGTACGCCTCTCGCCGGCCGTGTCGCCGAGGAGGAGCTCGCGATCCTCCGCGCCGACGGTCACGCGGACGCCGTGGTCCCGGACGACACGGCGTCGCTCCAGGCGCGCGCGCTCTCGCTGCGCGACACGAAGCGCACGGATCTGGCGTGGGAGGCCTATCAGCGCGTGGTGGACCGCGGCGCGACGGACCCCGCCGCCGCCGCCTGGGCCGCCGCGCAGGCCGACTCGTTCGGCTGGCGCACCCGGAGCTGGGACTTCCTGATCGCGCGGTACCAGGCCCGCCTCGACGCCGAGCCCGAGCCCGGGATCGCGTGGACGCTGTTCCACGCGGCGCATCGCGGCGGCCGCGCGGACGTGGTCGTCCGCACGGGCCGCCACATGCTCACGACGTGGCCGGACGCGCCGGAGTGGCGGTGGCACGCCGACGCGATCGGCCGCGCCATGCTGCTCGCTGGGGACCCGGTCACCGCCGTGAAGGTCTTCGACGCGCTCGCCGAGAAGGGCGGGCGGTCCGGCAAGCGGGCGAAGACGATGGCGGGCTTCTCGGCGTTCCGAGCCGGCAACGATGCGGGCGCCCTCGCGCGGCTGAGGTCCGGCGCAGACGACGGTGACCGCACCGCGCGGTACTGGTACGCCCGCGCGCTCGAGCGGTCCGGGAAGGACGCCACAGAGCGCCTGACCGCCCTCGCCACGGACGATCCCTGGGACTGGTACGGCATCCTGGCGACGTCGCGGCTGAGCGCCGCCGTAGAGCCTCGCGACGGTCGCTGGCCCGCCGCGCCAGCGCTCCCCGGCGAGTTCGCTCCTATCGACTCCACATCCGACGCGCTCGCGTTCGCCCTGCCCTCGGGTGAGGACCTGCTCCACGAGCCGCCCACCGTGCTCCGCCGCGACCCGGCTCACCCGCCGCGCTCGTACCCGACGGGCAGGCTGTTCGAGCGGGACGCCGCGCGCGCCCGCATGCGCGACACGGCGACTCGGTTCGGCGCCACGTGGCCGGAGCTCGCAGCCGCCGCCGAGCTCGCAGACCTGGGCCTGTACGATCTGTCCGGCCCGATGATGTCGGCCGTCTACCTCGACCGGGCTACCGCCCTCGCGAAGCGCACCCCCAAGCGTGCTGCCGCGAAACAGTGGGCGCCCGCTCCCGACGAGTGGCGCTCGCTCTTCCTCTTCACGCGGGATCATCACCACACTGCGCGGACGACCTGGGGGCTGTGGTCGACCGCTGCCCTCGGACCCCGTCCGGCCTCCAAGGCCGCGGCGCTGGCCGATCCGGACCACGCGGACGCGCTGCGCATCGCGTACCCGCTGGCGCACGACCGCTACGTGTGGACCAGCGCGCGGGACGAGGGCGTCGATCCGCTCCTCGTGCTCGGGCTGATGCGCCAGGAGAGCACCTACAACGCCATCGCTCGCAGCCGGGTCGGCGCGCGCGGCGCGATGCAGATCATGCCGCGGACCGGCCACCTGCTGGCGGACCAGATCCACGACGTGCGGTTCACGGCGGGCGACCTGGAGGATCCGACACTCGCGGTCGGTTACGGCATCCGGTACATCGGCCTGCTGATGGACCGCTTCGACGGCGCGTTCCCGCTCGCGGTGGCGTCCTACAATGCGGGACCGTTCAACGCTTCGGCCTGGCTCCGCCAGGTCGGCCCCGGCGCGCCGATGGACGAGTGGGTCGAGCAGATCCCGCTCCGGGAGACCCGGGACTACGTGAAGCGGGTCACCGGCGGGTACGCGGCCTACCTCGCGCTCTACGGACCGGAGGGCGCCGCCGTTTCCCTGGCGGCGACGCCCGTCACCAACGATCCGGACATCGTAGACTTCTGAGGCTACCCGCGGCGGCGCTCCCAGGGTTATCGTGCCATCCCGAGGGCCCCGCGATGCTCCAGTTCCACGCCCGCACCGATGTCGGACTCAAGCGGAAGCACAACGAGGACTCGGTCCTCGCCGCTGAGGAGTTCGGCGTGTTCGTCGTGGCGGACGGAGTCGGCGGCCGGAAGGCGGGCGAGCTCGCGTCCGCGATCACCGTGAACACCTTCCAGGACCACGCGCCCCAGCTCAAGGCCGCGGTGGACGCGTTCGCGGCCGACAACTCGCGTGAGACCCGGAACGAGGTCCTCTCCCTGCTGGACGAAGCCGCCAACGCCGCGTCCCGCCGGGTGTACGAGGTCGCCGCGGCCACCGGGCGCCAGGGAATGACCACCACACTGGTGGCAACCGTGGTGGGCGGCGGCGCGGCGTTCGTGGTTCACGTCGGCGATTCGCGGGCGTACATCGTCCGGAAGGGCGAGCTCCGCCAGCTCACGGACGACCACAGCATGGTCAACGACCTCATCCGCCAGGGCGCGATGACGCCGGCAGAAGCAGCGACGAGCCGGTACAAGAACGTCATCACGCGCGCCGTCGGCCTGTACCCGTCGGTCAAGACGGACACGCTCCACGTCGAGCTGCTCGAAGGCGACCGCATCCTGCTCTGCTCGGACGGCCTGTCCGACATGGTGCAGGCCACGCGGCTGCTCGAGATCATGCTCGAGGACTCGATCAATCGCTGCGTGGACGAACTCATCGGTGCGGCGCTCGAGGGCGGCGGGAAGGACAACGTCACCGCGCTCGTCGTCGCGCCGGAGGCCCTCCTCGAAGCAGAGGCCGTCGCCGGTCGGGCCCGAGCGATGGAGACGCTGTTCCTCTTCCAGGATCTGCCGTTCCATGCCCGGCTCCGCGTTGGACGCATCGTGAGCGAGCGCTTCGTGACCCCCGGCGAGTACGTCGTTCGGCAGGGCCAGGACGGCGACCAGTTGTTCGTCGTGGTGCAGGGCCAGTTCTCCGTGCAGGTCAGCGGGCGCAAGGTCGCGATGCTGGAAGAGGGGAGTCACTTCGGGGAGCTCGCGCTCGTCGACAACGAGCCCCGCTCCGCGGACATCGTCGCCAAGGGCTTCGGTCACCTGCTGATCATCAGCCGGTCGGACCTCCGCGAGTACTGCCTGCTCGAGCCGGCGCTCGGCCAGATGATGCTCTGGCGGCTGCTCGAGGCCACAGGCGCCCGCCTCCGCGCCATGAACGCGCAGATCGCCCGCTGATGCGCGTCCGCACGGTCTGCAGCCCGGACGCCGACGACCTGTTCATGATGTGGGCGATCACCGAGGGCCGGATCGACACCGGGCCCTACGAGTTCGACGTGCGGCACGCGCCCACGGACGAGCTGAACCGCGTCGCCGACCGGATGGACGCGGATGTGTGCGCGATCTCGTTTGGATCCTGGCCAAACCTGGCGGATCGCTGGCTGCTGCTGCCGCACGGCGGGTCGATGGGCGAGGGCTACGGACCCGTCGTGATCGCTCGCGAGCCCCTCGAAGTGGCGGATCTCGCCCGGATCCGGCTCGCCGTGCCGGGTCTGAACACCACGGCGTGGCTGGTCCTGCGGATGATCGCCGGGAGCGCGCGCCCCGTGGTGATCCCGATCGTCCCCTACTCCCGGATCTTCGACGCGATCGACGCCGGGGAGGTCGACGCCGGCCTCGTCATCCACGAAGGCCGATTGACCTACGAGAAGCTCGGCTTCCACCGGATCGTGGACATCGGCGAGTGGTGGGCGGCGCAAACGGGCGGGCTCCCGCTGCCGCTCGGCGCGAACGCCATCCGCGCGGACCTCGATCCCGCCGACATCGCCGCGATCAGCCGGATCCTGCGGGACGCGATCCGGTACGGGCTCGACCACCGGGACGAAGCGATCGCGTGGCTGCTGGCGCGCGGGGGCGCGCTCGGGAACGCGGCGGACGTCGGCCGGTACCTCTCGATGTACGCGAACGAGCGAACCTGGGACTACGGGGTCGAGGGAAGAGCCGGGATCGAGGAGCTGTATCGGCGCGCCGTGGCCGTCGGCGCGTTGGAAGCGGAGCCTGCGATCCGCTACGCGCCCTGAGGGCCCTTGCGGAGGAACGGCGGGCCGCCCATGACCTCGCGGAAGCGGAGGTACTCGTCCGTCCACTCGCCGTCGTGGCCGCGGATGGCGAGCTCCCCACGAGCGGGCTCGACGGTCGGATCGACCTCGTCCGCGTGGGCGCACACCACCGTCGAAATGTGCGGTTCCCGATCGGCGCGGAACCGGAAGTCCCAGCGCTCCACGATGGCGAGGCCCGCTGCGCCCGGCGCGTCGAATGTGCGAGGATCTGCCGAGATCATCACGTACACGAACCGCCCGCCCGGCGCGAGGTGGCGCTTCGCCGTGACGCAGTAGTCGTAGACCGAGCCGCGCAGCTCGAGTCGAGCCCCTGCGCGCTGATCCACCGGCGAGAGGCGGCCGGTCCCCAGCGGAAAATAAGGGGGCGAGCCCGTGATCAGCTCGAACCGCCGTTCGGCCGGGAGCACGGAGGGATCCCGCAGATCGCCCAGGAGCGGCGTGACCCGGTCCTGCAGCCCGTTGCGCGCGATCGTGCGCTTCGCGAGCTCATAGCTGACCTCCTGGACCTCTACGGTCGTGAGCGCCGCGCCGGGCGCCACGTGGTCGAGCCGCCAGAGCGTGAGCAGGCCCACCGACCCGATCCCCGAGCCGATGTCGAGGAGGTCCCGCGCCTTCGGCCGCGCGAGCGACGCCCGCCACGCGACCGCGAGATCGTCAGTCGAGAACCGATGTCCGCGCTTGAGCTGGAAGATCCGCCAGGATCCGGCCAGGAGGTCGAGGCTCTCGTCGTCGTTGGGTTCGTGGTCCGTCATCCCCCGGCAGCTAACGCCCGGGCGCGATAGGTGCACCGACCGGAGGGGCCCGTGCTCTGGCTGCTGTTCCTGCTCGGCTGCATCGACACGCTCAACCAGGTCGCCGGCACGGGGGCGGCCCACGTGGTGCGTTGCTCGGCGGAGATGGAGGTTCGCGGGGAAGAATACTTCGCGCGGTGCACTCCGCCGGCGTGCCTGGAAGGCTGGGTGGCGGGGCCGACCTCCCACGTAGTCGTCGCGATGGACCCGGGGACCAAGCTGGTCGGGTACGCGGAGCGCGTGTGCGTGCAGGATCTCGCGGATGCATCCGCGCTGTTCTCGAAGGCGGACGCCGCCGAGCCCACACAGCCCACACTCCCGGCGGCACCTCCGGTTCCGGCCCAGCCCGTTCAGTAGGCCGCCTCCCGGCCCTCCCTACGAGGGGAACGGAGAAGGTAGCTATAAGCGGGACAGTAGCTCCACGCCCGGGTAGCCCAGCAGCAGGATCGCCCACGCCACCGGCAGCGCCACCGTCGCCGCGAGCGGCTCCGCGGATCGCGCGGTCCGGGCCGCCACGGCCGCCACGGTGACCGCCCCCACCGACCACACCGCGAGCCCAGCCACCTGCCACGGCGCCTGCATGGCCGCGACGTCCAGGAACGCCTGCGCGGCCTTTACCTTGAACTGCGGCTCCATCGCGGCGACCTGGCCGCCCATCACAGCGCTGGCGATCCCGCGCATCCCAGCCTCCACCGTGGCGAAGCCGAGAGCGCTAGCCCCCATCCCAGCAGCCGCGGACGAAGCCACCGGCCCGCGCATGCCGACCACGGCCACCATCGCCACCGCGCCCACCACCAGCTCCAGTGCTGCGCGAAAGATCGCGAAGTCTCTATCGTCTGCTCGGATCCCGCCCGCCAGGACCAGCCCCGCCGCCACCAGGGCCACCCCGACCACCGCGCCCGCCGCGCCCAACGCCCGCGGCCGCTCGCGGAGCCCGGCCACGCCGAGGAACAGCCCGGTCCAACCCACCACCACCGGCGCCGCCAGCATGGCCAGGATCCGAATCACCGCCGCGGTGTCCACGCCCTGCCGGGGATCTTCCCCGGAGAGCGACCAGGCGGCCAGGCACGGCGCCGCGCCCAGCGCGACGAGCGGACCCGCCAGGGAGAGGATCGCGGGCACCCGCCTGCCCTGCGCGAGCGGCACGCCCGCCGCGACGGTGACGAGCGCGCCCGCCACCCACGCGAGGAGCAGCCACACCAGCTCGCCCCCCAGCTGCAGGCCCGCCACGGGCTACTTCGCCCGCGCGTAGGCCTCGCCCGTCGGGGGCTCGGCGAGCGTGTCGATCTTCACGGCGCGCTGCAGGTAGGAGTTCATCTCCTCGCCTTCGAGGACCTCCTTCTCGAGCAAGCGGAGCGCCATCTCCTCGAGGAGCACCCGGTTCGCTCCGAGGATCTCGAGTGCCCGTTCGTAGGCTTCGTCGGTGATCTTTCGGACCTCCTGCTCGATCGTGTGCGACGTCGCCGGTGACGCGCGGCCCGACCAACCGGCTTCGAACGGGTTGCCCTCGCTCGCGTAGTTCACGAGGCCGATCGCCCGGGACATGCCGTACTCGGTGACGAGCCGCCGCGCGATGTCCGTCGCCTTCTGGATGTCGTTGTACGCGCCGGTCGTGACGTCTCCGAAGACGATCTGCTCGGCCGCCCGCCCCCCGTACAGCATCGTGAGCTGGTTGAGGAGCTGGCCCTTGGTCCAGGAGTACCGATCCTCCGGCGGCTGGCTCATGGTGTAGCCGAGCGTGCTCATGCCGCGCGGGATGATCGAGATCTTCCGCACCGGATCGGCGCCCGGGAGCGCCGCGGCGCAGATCGCGTGCCCGATCTCGTGGTACGCGGTGTTCCGCTTCTCCTCCGGCGGAAGGCGCCGGTTCTTCCGCTCCAGGCCGGCCACCACGCGCTCGACGGCGTCCTGCAGGTCCTGCCGGCTGACGGCGGTGTGGTCGCGCCGGGCGGCGAGGAGCGCAGCTTCGTTGAGGATGTTCGCCAGGTCCGCACCAGCGAACCCCGGCGTGTCGCGCGCGAGCTCGTGGAGATCCACGTCGTCGCCGAGACGCAGCTTCTTGGCGTGCACTTCGAGGATCTGCTGGCGGCCGCGGACATCCGGCCGATCCACCACCACCTGGCGGTCGAAGCGTCCGGGGCGCATGAGCGCGGAGTCCAGCGTCTCCGGGCGGTTCGTCGCGGCCATGACGATGACGCCCTTGCGGTTGTCGAAGCCGTCCATCTCGACGAGGAGCTGGTTCAACGTCTGCTCCCGCTCCTCGTTCCCGGCAGGTCCGGTGCCGCCGCGGGCCTTGCCGACGGCGTCGAGCTCGTCGATGAAGATGATCGAGGGGGCGTGCTCCGTCGCGTTCTTGAAGAGGTCGCGGACGCGCGCCGCGCCCACGCCCACGAACATCTCGACGAACGCCGATCCCGAGATGCTGAAGAACGGGACGCCGGCTTCGCCGGCCACAGCGCGGGCCAGCAGCGTCTTGCCGGTCCCAGGCGGTCCGACCAGCAGGACGCCCTTCGGCGGCCGGCCTCCGAGCGCGGTGAACTTCTCCGGCGTCTTGAGGAACTGCACGACTTCCTGTAGCTCCTCCGCCGCTTCTTCCACGCCCGCGACGTCCGCGAAGGTGACGCCGGTGCCCTCCTCTGGCGCGACGGTGGCACTCGAGCGGCCGAACGCCTGCAGGCCACGGGAGTTGTTGGACTGGCGGCTGATGGCGACCCACCCGAGCAGGCCCATCATCAGCATCAACGCCGCGAGCGGGACCGTTCCCTCTCCGCAGGCCGGGGGCTGCACGGCCTCGTACGGGACGCCCTTCTCGTCAAGGAGCGGGATGAACCCCTCGTCCCGGGCGACGGTCGCGACCTGCAGGACATGCTCCGGCTTGTCCGCGGTCGCCTTCACGGTGGCGCGCACGGTGCGATCGTCGAAGGTGATCTCCGAGACCTGGTCCTTCTCGACCATCTGCTTGAGCTCGGCCCAGCCCGTGCTCTCGAACCGGCCGCTCCACAGGATCTGCACGAGCAACGCGGACGGGATCGCGAGGAAGAGCACCAGCAATACGCCGGCCCACCAACGGTTCGAGTCACGCTCCAAGACGACGCCCGCGCGGCACCGGGGAAACGAGGTCCGGCGCCAGACGGGAAGCATAATCACGCCCGCGCGATCGTCGCCCCCCGCCGTGACGCTGGCCGCGCCGGGCCCGTCCAGGTACCTTGTGGACGGGCGCCCACCACCGCCCGGAGACCGTCGATGGGTGACGCGAAGCGCCAGGAAGATCCGGCAGACTCGGCGCTCGCGCGCGCTGGCTGGCAGCCGCTCCTGTTCGCGGACCGCCTCTCGCGCGCGGCGCTCCTGGGCCTGCAGCCTTCGTGGCCGTGCGCGCCGGTCCGCCTGCGCGTGCACCGGAACCAGGCATTCGAGTTCGTGGCGAGCGTGCTCCCGCCGTTCCTTTGGTTCCAGGCGCTCTCTCCCGATATCGTCTACGGCGACTACGACGACTCGCTCGCGTTCCCGACCGCGGGAGACGCGGACGTCGAGCTGGTGTGGCTGGACTACGAGCGGTTCGCGGTGGACGATCTCGCCGGGCTGGTGGTGGACCGGGTGGCGGCGCTCCGCACGCGGACCCGCGGGCCGATCCTGGTGGTGGATCGTCCGGGAGACGCAAAGTTCAACGCCGATCTCACCCGAGGGCTCGCGGGCGTCCCGGGAGCGCGGGCGTGGGCGGTGTCGTCCGTCGCGGAGGCGCTCGGCGACCGGTACCGCGACGCGCGGGCCGCGAAGATCACGGGGATGCCCCTGTCCGACGCCGCGTGCCTGCGGATCGCGCGGGACCTGGGGACCCGGTGGCTCCCGCCTGCGCTGAACCCGCGGATCAAGGCGATTGCCCTCGATCTCGACCACACGCTCTACGACGGCGTCCTGGGTGAGGACGGGCCCGAGCGGATCGCGCTGACGCCGGAGCACTCAGCGCTCCAGCGCGACCTGCTGGCGCTGCGCGAGTCCGGGATGTTCCTTGCGATCCTGTCGCGGAACGAGGGCGCGGACGTCGACGCCCTGTTCGAGTCGAGGGCCGACTTCCCTCTCCGGCCCGAGCACCTCTCGGCGCGGTCGGTGTCGTGGGGCGCGAAGGCGGACGGGATCCGGGACATCGCGGCGGCGCTGAACATCGCGCCGGACGCGGTGCTGCTGATCGACGACAACCCGGGCGAGCTCGCCCAGGTAGCGGCCGCGATCCCGGGGATCCGGCTACTCCACGCGTCCGCGCCGGACGCCACGCGGCGGGCCCTGGCCACTTACCCCGGCCTGTGGGGGTACGCGGCAGGCGCGACAGACGCGCTGCGCCTCGCGGATCTGGCCGCGAACACCGAGCGGGACGCGCTCGCACGGGAAGCGCACGATCCCGTGGCGTACCTCCGTTCCTTGGGCGCGACGCTCACGCTCGCCCTCGACCCGCGCGACCAGGTGGCCCGCGTCCACGAGATGTCCCGCAAGACGAATCAATTCAACACGGCGTTGAAGCGGTACTCGGAGGCCGATCTGGACGCGATCCTGGCCGACCCCGAGGCCCGGATCGTGACCATGGCGCTCGCGGACCGGCTGTCCGACAGCGGGATCATCGGTTTCCTCGCGGCACATCGGGCGGGTGACCGGGTGGTCGTGGACGAGCTGTGTGTGAGCTGCCGTGCGCTCGGGCGCGGGATCGAGGACATCGCGATCACGGAGGCGCTCCGCCGGGTCCTCACCGATCTGCCGGCGCCGGCGGTCGAGTTCGCGATGGTGGAGGGCCCGCGGAACGCGCCTGCGCGCGAGTGGCTGGCGCGGTACCCTGTGGACGCGGCCAGCGGTCCCCCCGCGGCCGATCTGCCCGTCACGATCCGGTGGAGCGACGAATGACCCGCGCCGACCTCGACTCCTCCGTCCGCCAGGTGGTCGGCACCGCGCTCGGCCGCCCCGTGCCGGGCGACGAGCCCCTCTCCCGGACCTCCGACGCCCGCTGGGACTCGCTCAAGCACGTCGAGATCCTGTTCGCGTTGGAAGACGCGTTCGACGTCCGCTTCTCGGAGGACGAAATGTCGGCGCTCGAGAGCCTGGACGCGCTCGTGGACGCCATCGAGCGGCACCGTGCGGCATGACCACCGGCTGGACGGCGCGCGGTACCGCCTGCGGCCCGCGGCGCGCGACGACAGCGCGTTCATCACGGCGCTCCGCGCGGATCCCGAGCTCGGGCGGTACCTGAACCGCTCCAGCGGGCGGGTGGAGGACCAGGACGCGTGGTTCGACCGGTACCTCCAGCGGCCGGACGACATCTACCTGGTCGTCGAGGATATGCGCACGGGCGCGCCCGAGGGCACGATCGGCCTGTACCGCGACCCCGAGGGCCGCACGGAATGGGGTCGGTGGATCCTACGCAAGGGCTCGCTCGCCGCGGTGGAGAGCGTCGTGCTCCTGTACCGCCTCGCGTTCGACGTGCTCGGCCTCGACCGCGTGGTGTGCCGGACGCTCGCCGCGAACACGCCGGTGGTGTCGTTCCACGCGTCCTGTGGGCTGACCACGCGCGACACGCTCCTCGGCTACGTCACGCTGGACGGCGTGCCCCACGACGCAGTGGAGCAGGAGCTAACGCACGAGCAGTGGGCCACCGTGCGCCCGCGCCTGGAGCGCCTGGCCGCCGGAATGGCGCGGAGGACCCCGTGATCGGCGAGTTTCATCACCTCGGAGTGGCGTGCCGGTCGCTGGACGCGGAGCAGCGGTCGTGGGCGCCGCTCGGCTACACACCGGAGGGCCCGGACTTCGAGGACCCGATCCAACAGGTCCGCGGCAGGTTCCTCGTCTGTGGCGGGCCGCGCGTGGAGCTCCTCGAGCCCCTGCCCGGCTCGGTCGTGCTCGACCCATGGCTCGACCGGGGGGTGAAGGTCTACCACACAGCCTACGTGGTCGAGGATCTCCCTTCCACCCTGGAGAAGCTCAAGGCGGCACGTGCCCGGGTCGTGGTGGCGCCCGTGCCCGCGGTCGCGTTTGGCGGGCGACACATCGCGTTCGTGGTGTTCCCGTCGCTGGCGATGGTGGAGCTGATCTCAGCCGTCTGACGCGATCACGTAGATAGATGCCGCGATGTCAGGATAAAGCTCTCCCAGCCGCAGGTACGCGTCGAGCATCTGCGGTGTCCACTGCGCGTCGATCTGCGCGCTGCTCAACGTCTTGAGGAAGTACCCGCCGAACACCCGGATCTGGAGCCCAGCAGCACGGAAGTCGGCCCGGAACGTCTCGGGATCGTACACCCGCCGGTGCCCGTGGTGGACGTCGCTCTCGTTGAGGGAGTGCTCCGTCGGCAGGATGCCCATGGTCACCGCAGCCTGCCGATGGACGCTGCGCGCGTTCGGAACCGCAGCGTAGATCGCACCTTTCGGCGCGAGCCAGCCCTTCGCGGCGCGAAGCAGCCCGACCGGGTCGACTACGTGCTCGAGGACGTGGCCGAGGACGATCGTATCGTACCGCCCATCCGGCGCGAAGTCCTCGAACAACGAGTGCACTACCCGCGCCTGCGGAAACCGAATCGCCAGCTCCGCGCAGAACCGCTCCGATCCCTCCACCAGCGTGAGATCGCGGAAGTCCGCCGCGATCCGCGGTGTCATCAACCCCTCCGCCGGGCCGAGCTCGAGGCAACGCGCCCCCCGCCAGGACCGCGCGAACACGTCCCCGCAGTAGATCGCGGCCGCGCCGTTCGTCCCCTTCCCGTACCAGGAGTCCGCCGCAATGGCGTCGATCCTCGCCTTCTCCTCGGAGCTCACGACTCCCGCCGCGGCCCGGTCTCGGCGTCGAGGACCTGGAGCGTCTGGCGGTACAGGAACCGCGCCTGCTGGAGGTTGTCGCCGATCGCGACCATCCCGAGCTTCCCGAACTCGGACAGCGCGCCGATGAGGTGGAACACCACGCCGCGCTCCGTCGGGCCGTGGAAGTGCAGGCCGTGGTACACGGCGATGTCGATGAGATCCTCTGCTCGCAGGCCGACATACCGGTCCGACTGAATGGTGTCGGTCGCGAAGTAGTACTTCGGCTTGCCCTGCAGGCTGTAGAAGTTGCCGTCGGAGATGCTGTAGTTTCCGCCGGTGAGGAACTTGAGCGTGAGGAACGGGTGGGTGGTCCCGCCTTTTCGCAGGTTGACCTCGATCGCCATATGCTTCCAGCGGCCGCTCGTGTCCCGACACGACACATAGTCGATGCCGAACCGGCCGATGACGCCGTGATCCGCCATGACGCGCGCGATCCGGTCGCCCGAGCTCTGGATGTCCAGCCGGTACGCGTCGTCCGCGGGGAAGGTGGCGCCGAGGAACACCTGGCCCGACGGCCCGCCGAGGACCTGGTCGTGCGTGGAGATGACCTGGGCCTCGCCGATCGCGTTGACCCGGCACTGCACCGACGGGCTGGTCTTGTGCTCGCCCTCCACGAAGGCCTCGACCACCCCGCCCATCTCGGCGTACTTCCCGGAGAACCCGTCCCAGGTCTCCTGCGGGGCCTCGAACCGCAGGCCCGGGAGCCCGTCGAGGATCCGCTTCGCCAGCTCCGACGCCGGCTGCCCCGGATCCAGGTCGCCGAAGTGGAAGAGCGCGTTGCCCTCTCCGCTGAAGCCCTCGTTGAGCTTCACGACGGCGCGCCGCGCTTCCGGCTCCCGCCGCTTGATCTCGGCGAGGCCGCGCGCCATGTCGTCGGGCGTCCGCAGATCCTCGAACCCGAACGGGAAGTCTACCCCCGCCTGCCGGAAGAGCTGGCGCGACCCCGACTTACTGCCCAGGTGCGAGAGCTCGGGGTCGGTGGCGTGCAGCGGGATGCCCAGGCGCACGGCCAGCGTCTTCTCCAGGTTCGTGCTGTTGAAGCACACGAGGTGTGCGAGCTTCGGATCGTCGATCTCCTGCCGGACGCGCTCCATCAGGCGGGGCCGCGCGAGGACCTTGCTCGTCAGCGGCTGCAGCGACCGGTCGTTGCAGTCGAGCATGATCAGCCGATTCTTCGCGTGAGACCGAGGTACACCGGGCAGCATGGCCAGGTAGTAGTCCACCACGACCGGGTCGAGCGGCTGGCTCGTGACGTAGATGATCTTCGTGCGCGGCTGGCGCAGCAGCATCAGGTTGACGAGCTGCCGCTCCTCGTAATGGTAGAAGCCCGTCACCTTCGAGAGCTCGCGCACGTCGAGCGAGAGCGACGGGACGATGACGACGGTCTGCGGGATCCGGGTATCCGCCGAGAGCGTGCGGTACAGCTGGCTCATCTGGCCGCGCAGGGCGCTCCAGGCGAGGGCTTCTTCGGGGGAGCCGGGGGCGGGCTCGGACAGCGTCGGGCGGTGCATCATCATGCGCGGGAGCATACCGCGGAGTCGCCCGCCGGTGTACCACGATGGCACAGACCGGAGGCGCGATGCGATCGGTGAACGTCGGTGGGGTCGTGATCGGGGGCGGCCGCCCCTTCGCGCTGATCGCGGGGCCGTGCGTGATCGAGTCCGTGGACCACGCGCTCCGGACCGCGCATTCGCTGGCCGTCGCCTGCCGGGCGCGGGATATCCCGCTCGTGTACAAGTCGAGCTTCGACAAGGCGAACCGGACGTCGGGGTCGAGCTTCCGCGGCGTCGGGATCGAGCTGGGGCTCGCTGCGCTGGCGCGCGTCCGCCGGGAGATCGGCATCCCGGTGACCACGGATATCCACGAGCCCGCGCAGGCCGCGATCGTGGCGAAGGTCGTGGATCTCATCCAGATCCCGGCGTTCCTGTGCCGCCAGACGGACCTGGTGGTGGCGGCGGGCGCGACCGGCAAGCCGGTGAACCTGAAGAAGGCGCAGCACATGGCGCCGGGAGACATGAAGTTCGCGGCCGAGAAGGTTAAGAGCCGCGTGCTGCTGACGGAGCGCGGCACCGCCTTCGGCTATGGCGACCTGGTCGTGGACTTCCGCTCGCTCGCGGAGATGCGGCAGACGGCGCCCGTGGTGCTCGACGTGACGCATAGCGCCCAGCGGCGTGAGGGCGCGATCACCGGCGGCGATCGCGCGCTCGCCGAGATGTACGGGCGCGCCGGTCTGGCCGTCGGGGTCGACGCGATCTTCGCGGAGGTCCACCCGGACCCCGCGCGGGCGCCGTCGGACGCCGCCACCCAGATCCCGATGGACCAGCTCGACCGGATCCTCGGGAGCTGGCAGGCCGTCTACTCCGCCTTGAACCCGTAGCGCTCGGGCTCGTCCAGCGGGGGGAGCTGGTCGCGCGGCAGGAGCACCGTCCGGATCGCCCACAGATCGCGGAAGACTCGGTACGCCCCGGTCTTGTCCAGGTACTCCACGCCGCCCGACCCGCCCGTGCCCACGCGGCGGCCGATCACCCGCTCCACCATCCGCGCGTGGCGGTGACGCCAGAGGACGAGCAGCTCCTCCATCTCCACCACGAGGTCGAGGAGCAGTCGCGGCCACGCGAGCAACGGAAGCCCGCGGTAGGACTCGATGAACAGCGCGGCGGCCCGCACCCGGCGGATCCGCGGGCGGTCCGCGTCCGCCACGCCCTCTGCCAGCAGGAACGCCGCCGCCTGCGCGCGCATCCCGGCGAACCGGGCGGACACGTCCACCTCCGGCCCCAGGACCTCCACGAGGCGGGCTTGTGTGCCCGTCATGTTGGCGCTCAGCGCGTCCAGGTACTGGTCGAGCCACCTGTCGACGCGCCGCTCGTCGTCCGGCCGATCCGGCGTAGATCCCTGGATCGGCGTGCGGTACAGCCAGTCGTTGAGGACCTCCAGGATCGAGCGCTCGGCGCGGGCGCCGCGGATGCTCGCGGCAGCCATCCGGCCCGCTGCGGTGTGCGAGTGCCGGGGATCGAGCAGGTGATCGAGCGGCGTGACCTTGCCGTACTGGATCCGATCCGCCTCGTCGAGGCCGACCAGGATCTCGAGCTCGCGCATCTGGAAGCCCTGGAACCCGGACGCCGGCGTGAGCTTGTCGCGGAACTCGAGGAAGTCCTGCGGCGTCAGCGTCTCGACGACGTCCCACTGCGCCACGCCCAGGCGCAGGATCGTGTTCACCCGCCGCAGATGGTGCACCACGCCGGGGATCGTCTGCTCCGCGACCTTCGGGGTGGCGAGCTGGTCACGCGCGTCCCGCAGGCTGCGGATCACGAGCTTGAACCACAGCTCGTAGACCTGGTGGACGACGATGAAGTGCAGCTCGTCCGTGTTCTGGACGTCGCCCACGCCCTCGAGCCCATCCTGGATCCCGAGGAGCTGGTCGAGCTTGAGGTAGTCCCAGTACGTCGGCCCCATTGCGCCTCCGCCCCGTCCGTATCACGGTGGTTACTATCAGCAGGTCGAGGTGCCGATGTCGCGCGCGTTGCTTTGTCTCCTCGTCGGGATCACCGGCTGTCTCCCGACACTCCCCCGGCTCGGCGATCCGTGCGGCGCGTTCCCGGAGCCGGGGCTGTACAAGCTGCCGGTGTCCGACCCGGAGGGCCGCAGCCGCGACCCCTTCGTGTACATCCCCGCGGGGGAAGGCCCGCGCGACCTCGTCTTCATGCTCCACGGCGCCGGCCAGGAGCCCCAGGATATGGTGCGGGTGAGCGGCTGGAGCGACCTCGCCGATCAGGAGGGGTTCGCCGTCGTCTACCCGGGCGGGGTCGGCAACCTGTGGAACGCCGCGGAGAACCCGTACACCGACGCGAACGACGTCGGGTACCTCGACGCCGTGGCCGCAGAGGCCACCGCGCGGATGTGCGGCGACCGCGTGCTCGCGCTCGGGTTCAGCAACGGCGCCGCCATGGTCCACACCTGGGGCTGCCAGAGCGATGTGCCGGACGCGATCGTACCGACGCAAGGCGCATATCTCATCGACCGGTGCCCGGACGCGCCGATCGCCACCCGCGTCTACCACGGGACCGCGGACACGACCGTCCCGTACGAGGGCGACGATCGCGACGGCTTCCTGGTGCCGGGCGTCGCCGAGTTCACGGGGATCCGCGTGGAGCAGAACGCCTGCGCGCCCGAGCCCGTCGACACGGAGCGCGCCGGCGACTCGCGCTGCGAAATCTACGCCTGCGAAGAGAGCCTCGTGGTGTGCACGATCGAAGATTGGACCCACGCCTACCCGGGCGGCGAGAACACGAACGGCCGGGAGTTCGACGCGACGACCGAGAGCTGGGAATGGTTCGACGGCCTCCCACGCGACACGACGGAGTGATCCGCGGCCAGATGAGACGCTCGGATCGCCCGATTACAGGTTACCATGCGGCTCCGCCGGGCCCCGCCACCCCGTCCCGCGCGGAAGAGGTCCCCGTTGTACGCCGGTAAGTTCCCGAGCTGGCTCGCCGTCGCGCTCCTCGTCGCCTCCTGCAACGGAGAGGACAAGGACGCCGTCGCGGAGACGGACACGGACGGCCCCGCGCTCGCCGACTGCGCGGACTCGGCGCTGACGTGGACGAACTTCGGCGAGGGCTTCGTCACGAACTGGTGCACCGGCTGCCATTCGGAGAGCGTCGAGGAGGCGCGCCGGCAGGGCGCTCCGCTGGACATCAACTTCGACACGTACGAGCAGGTCGCGCAGTGGTCGTCGCGGATCGACGCGCGCGTGGGCGCCGACTCGGCCCCGATGCCGCCCGCCGACGGGATCCCCACCTATGAGGAGGACGATCTCCACGAGTGGATGCGGTGCGGCCTCCCGGGCGGCACCACGCCCGTAGTGGACGTGTGCGACCAGCCCCGCGCGGCGTTCGCGGGCGACGTGGTGGTCACCTCCGCGGGCCCGGACCCGGCGTTCTGCGACACTTACAACGCGATCGACGGCTCGCTCACGGTGGAGGGCGGCTCGGCCACGGCCCTCTCCGCCTGCCTGTGCGACGTGACCGGCGACGTCACGTTCTCGGCGTCTGCGGTGGATACTACGGAGCTCGCCAAGCTGCGGGCGATCGGCGGCGACCTGGACGTGTCGGGCACCAGCGCGCTCCAGGCGGTCCGGCTGCCGGCGCTCGTGTCGGTCGGCGGGACGGTCACGGTGGACGGCAACACGGCGCTCGTGGACCTGTACGTGGACGAGCTGGAGACGGTCGGAGGCCCGATCTCGGTGACCGACAACCCCGCGCTGGAGGGCATCGGCCTCGGGAAGGTCACGGCGATCCCGGCGGGCGACCTCACGGTCACCGGGAACGACGCCGCCCTGTACCTGGAGGTGTACCGGCTCGCGACCGTCGACGGAGACATCCTCGTGGCGGACAACGCCGAGATGTTCAACCTGGTGGGGACGGACGGCCTGGCGACCGTGGGCGGGGACGTCCGGATCTCAGACCTGCCGGCGCTCACCCAGCTCTCGAACTTCGAGTACATCGAGGACGTCGGCGGGGACATCGAGCTCACCGGCCTCGGATTGGCGGGAACGCCGTTCCAGCTCCTCGGCTGGGCGACGATCACGGCGCACACCGGGTCGATCCGGATCGTCGGCAACCCGGGGATCGACGAGATCAAGGCGTTCCCGAACCTCGTCGACCTCGGCGGCGAGCTCATCGTCGCGGACAACGGAGTCCTCGAGGAGATGGACGACGGGTTCCTGGCGCTCGAAATCGTCGGGAGCGAGGAGGATCCTGCGGTCTCGTCCGTCGTCATCGCGCGGAACGCCAAGCTGACGACCTACTCGGGCCTGTACGGGCTCGAGATCGTGGGCGGGCTGGTCATCGAGGGGAACCCGTCGCTCACGTCCGCAGCGGGCTTCGGCGCGCTCCGCACCATCTTCGGCGACCTGCGGATCGTGGACAACGACGACGTGACGGGCCTCCTCGGCTACCTCGCGCTCGACGTGATCGGCGGCGAGCTCGTCGTGGCGGGCAACAAGGACCTGGTGGCGGTCGACGGCTTCGACGGCGTCACGTCCCTGGGCGGCCTGGTGATCGACGACCAGCCCGAGCTGACGCTGGTGTCGCTCGAAGGGTTGACGACGATCACGGGCGATCTCCGGGTGCTCGGCAACTCGTCGCTGATCACCGCTCCGGCGCTCCCGGCCCTGCTCACCGTGAACGGCACGGTGGAGGTCGACGGAAACGCGCTGCTGACCGACCTCTCGCCGTGGTACGGGATCGACGCGATCGGCGGGGATCTCCGCGTCACGGACAACCCGTCCCTCCCCACGGCGTCGGCGCAGGCGCTCGCGGACACCGCAACGGTGGGCGGAACCACCGTGATCTCCGGCAACGCGCCGTGATCCTGCTGGTCGAGACGCCGGGGACCGACCCGGCCGCGTGGCGACCGCTGATCGCGACCCTCGAATCGACCGGCGAGCGCGTGGACGTCGTCGCGTTCCCGTGCAGCGGCGACGCCGCAAGCTTCGCGGCCGCGATCGGGCGGGCGGAGCCGGACGGACCGTACACGCTCGTGGCGCACGGCATCGGGGCGACGCTGGCGCTGCAGGCGGATCTGCACCCGTCGCGGGCGATCCTCCTCGGCCCCGTGCTCGGCGTGGAGCCGTCCGTGGCGCTGGCCCGCGTGGCGCTCCGACCGCTCGACGCCGACGTCCGGCTCGACCGACACCCCGACGACGCGGCGGACCTGGGCGTCGGCGGGGTGCGCCTGCGGTGCGTAGCGCGGGGCCTCGCGGAGGATGTGCTCGGCTGGATCTCCACGGGGACCGTCCCGATCGGCCCGATCGACGCACCGATCACCGTGCTGTCCGCCCCGCTCGACGAGATCGCGCCGGTCGAGCTCCTGGTCCCGGCGGCGCGGGCGCTCGGAGCACGCGTAGTCCGCCTGGGCCTGGGCGATCTCGCCTCGCGGGATCTCGACCACGCGGGGCTGCTCACCGACCGTGACGCGCTGGCGCGGCTCGCGAAGATCGTGGCGGACGACCCCTAGTTCTCGAGGATCCGCAGCGAGCCCGCCTTGGTGCGGGCCCGGAGCCGGACCCCTGCCTCCGCGGACGGCACGTCCGAGCGGACCTTTCCGAGCGTGGCATCGAGATCCTGCGCGAGCGCCGTGCCCTCCGGAAAGCGCGCGGTGAGCCCGCCGCCGCCCACGTCCAGCCGGATCTCCCCCGCCGCCGGCGCCGCCGTCCACGTGAGATCCAGGCGTCCGACGCCGACCTCCACGTCCGCCGTGCCCACCAGGCCGGTGAGCCGCACCTCTCCCGACGTCCAGCGCGCGCGGAGCGCCTCCCCGGTGTACGATCCGACGAGATCCCCGCCGTTCCCGCTGATCTCGAGCGGTCCCGAAACATCCGCGAGCCGCAGGTCCCCGACCCCGACCGACACGCGCCCCCCGCCGGTGATGCCGCCGACCGAGACCTCTCCCGTGACGGCCTCGAGATCGATCGCCATCCGCGGGGGCAGCCGGATGCGCACGTCCGCGCTGCACACCTGGGCGACGCGGCCCTCCATCTTCGCGATCGTCACCTCTACGCGGTCCCCGACGACCTTGCTCTCGACGGTGCAGCCCTCCGACCACTCCCCCCGCGCGACCGAGACGTCCACGGTCGTAGCGTCCGTTACCGCCTCGATCCCGAGCGATCCGTTCGGTGCGCGCACGAATACCGTGGTGATCGCGTCCGCCGGGAAGGCCGACGTCAACGGCGGCCCCGCCAAGGCAGCCGCAGACAACGCGAGGAGCGGGAACATGGCGACTCCGACGGGCTCGCACGCGCCCAGAACGGGAGTTATCCTCGCCCGCCCGCCCGAGCCACCCCCCATGAACCCGCCGAACGCGTCGCCGTCCTGGCGCGACCCCCGCCTCGCCCTCGTCGCCCTCCAGGGGTTCGCGTCGGGCCTGCCCCTCGCGCTCACGGGCGCCACCCTCACCTTTCGGCTCGCGCAGGTCGGCGTCGACAAGACGACGGTGGGCCTGTTCACGCTCGTCGGCATCGCGTACTCGCTGAAGTTCCTCTGGTCCTGGGTGGTCGACCAGGTGCGGTTACCGGTGGTGGGCCGCCTCGGCCGCCGGCGGAGCTGGGTGCTGGTGCTCCAGCTCGGGCTGGTGGCGGCGATCCTCGGCCTCGGCGGCACCAACCCCGCGGACGACCCGTGGCGGACCGCGCTCGTGGCGGTGGTGGTCGCGTTCCTGTCGGCGACCCAGGACATCGTCATCGACGCCTGGCGGATCGAGCTCCTGCGGCCCGAGCAGCAGGGCCTCGGCGCGGCGGCGACGCAATGGGGGTACCGCTTCGGGATGATCGCGAGCGGCGCAGGCGCGCTCTACGCCGCGGACGCGTGGGGCTGGACCGCCGCGTACTCGCTGATGGCGGGGCTGATGGGCATCGGCGTCCTCACCACGCTCGCGAGCCCGGACACCGCGGGCTGGCCAGCGGATGTGGACCGGCGCTTCACGAACATCCTCGCGGCGCTGTTCTCGGCGTTCCTGGTCGTGTACTTCGTCACGCGGGTGACGAGCCCGGATCTCGGCGGGCTCGGGATCGAGCGTTCCCGACAGGTCGTGCGCGGGATCGCGCTGGCAGTGGCGCTCGGCATCGCGGTGGTGGCGGCCCGGCGGCCGCGGCAGACGGACGGCCCGTCCCTCGGGGCGGCCGCCCATGCCGCGATCGTCGCTCCGTTCGCCGACTTCATGCGGCGGGAGCGGTGGCTCGCCGTCCTGATCGCGGTCGTGCTCTACAAGTTCGGCGACGCGCTCGCCGGCACCATGACGAGCCCGCTGTACGTGGAGCTCCAGTTCACGGCGTCCGAGATCGCCACGGTGACCAAGGTCTTCGGCGTGATCGCGAGCATGGCGGGGATCGCGGTCGGAGGCGCGCTCACGGTGCGGTTCGGAGCCGCCCGCGCGCTGCTCGTGTGCGGCGTCGCGCAGATGCTGTCGAACCTCGGATACGCGGCGCTGGCGGACCTCGGGCACTCCATCTCGGCGTTGTACGTTGTGATCGGCCTCGAGAACCTCACGGGCGGCATGGGCTCGGCCGCGTTCGTCACGTGGCTCTCGGCCCTGTGCGCGCGGCGCTACACCGCCACGCAGTACGCGCTGCTCTCGTCGCTCGCGTCCGTGGGCCGGACGACCCTCGCGGCGTCGGGGGGTTGGATGGCGGAATGGCTCGGGTGGGTACCGTTCTTCGTCGTGTCCACGAGCGCGGCGCTGCCCGGGCTGGTCCTCGTGTGGTGGCTCGCAGGGACCATCACGGCGGCGGAGGACGCGCGGAAAGCCGAGCTCGCCTAGGTTTTTTTGGGTGGCTCGAGCCCGTGCCGGGGTGGTCGGGCGCCGACCAAGGGCCGGGCTCCGAGCCACAAGGAGCGAGAGCCCGGAGGGCTCGGCGAGCGACGTCTGAGCGAGCGATGCTCGCGCGGAGCGCGAAGGCCCGGTCACATGAAGCCGCGCGCCCCGACGGCGAGCGGGTGCGGGCAGTTCGGTGACAGTTCGCCCGGGCGAACTGTCGCGAAAGTGCCGTTCCGTGTCTCGCCTACGACGTGGTGCCCGATCCCGGTGATCCTGGTGTCCTTCATTTGAACCTGCATGCGGAGCTCGTCCCGTCGAAGCGCCACCGGGAGATCCAGAGCACCCGTGAAGCCCGAGCGCGCGGACCGGCGCCCAGCCACCGGGGGCCGGGTGCAGCACCCCACCAGAGCCTACGCGGCCGGCTGCTGCTCCCGCGCCCACTGGAAGTAGTCCCGCGTGCTCTGCAGCGCGCCGTCCAGCGTCTCGCTGTGCCAGATGCCACGGCGGAGCTCCTCTCCGCCCGTGATCCCGTCCGCGAAGTACCGCGCGAGCTTCTTGATCCGGTTGAGGGTCTTGAGATCCGCCGCGGACGCCGCCCGCGCCGAAGATCCGCGATCGAACTGGTCCCGCACCGACTCGAAGTACGCGATCATCACGCGTTCCCGCTCGGCGTGGTCGATCACGGGCGCCGGCAGCCCCGCGAACGCAGCCTCGATCTCGCGGAACACCCACGGGTTCCGCACCGCGCCGCGGCCCACCATCACGCCCGCGGCCCCGGTGTATTCGAGCGTCTGAAGCGCGGTCTTGCCGTCCACGATGTCCCCGTTCGCGATCACGGGGATCGACAGGCGCCGCACGACCTCTGCCAGCGTGTCGAGCTCGCGCACGCCGCCGTACAGATCCGCTCGCGTGCGCCAGTGGACGGTCACGGCTTCCACGCCTTCTTCCTGGCACATGTACGCGATGTCCGGCGCGGACTTAAGCGCATGGTCCCAGCCGGACCGCATCTTCACCGTGAACGGGATGGTCACGGCGGCGCGCACCGCGGCCACGATCTGGCGCGCGAGCACCGGCTCCCGGAGGAGCGCAGAGCCCCCCGAGTTGGCGCACACCTGCTTGCTCGGACAGCCGAAGTTCACGTCGAGCACGTCC
>CAMCWU010000017.1 GCA_945882675.1 Klebsiella pneumoniae | reverse complement strand
GGCTGGATCATCCAGGATCCGGACGTGATCTTCCCCGTCCGCAAGGAGCCGGAGGCCCTGGGGGGAGGCGCGCCGCCGCTCGCGCAGTGGGCGACCGCACCGCGCCTGCGCGAGCAGAACCACATTGTCGTGATCATCGCGGGATCCGGGGCGATCCACCCCGCGGTCCTCTCGTCGGCGGTGACGATCGACGTGAAGGCGGCCGCGCCCGCTCCCGTCGCCGCGCCCGTGGCGGAGCCGGTGGCCCCAGCAGACGCCGAGTCCGCCCCGCCCGTGCCCGATCTCGGTGACCGGCTCGACGCCTCGCTGCAGCGCACCCTGCCCGGCTGGCCCGCGGCGTCCTACGCGTCGCGCGCGCCGATCATGGCGGCGGTGGCCGATCTCCTCGCTGGGCTCCCGTCGCCGCCCTGCGGTCCCGTGAGCGTCCGCTGGGACCCGGAGGCGGGGGCCGTGGTCGAGGGCCCGGGCGCCGAGTGGTTCCAGAGCCGGTGGTCGGCCGACGTGGCGGTGGATGCCGCCGCGGGCATGATCATCAAGGGCCTGCAGCCGCCGGAGCCGGGGTTCCCCGTGGGCGCGACTCCCCCAACGGACGCAGTGGGGACGCGCGTTCTCGGCCGGCGGATCGAGCGGTGGTTCACCGCCTGAGCGCGAGCGCTACGCCGAAGGTGCGCGGCTGAACCAGGACTTGCGAGCCTGCGGCGCGAGCATGATGACGAGCTCTGCCCACTCGCGGTCTTCCGGGGACTCGACGCGGCGCACGTCCGCGTGCGGGAACGCGTTCTGAACCATGCGGGCGAGCGCTTCGTCGCCGTCGACGCCGACCCTGCGGGGGTCGAGGTCACCCGCGAGGCTCGACACGAGCCAACTCGACGCCCGCTCGTAGAGAACGACGGTGGGAGCGGGAGTGCTGTTGGCCCGGTGGGTACGCATCATTGGTTCCCTCCTGCCGGTAATGTACGCAGACGCCGCAACGGCGCGGCTCGGATCGTGTGACGACTCGGTGACGGGTGTTCGAGCCGTCAGGCCATCGGCATCTCGGGCAGGTTCTCCCAGACCGCCAGCAGCGCCCACACCGCGGCCTCGCCGAGGGTGTCCGCTGCATAGCCGCTGATGTCGCCGTCGATCGCGACCGCCACGATCCAGTCTCGCCCGTCGCGGACGACGTCCGTGAGCGCGTCGTAGCTCGCGATGATCCCCAGAATCGCGCCCGCCGTCGCCCAATCGTCGAGGTCCGGGACCGACTCGGCACCCACGGCGGAAGGATCGAGGATCCGGTTCCCTTCGTGATCCACCATCCCGGCCATCCACCGCCAGCCCGGCTGCTCGACGACACGCCTCGCAAGCTCCACGTCACCCACCGCTGCCTCCCCCTCGTGGCCGGCGTCCGTTCCGGATGGCCGCGAGCACCTCGTCGTAACCCCACGGGTCGAGCAGTTCAGCCCCCGTGGCGTGCTCACGCGGGAGCCCGAGGTCGTCGCACACGCGCCGGGCGAAGCGGATGCGGCCGCGCTGGCCGACAGGGAACCGCAGGCCGATCACCACCAGGGAGCCGAGCGGCATCTCCCCGATGAGCTCGCTCACCGAGCCGTCGGTGTCGCGCTGGCACACGACGGTGCGCCGGCCCGCCGCCACGCGCGCGCGAAGGAGCTCCGAGAGCAGCCCCACGACCCCGTCGCGGTTCGAGAGCCACACCGGGCCGTCGAGTACCAGCGAACCGGCCGTCAGCAGGCCAGACGCCCAACTCCCGTTGCGCACCCGCTCCACCAGCGCGTCCTCGAGCTCCCGCGTGTTCAGGGTGCGGGCGTCCGCCTCCGCGAACCGCGCGGCCACCGACGACTTCCCGCACCGCGGCGGCCCGAGGACGATCACCACGGGGCGCTCGCGCACCGCGCGCGGAAGCGGCCGCCGCCCCAGGTACTCGGTGCTGGTGCCCGTCAGGAAGGCCGGAGCGAACTCCTCCCGGCCGGGCTGGGCATGCGGTGCCTCGGGGTCCGGCCCGAGGGGCCGATCCAGGGGCTGTGTCGCTTTTTCACGGGTCAGGAGTGCAGCCTGCTCGGGGTGGGAGGCCGACCACCCGGTCGACGTCGGCAGTGAGCGTACAGCACGCGCGCGGCCCGGTCCAGGGACGCGGCACCGCGGAGGGCTCAGCCGGGTACCGTGACCCGCGACTCGATGAACGCGACGATGTCCCGGATCGGCGTCCCGGGCGGAAACACCTCCGCCACGCCCTGGACCTTGAGGGCGGCGGCGTCCGCGTCCGGGATGATCCCGCCGGCGACCACGAGCACGTCGCCGAGGCCCGCGGCGCGCAGACCCGCCACGACCTCCGGCAGCAGGCGGTTGTGGGCGCCCGACAGGATGCTCAGGCCGACGACCTGCACATCCTCGTCCACCGCGGTGCGCACGATCTGTGACGGCGTGCGGTGCAGCCCGGAATAGATCACCTCCATCCCCGCGTCTCGCAGGCCACGCGCGATCACCTTCGCGCCACGATCGTGACCGTCGAGGCCGGGCTTCGCGACCAGCACGCGGATCGGGCGGTTCATCCCAGAGTACCCTTCGCGATGACGAGGCGCTGGATCTCGGAGGTGCCTTCGTACAAGGTCGTGATCCGCGCGTCCCGGTACAGCCGCTCGACCTCGTACTCCTGCGAGTAGCCGTAGCCGCCGAAGATCTGGAGCGCTTCGTACGCGCAGAAGTTGGCGGTCTCCGACGCGAACAGCTTGGCCATCGAGCACTCGGTGCTGGCGCGCTCGCCGCGGTCCTTCATGCCCGCCGCTCGCCACGTCAGCAGCCGGGCGGCGTCCACCCGAGTGCGCATGTCGGCGATCTTCCACTGGATCGCCTGGTGGTCTGCGATGGGCTTGCCGAACGTGTGCCGGGTCTTGGCCTGCTCCACCGCGAGGTCGAGGCAGCGCTGGGCGATGCCGAGGGCCTGCGCCGCGATGCCGATGCGCCCGCCGTCCAGCGTCGCCATGGCCACCTTGAAGCCGTCCCGCTCCTCGCCGAGGAGGTTCTCCGCCGGGATCTCGAGGCCGTCGAACACGAGCTCGCTCGTCGACGAGCAGCGGATGCCCATCTTCTCCTCGATCTTGCCGACCTGGAAGCCCGGGAACCCCTTCTCGACGATGAACGCGCACACGCCGCGGTGGCGCGACTCCACGTCCAGGTTGCCGTACGTCACGCAGGTCTCGGCCTGCGGGCCGTTCGTGATCCACATCTTCGTGCCGTCGAGGCGGTACCCGGTCGCGGTCTTCGTGGCGCGCGTGCGCTGGGCGCCTGCGTCCGACCCCGCCTGGGGCTCCGTGAGCGCGTAGCAGCCGATCTTCCGCCCAGACGCCATGTCCGGCAGGTACTTCAGCTTCTGCGCCTCAGTTCCGAACGCGAGGATGGGCGAGCTGGCGAGCGAGTTCTGAACGCTCATGATGACGCCGACGCCCGCGTCCGCGTAGCAGATCTCTTCGAGCGCCAGGACGTACGCCAGGATGTCCAGGCCGGAGCCGCCGTACTCGGACGGGATGAACACGCCGAGCAGGCCGAGCCCGGCGAGGCTCGCCACCAGGTCCGTGGGGAACTCGTGGCTGCGATCGCGCGCGGTGGCGCCCGGCAGGATCTCGGAGCGCGCGAAGTCGCGCGCCATGTCTCGCACCGAGCGGTACTCCTCCGATAGATCGAACAACGCGCCTCCCTGAACCGTCGTGGCAGGCGAAGTAGTAATCTGTCGGGGCCTCGGGCGCGCGTGCGCGGCCCTGCGTCGCGGGGATGCAGCGCCGGCGGGTCCTGCGAACCTGCGTCAGCGACCGGTGAACGTGGCCGTGCGCTTCTCGAGGAAGGCGGCCATGCCCTCGCGCTGGTCGCTCGTGGCGAAGCACAGCCCGAACAGGGTGCGCTCGGCGGCGAGGCCGGTGGGCAGTGCGGCGTCCGCATTCTCGTGGATCGCGCGCTTGCACAGCCGCACCGCGACGGGCCCGAGTGCCGCGATCTGCTCAGCCACCGCGATCGCGTCTCCGAGCACGTCTTCGGACACGACGCGGGAGACGAGGCCGATCGCCTTCGCCTCCGTGGCGTCGATGACGCGCGCCGTGAGGCACAGGTCGAGCGCGTTCGTGTATCCCACCCGGCGGACCAGGCGCTGCGTCCCGCCGAAGCCGGGGATCACCCCCAGCCTCACCTCGGGCTGGCCGAACTTCGCCTTCGGGCCCGCGAGCACGATGTCGCACGCCATCGCGAGCTCGCATCCGCCGCCGAGCGCGAAGCCCTGCACCGCCGCGATCACCGGCACCGCCAGCGTCGCGATCCGGTCGAGGATCGCCTGGCCGCGGGCCGCGAAGGTCTCAGCGTCGATCGCCGAGAGCTGGCTCATCGCCGCGATGTCCGCCCCCGCCACGAACGCCTTCGGCCCCGCGCCCGTGAGCACCACCGCGCGGATGGCCGGATCGGCCGCCACCGCGTCGATCGCCGCCGCGAGCCCGTCGAGCACGGACTGGTCGATGGCGTTGAGCGCCGCCGGGCGGTCCACGGTCCAGATCGCGACCACGCCGCGCGTCTCCTGTCGAACGGTCATGGCGATCTCCCGCTACTTCTGCGCGTAGTTGTAGAAGCCGCGACCGGACTTCCGGCCGAGCCAGCCGGCCTCCACGTACTTCGCGAGGAGCGGGCACGGCCGGTACTTGCTGTCGCCGCCGAGGCCGTCCCGCAGGACCTCCATGATCGCGAGGCAGGTGTCGAGGCCGATGAAGTCCGCGAGGGTGAGCGGGCCCATTGGCACGTTGGTCCCGAGCTTCATGCCGGTGTCGATGTCTTCAACGGTGCCGATGCCCTCGTACAGCGCGTACACGGCCTCGTTGATGTACGGCATGAGCACGCGGTTCACGATGAACCCCGGCATGTCCTTCGCCGCGAGGATCGTGGTCTTTCCCATCTTCTTCGCGGCAGCGTCCACGACCGCCCAGGTCTCGTCGCTCGTCTGCAGGCCGCGGATGATCTCGACGAGCTGCATGACGGGCACGGGGTTCATGAAGTGCATGCCGATGACGTTGGCGGGCGCCGCCGTCTTCGCCGCGATCGCCGTGATCGAGATCGAGCTCGTGTTGCTCGCCAGGATCGCGCGGTCGCCGAACTGCTTAGCGAGCCCCTCGAAGATCTTGAACTTGAGGCTGACGTTCTCCGTCGCGGCCTCGATGACGAGATCGCTGCCCTCCAGCGCGCCCAGCTCAGCGTGGAACGACAGCCGGGAGAGCGCTTCGTTCGCGGCGTCCTGGGTGATCGCGGCCTTCTTGACCTGCCGGCCGAGGTTCCCCTCGATCGTCGACTTCGCCTTGTCGAGGGACGCCTGCGAGACGTCGTGGACCGCGACCGGCCAGCCGCTCATGGCCGCCACGTGCGCGATGCCGTTGCCCATCTGTCCGGCGCCGATGACGCCGATCCGACTGATCTCCATGGGTCTGCACTCCTGGGCGCGGCGCATATCCCGCTCGCCGCTCACCAGCGCACCGGATAACCGACCGCGTGAACCGCATCCCCATCCTCTCCCTCCTTGCGCTCGCGGCCTGCCTCCGCGACGTCCCTGCCGGACCCGATCCCGGTCCGTGCGCCGTGGTCCCCACTTCGGGGAGCTACTCGTGGGGCGAGATCGGCATCGGAAACTGCCTCGCCGGCCCGGTGGACGCCCGGTTCTTCGAAGAAGACGGGAACACCTGGCTCGCCGTCAGCAACGCGGATCCGTACGTCTCGTTCGGCACCGGCAGCCTGCTGCTCGTCGCCTGGAGCTCCATCGACTTCGGGGTCGAGCAGAACATCCTCCCGTCCCCGACCGGCGGCACCGACACGTCGGTCGTGGCACACGCCCTGCCGCTCGACGCGTACTCGGGCGAGATCGGGATCCTTCCGGGCCGCGACCTCGCGATCGTCCCGAGCCGGATCACGGAGAACTCGCAGACCCGCGTGGGCCTGGACGACGCCCAGATCCTCGATCTGGCGAATGTGACGGACCCGCGTCCGTGGGCGGTCGACGACAGGATCAAGCTGCGCGACGACCCGGAGCTCGTCGTGATCGACGAAGACGCCGAGCTCGCGTACGTCGGAAACCTCACGGACCACTCGGTCAGCGTGATCGACTGGGATCCGGAGCGGCCGCCGAACGAAGGCGAGGACTGCGATCCGTCGTGCGCGCTCGCGCTGGTGGACGTCGCGCCCCAGGCCATCCTCAGCGAGCAGGGCTTCGCAGACGCCGGGATCCAGAGCTTCGCAGAGGTGGACGGCCTCAACGTCTCGGACGCGCAGGCGCTCGTGGACGACGCCTGGACACTCACCTACTCGGACGCGAGCCTGCGGGTGTGGGCCGCGCAGGGCGTCCTCGACGACGCCGGGGCGCTCACGGACGCCCTCGGCGTCGTGCGCTGGACGAGCGCGGGGCAGGGCGAGCCGTACGCGGAGTCGGCGCTGGGCATCGAGCTCGGTCCCATCGACGACCTGCTCACGGTCGAGGATCCGTTCATCGCGCTCTCGGCCGGGCTGCCCATCATGTACTTCTCGGACCTCGGGAAGATTCGGAGCAGCGCGACGGCGGGCGCCGCGGGCGAGTGGCTCATCCCCTCCGCCGGCGTCAGCGTCCTCGACGGGTCGGCAGTCGGCCTGACGCTCGGTGCCCCGAGCATCGCGGCGGTAGAGGGCGTCGTTACGCTCTTCTACGACCAGCGGGAGGGCGACGGCCCCGCCACGATCGGCCGCAGCGTGAGCCTCGATGGCGTCACGTTCACGCTGGACGACCTGCTCCCCGTCCTGGATCCGGCGGATCTCCCCGGCTTCACGTCCTTCGAGCACCCTTTCGTGGTCGAGGACCTGCGGACCGGCACATTCCGGATGTGGTTGTCCGGAATGCGCGACGACGGGAGCTGGTCCGTCCTGCTGTCCGAGAGCCCGGACGGCGTCGCGTGGGACGTTCCCACCGTGATCCTCGAGCGGACGAGCACGGATCTCGCGGCGCCCGTCGTCGGGTACGTGAGCGGCCGGTACCTGCTGTGGGTCGCCTACGGAGACGGTTCGTCCTGGCAGACCGCCACGGCGTGGTCGTACGACGGCGTGGACTGGAGCGCACCGATCCCCGAGATCCCCGCGGACGTGGTGTACGACCGCGCGAACCCGCCGCGGGCGGCTGTCCAGATCGACGTCCTCTCGTCGTGGTCGGTCCGCGGCGCTGACTCGGGCACGCTCGGCGTCCAGGCGATCACCGGCACGCGCGTGGGCTTTACCGGGCTCGACCTCGCGGCGGTCGGCGGCCACGACGTCTCGAACGACGTGTTCGACAACCGCCGGGGAGACGCCGGCATGGCGCCCGGCAGCCACATCGTGGACGGAGATGTCGAGCGCCTGTACGTCACGGCGCAGCGCCCGAATGGCCGCCTCAGCCTCGGCGTGCTCGAACCCCTGGGTGAAGGCTGGCTTCCCGTCGGGGGCGATCTCATCCCGGTGGATACGGGCGGCAACATCACGGGCGCGTCCGACCCCGTCGTCGTGAAGGTCGGCGCGGAATGGCACCTGTTCTACGCGGCCGCGGACGCCGATGGCGCGTCCACCATCCGCCACGCCACGAGCGCGGACGGGCTGATCTGGACGCCGCTCGGCGGAGCCGTGGCGCCCTCGGACGCCGAGTGGGAGTCCACCACCCGGCTCCCCCGCTCGCTCGAGCAGACCGCAGATGGCTGGCGCCTGTGGTACACGGGCTCGGACGGAGAGATCCAGCGGATCGGCTCCGCGACCGCGGCCACGCTCGACGGCGACTGGACGATCGAGCAGGGCGACTTCGACCCGTGGGTGTTCGGTCCCGGGACGCCCGGCAGCTTCGACGACGCGGGCGTCAGGGACCCCGCCGTCTGGAGCGACGGCGTCTCCACGCGGATGCTGTACGCCGGCTTCGACGGCGCGACCTGGCACATCGGCTCCGCCGAGCTCGTGGACGGCGCGTGGATCCGGCGGACGGACCCGACGGGGCAGTCCCTCCCGGCGCTCGACGGCATTCCCGGCACATTCTCGACGTTCGGTGTGGAGAGCCCCGTGGTCGCCCCCGACGGTGACGGGGGGGCCACGGTCTACTACGCGGGGCAGGACGGCTTCGAGCTCCGCGTGGGAGAGGGCTTCGTACGCGCCGATCGGCAGGATGTCGTGTTCGCCGCGCCGCGGTACCCGACCGCCGGGGACACGCTCTCGTTCACGTCGGCCAAGGGCGGCAAGGCCGTCACGGCGATCGTGCTCGACCAGATCGTGTCGGAGTTCACGACGGACGGCATCGGAATGGCCGCCATGATCCCGGACTTCGAGCGCGGGTTCCTGTATGTCCCGAGCAAGCTCTCGAGCTTCCTCTACGTCGTCGACATCCGCGACGACACGACGCTCGGGTTCGCCGACACGAACTACCTCGACCTCGAAGCGCTGGTCCGCGTGCCGTCTGCCACCGGGAATATGGGCTTCCGCGGCGGCGTCGTCTCGGACGAGCGCGATCGGCTGTACCTCACCGCCCGCAGCCCGGACCTCATCCACGTCCTCGACCTCACGCGGATCGAAGACGACGGCGAGAAGGAGGTCGAAGAGCAGATCCCCGTCGGAACGCTCCCGATCCGGACGCTGGGCCGCGACGAGGGCGCGACCACGCTCTCGCTCATCGGCGGGAACGGGATGGCGCTCGCCGGCGGCGAAGAGCTCCTGCTCGTCAGCGAGTACCGCAGTAACCTGGTGGATGTGTACGATCTCGGCGTCGGCGCGTTCGGCCAGCTCGTCCGCGAGATCCCGTGGGTCGGCGAGAACCCGGGGAATATCCGCATCTCTCCCGACGGCATGCACGCGGTCGTCGTCAACTACACGGGAGAGGTCACGGACGACGAGACGTCGGGAACGCTCGCGATCATCGACCTCGACCCCGAGAGCCCGACCTATCTGGAGGTGGTGACGTGGCTCGCCAATCGCTGAGCATCCTCGTCATCGCGCTCGTGGCGTGCCGGAACGACGCTCCGTACCGGGGCTCCTTCGCGATCCCCGTGGCTGCGGCCGTGCTCCAGCCGGAGGGCGGCAGCCCGTGGTCCGAGCCCGTCGCGTACGTCGCGAACGCGCGCGGCGGCCTGATCGTCCCGCTCCTGCTCCAGCAGGCCGTATTCCTCACCGACGACCCGTTCTCGAGCTTCCTCCCCGCGGCTCGGCTCCCGACGGGCGGCGGCCGGAGCCTCGGCGCGGTCGCGGTCTGGGCGAGCCCCGAGTGCGCGGACGCGCGGCAGCCCGGGGCGCCGGCCGAGCTCGACTGTCGGGTGAACGTGTTCGCGGGGGACGCCGCCTACGGCCACCTCGTGGAGGTCCCGCACGTCCTGAGGATCGCAGACGGCTTCCCGGTAGAGGGCTGGACGGACCTCGACGGCGAGCACCGTGGACCGACGTTCGACCGCGCGGATGACGAAGACGACGTCGCGAACGCCGCGGACGTGCGGTTCGTCGACGCCGACGGCAACGGGAGCCGGCCGCAGCTGCTCAACCTCACGGTCCAGAACGGCGCCACGGCCACGGAGTCCTGGACCGTCGAATGGGACGGCGTGGACCGCTGGGTCGTCACGGGCTCCCGCTCGGGACGCCAGGAGGACACCCTGTTCCCGGGTGACCCGTTCCGCGCGGACGAGGAGCAGCTCGCGTTCTGGATCGACGGGATCGGCTCCTGCGGGGAAGACGCCGACGGCGTCCGGGCCTGCGACCGGTTCGAGATCGAGACCCGCGCCGGCACGGTGGAGCACGACGTGGGGGGGACGCCCATTGCGCTCTCGACCACGCCGGATCGCGCCCGGATCGCCATGATCGTCCACGACGCCGCGCTAGACCGGCCCGTCGTGCGGTTCTGGGATCCCGCGGCCGCGACCCTCGGCCCCGTGGTGGACCTGGGCGCGGACGCCGCCCCGAACCGCTTCACCTTCAGCGAGGATGGCGGCCGGCTGCTCGTGGCCGACCGCTCGCGCCCGGTGGTGTGGTCCGTCGACCTGGCGGCGGGGGACGCGGTGACCGAGATCCCGCTCCCGTGGCCGGTCCTGGACGTGTCGCACCTGGCGGGAGACGCCGGGGAGGCGCTGTTCGTCCTTCAGGCGGACGGGCGCACGGTGTGGAAGGTGGACCTCGCGACCGGGCTTCCGTTGGACGTGAACCCGTACCTCGCCGGCGATCAAGGCCTGGTGTTCGAGGCCCCGGTCAACGGCATCGAGGCCGTCCCGGTCGAGCAGCTCTACGTCGCGTCGGACGACGACGGCGTCAGGCGCTCCGGCCGCTCCGTCGCGATCGCCCTCTCGAACGCGCGCACCGTGTTCCTGGAGGAGGAGAGCGGCTGCCTGCAGCCCGACATCTATGGGCCGCGAACCCTCGTGACCGGCAGCTTCGGCACCCAGGGCGACTACTCGACGAACTTCGACGACGTCGCGTCCGGGCCGTTCCTCCAGATCAACGACCTGAACGACCGGCACGTGCTCGTGGCGAGCTGCGGCGGCATCGCGCGGCCCGAGAACTGGACGCTCCGGTTCGACGCCGTCGCGCAGGCCTGGCAGGTGGAAGGGAACGTCTCCGGCATCCAGTCGAGCATGGTGACCGAGGATCAACGGTACATCTCGGACGACGGCTCCGTCAGCTTCGTGCTCCGCGCGGGCGCGATCGCCAGCCGCCCCGGCTGGGTGATGAGTTTCTCCGTGCTCGAAGGCGTGGCCGCGGCCACGGGCGACGCCGACGGCGACAGCCTCCCCGAGTGGCTGATGGCGAACCCGGCGGACCCGGTCTTCTTCTCCTACGTGGTCGGCCCGGCGACCGACGGCTGGCGCGAGTATGATGAACGTGGGTTCGTGCTCGGGCTCGGCACGGGCTCCGACCGCGTGGGTCGCATCGATCCGCAGGAAGCAGACGTGGACATCATCTGGGAGTGACCATGCGCATCAGCGGACTCCTGCTCGCGCTCTCCGCCGGCTGTACGGGCGGCGGCGCGGACAAGGGCCCCGAAGGGAACGAGTCGACGGCGGATGCGGACCCGTGCGACGGGACGGGCGCGCCCGCAGTCCAGCTCGGTTCTGTCGTGGACGGCGGTTACGCTCCGTGGGGGCCGAGCATCCCGTACCGGCTCGAGACCGGGGACAACTACGTGCTGGACGTAGGGTTCGCGGCCGCCAACCTCGAGCTCGACGGCTTCGCCACCGTCCGCGTCGTCGCCACGCAGGCCGGAAACCCCAAGTTCGAGGCGGATATTCCGGCTGGAATCACCTGCCAGACCGGGATCGGCCATGTCGGCTCCATGGCGATCCGCTGGCCGTGGAACACGGTGGACGGCCAGGAGATCCTCTTCGAAGGCACCATCACGGACGACGCCGGCAACACGGCCACGGGCTCCTCTTCCGTCACGGTCGTCGGCGGATGAACGTGCTGATCACCGGGGCGTCGGGCGGCCTCGGCGCGGCGCTCGCGGTGGAGCTCGGGCGGGGCGGCCACGCGGTGGGCCTGCTGGCGCGGCGCCGGTCGGAGCTCGACGCGGTGGCGGAGCGCGTGGTGGCGGCCGGCGGGACCGCCGCGGTGGCCCCGGTGGACGTCACCGACCGGGACGCGGTGGTCGCGGCGGTGGCGGACCTGGAGGCTCGGATCGGGCCCACGGACATCGCCGTGGCGAACGCGGGCGTGGGACGGCCGACGCCCGCGAAGAAGCTCGACGCGAGCCACGTGGCGTGGATCTTCCGGCTCAACGTCGAGGGCGCCGCCAACCTGTTCGAGGCCACGCTCCCCGGCATGCTCGCGCGCCGGAGCGGCCAGATCGTGGGCGTCAGCTCCATCGCGGCGTGGCGCGGGCTGCCGCCGTCCGGGGCGTACTCGGCGTCCAAGGCGGCGCTCGACGTGCTGATGGAGGCGTGGGCGGCCGAGCTCCGCGGATCGGGCGTATGCGTCACGGGCGTCCACCCGGGCTTCGTCCGCACCCCCATGACCGCGGCCAACCGGTTCCCCATGCCGTTCCTGATGGAGGCGGACGACGCCGGCCGACGGATGGCCGCGGGCATCCTCGCGCGGCGGCGGGAGGTGAACGTCCCGCTCCCGATGGTCGCTCTCATGCGCGCGGTCCACTGGCTCCCGGGCAGCGTGTACGAGTGGCTCGCGCCGCGGCTCGTGCCGTCGGACCCCTGACGGCATAGGTGGGCCGGCACTAGCGCGGGGTCCCCTTGGTGTCGAGAAGCTCGGTTCCGTCCATCGGCGCGTGGTTCCCCGGCTCCTGGAGCCCGGCGCTGACGCCCGACGACCTGCACCACGCGGCGGCGTTCGTGCGCGAGCCCGTCCACGTCGTGCGCGAGGAGGCCACGGGCCGGATCGGCGTGGCGCGCGGCGGCGCGGTGTCCATGGACGGCGCGTCGGGCTGGGGCTGGCTCGGGACGCTGCCCGCGCTTTGGCCCGAATGGCTCGGCGATCGCTCGTTCACGGAGGTCCACGGCCTGCGGTTCCCGTACGTCGCGGGCGCCATGGCGAACGGGATCCACACCTCCGCGCTGACGATCGCCCTCGCGAAGGCGGGGATGCTCGGGTTCTTCGGGGCGGCCGGTCTCACGCTCGAGCGGGTGTCGAAGGGCCTCGACGAGATCCAGGGCGCGCTGCGGAACGGCGAGACGTACGGGATGAACCTCATCCACGCGCCGAACGAGCCCGGCCACGAGATGGCGACGGTAGAAATGTACCTGAAGCGCGGCGTCCATCGCGTAGAAGCCGCCGCGTACATGGGCCTGAACGCGATGATCGTGCGGTATGCGTACACGGGCGTGCGCCGGGGCGCGGACGGCCGGATCGAGCGCACGAACTTCGTGTTCGCCAAGATCTCCCGGCCAGAGGTCGCGCGGCGGTTCATGTCCCCTGCCCCGGCCGAGCTCCTCGACCAGTGCGTGAGCAAGGGCTGGCTCACCAGGGAAGAGGCGGAGATCGCGCGGAAGCTCCCGGTGGCGGAGGATATCTCGGTCGAGGCGGACTCCGGCGGCCACACGGACAACCGGCCGCTGCCGGCCCTGTTCCCGACGATCCTCCAGCTCCGCGACCAGCTCGCGCGGGAGTTCGGCTTCGACCGACCGATCCGGGTGGGAGCGGGCGGCGGGCTCGGCACGCCCGGCGCGGTGGCGGCGGCGTTCGAGCTCGGCGCTGCGTTCGTGCTGACCGGCTCGGTCAACCAGTGCTCGGTGGAGGCCGGCCTGTCGGACGACGGTAAGCGGATGCTGCTCCAGGCCGACCTGGCCGACGTGATCATGGCTCCCGCGGCCGATATGTTCGAGATGGGCGTCAAGGTCCAGGTGCTCAAGCGTGGCACGATGTTCGGGAACCGGGCGCTCAAGCTGTACGATCTGTACGTCGCGCACCCGTCGTGGGAGTCGATCCCGGCAGGCGAGCGCGCGCGCATCGAAAAGGAGCTCCTGCACACCTCATTCGAGGAGGTCTGGGCCGGCACCGAGAAGTTCTTCGCCGTCCGCGGCCCGCACGAGGTCGAGCGCGCGAACAAGGACCCGAAGCACAAGATGGCGCTCGTGTTCCGCTGGTACCTGGGCCTGTCGAGCAAGTGGGCGATCGCCGGAGATCCCAAGCGGAAGCTCGACTACCAGATCTGGTGCGGGCCGGCGCTCGGGTCGTTCAACGCCTGGGTCAAGGGCAGCCCGCTCGAGCCGCTGGAAGCGCGGACCGGCGTACAGATCGGGTTGAACCTGATGGAGGGCGCCGCGCGCGTCACGCGGGCGCACCAGCTCCGTACGTTCGGGGTGCCAGTGCCGGCTGGGGCGTTCCAGTTCGCGCCCAGGATCATCTCACCAGGGTAGTGCGATCGGCTCCAGCGTGACCTCCGGCGCCGGACCGCCGTCTCCGTGCAGCACGAACCGCTCGAGCAACGCCCGGAAATCGTGATACGCTTGGTCCACCACGGCCACGTCCCGCGCGTCCCGCGCCTGGGCGAGCTCGACCACCAGGCCCTCCAGCGCCACCCGGACCAGGACCGCCATCCGGTCAGGGGGCATGGCCAGATCCCCCAGGTTCGACGCGAACACCGCGCGGATTGCGTCCTCCAGGAGGCCCGTGGACTCCTGGTAGAACCGGACGCGGCGGTCGGTGACGGCCTCGTGCGGGTTGGCGAGCGTGTGCAGGACGGCCGGCGCGCCGGCCCTGAGCTGGCGGATCATCTCCCACATGGCGTCGAGCGCCTCGAGCGCGCTCATCAGCCCGCCGTCGCCGCGCTGGGCGCGCTCCGTGAACCGCTTGTGGAGTTGGACGTACGCCGCGTGCTGGGACTCGAGCAGCAAGAGATCCGCGGTGGCGGCCGGTCGTGCCTCTCCCAGATCCGACATCGCCTGGGCCTGGCCCCGGACGCGGCTCACCATGCCGGACGCCGTGTCGAGGACCGCCCGGGCGGCCCGCCTGCGGAACGAGGGATCCTTGTCGACGGTCATGCGGCCTCCCTGGCTACCATCGTACCCCCAGCATGGTGCAGTTGAGGCCGCTTCCGATGCCGAGGAGCATGGCGGTGTCGCCCTGCTGGATCCGGCCGCGCTCGATGGCGGTCGCGAGCGTGAACGGCACGCCCGCGGCGCCCACATTGCCGAAATCCGGATAGAGCCGGAGCGCCCGGTCTTGCGGGAGCTGGAGGCGCTGCGTGAGCGCGTCGTGGTTCGCCTTGCCGACCTGGTGGAGGACGAACTCCTTGACGTCCGCGATCTCGACGTCCAGCTCCTTGCGCGCGGCCGCGAACGTTCGCTCTGCGAGGTCGACGCCCTCTCGCAGGAGGGTCGGGGCGTCCGTCTTCATCTCCGTCGCGGTGCCGAGGCACAGGCGGCTGTGCTGCGTGGCGGCCCGCACGGCCCCGCCGAGGAGCCGGTGCCCGTGCTTGCTGTGCTTCTCGTGGACGAGGAGCGCCGAGACCGCCATGGACCCGAGCGTGAGCGTCGCGAGGTTCTCCCCGAACGTCCGGAAGTCGACGCCCGGCTGGAGCAGCTTCCGGATGGTCCCCTGGGTCACCACGCGGCTCGACTCCCCGGCGACGACCATGCCGCACTCGATCTGGCCGAGCTCGATGAGGTTCGCGACCGTGAGCATGCCCGTCATGAACCCGAGGCAGGCATGGCCCACGTCGAAGTTCTGACAGTCCTCTCCGAACCCCAGGTCTCCGGAGACGAGCGAGCCGATCGGCGGCTCGAGGTAGTCCTTCCCGACCGACGTGCTGACGAGCGCCTGAACCCCACACTCCGGGACCCCGTGCTTCTCGATGAGAGATCGCGCCGCCTGGGCCGCGCCGTCCGAGTGGAGCATGCCCTCCGGCCAGAACCGCCGGGAGCCGACGCCCGTGAGGGCCATCAGCGTGCCCTCCGCCACGCCGATCCGCCGCAGGAGCGGCCCGAGCATGCGTTCCAACGACAGCGTGGTGATCTCGATGGGCGGTGCCGCGTACTCGATCGCCTGGATGTGGACCCGCTCGTAGCGCATCCCCCCCTCTAACCACCGCCGCTCACGGGAGGAGGTCCGCCACCGCCAAACGCGCCCCGGCCACGGGAATGTGCTCGTCGTCGGTGTAGATCCGCAGGCTGCGGTACTCGCCGCCAACCGGATCGGTGAACACGGTGACGCGGCGCTCTGGGACCTCCACGTGCCAGTATGCCGGGACGCCAGCGCGGGCGTAGATGGCCGCCTTCGCGCGGTCGAGGCGGTGGGAGGTGAACGACACCTCCACGACCAGCTCCAGATCGGGGCCCCCTGGGTGGGTGAGCGGTCGGCTCCGTCGATCCCCGCGGACGACGGCGATGTCCGGCTCGGGCAAGCTGTCCGTCCCGGCGTCCACCGGCGAGTGCGACTGCACCAGGAACCCAGCGCCGAAGGCCGCTGCGAGCTCGTTGTGGATGATGGCCGTGATCAGGCTGTGCACCGGACCCTGTGGCGACATGGCGATGAGCTCCCCGTCGATGAGCTCCAGCGGCTCGTCCTCTGCCAGGATCCCGACCTCCACCATCCGTGTGACTTCGGCGGCGGTGAACCGGCGGCGCGGCTGCTCGGCGAACATGCGGCCTCCTGGTCGGAGCATAACACGGCCCCGGAGCGGGATCCGCGCGACGTGGCCCGTTGGAGCGTGCGGACCGGCGCCTTCGGCCGTGAGGCTGGGTGAGACACCCCAACGTCGTGACCAAGCCATGACACAGGAGGGACCGCACCGTCATACATGGGGGCGCACCAGGGGGATTCCACCTCGATGACCGCTCCGCACCGCACCGTCCCCGTCGCCATCGTCGGCGTTTCCGCGTTGTTTCCGGGCTCCACGGAGTCGCACGGCTTCTGGCGCGACATCCTCGCGGGCACCGATCTGGTGACGGATGTACCGGCTTCGCACTGGCTGATCGAGGACTATTACGATCCGGACCCGGCGGCGCAGGACAAGACGTACGCCAAGCGCGGCGCGTTCCTGAAGGACGTGGCGTTCGACCCTATGGAGTGGGGCGTGCCCCCGAGCATCGTACCCGCGACGGACACGGCGCAGCTCCTGTCGCTGATCCTCGCGAAGCAGGTGCTGGACGACGCGAGCCGGAACCAGTTCGACAAGATGGACAAAGAGAAGATCTCGATCATCCTCGGGGTGACCGGATCGCAGGAGCTGCTCGGGACGATGGTGAACCGGCTCCAGAAGCCGGTCTGGGTCAAAGCGCTGCGCGAGATCGGCCTGCCGGAGGACGAGGTCCAGCGCGCGTGCGGCAAGATCGCGGACAGCTACGTGCCCTGGCAAGAGTCGAGCTTCCCCGGGCTCCTGGGCAACGTGGTGGCGGGCCGGATCGCGAACCGGCTGAACCTCGGCGGGACGAACGCGGTGACGGACGCGGCGTGCGCATCGTCGTTCTCGGCGTTGTCCATGGGCGTCAACGAGCTCGCGCTCGGCCAGTCGGATGTGGTGATCATCGGCGGCGTCGACACGATGAACGACATCTTCATGTACCTGTGCTTCAGCAAGACCCCTGCCCTTTCGAAGTCCGGCGACTGCCGCCCGTTCTCCGACAAGGCGGACGGCACGCTGCTCGGCGAGGGCATCGCGATGTTCGCGCTCAAGCGCCTGGATGACGCGGAGCGGGACAACGACAGGATCTACGCCGTCATCAAAGCGTGCGGCTCCTCGTCGGACGGTCGATCGAAGTCGGTGTACGCGCCGGTGTCGGAGGGGCAGGCCAAGGCTCTCCGCCGCGCGTACGAGTCGGCCGGGTACTCGGCGTCCACCGTCGAGCTGGTCGAGGCCCATGGGACCGGCACGGTCGCCGGTGACGCAGCGGAGTTCGGCGGCCTGAAGATCGCGTTCGACGAGTCGGGTCGCGCGGACCGGCAGTGGTGCGCGCTCGGCACCGTGAAGTCCCAGATCGGCCACACGAAGGCCGCCGCAGGCGCAGCGGGCCTGTTCAAGGCGGTGCTCGCGCTGCACCACAAGGTGCTCCCGCCGACCATCAAGATCGACCGGCCGAACCCGAAGCTCGACATCGGAAAGAGCCCGTTCTACCTGAATACCGAGACGCGTCCGTGGATCCGCGGGTCGGACCACCCCCGGCGCGCTTCCGTGAGCAGCTTCGGCTTCGGAGGCAGCAACTTCCACGTGGCGGTGGAGGAGTACACGGGTACGTCGGCGCGGCCGGACAAGGTCCGCACGCTCCCGGGTGAGCTGGTGGTGCTCTCGGGCGCGAACGGGGCAGCCGTGGCGCTGGCGGCGCGCACGCTGACCGGTGAGTGCACCGAGGATCGCCTGCGGTTCCTCGCGCACAGGTCGATCGCGCAGTTCGACCCGAGCAAGCCGGCACGCCTCGCGATCGTGGCGTCGAGCGAGACCGAGCTCAAGACGCGGCTCGACCAGGCGGCGAACGCGATCGCGACGAACCCCGAGAAGGCGTTCGATGCTCCGTTCCTACACTATGGCTTCGGCGAAGTGGCGGGGAAGGTCGGGTTCCTGTTCCCGGGCCAGGGCAGCCAGTACCTCGGGATGGGCGGCGACCTCGCCGTGGCGTTCGACGCGGCTCGGGCGGCCTGGGACGCGGCGGCGGACATCGAGCTCGACGGCGTGCGCCTGCACCACACGGTGTTCCCGCGCCCGAAGTTCTCGGAAGAGGAGCGCACGGCGGACGACGCGAAGCTGCGCGACACGCGTTGGGCGCAGCCGGCGATCGGCGTGGCGTCGCTGGCGACGCTCGGGGTGCTCCAGGCGCTCGGCGTGGAAGCCACGGCGTACGCCGGTCACAGCTTCGGCGAGATCACGGCGCTGTGCGCGGCGGGCTCGTTCGGGCCGGACGATCTGGTGCGCATCGCGCGGCGGCGGGGCGAGCTCATGGCGACGGCGTCGCTCCGCTCGGGGTCGATGACGGCGGTGCCGAAGTCCCGGGAAGAGCTGGATCAGCTCGTCGGGAAGCTCCCGGACGACGTGGTCGTCGCGAACCACAACAGCCCGAAGCAGCTCGTACTCTCCGGGCCGACGGACGGGATCGCACAGGTGGAAGCCGCGCTCCTCGCCAGGGGGGTGGAGGCCAAGCGGCTGCCCGTGGCGACCGCGTTCCACTCGACGCTGGTGTCGGACGCGACGGGTCCGTTCGGCGAGCTCCTCCGCGGGCTCGAGCTCGCGGCGCCCACGGCGCCCGTGTACTCGAACGCGGAAATCTCCGCTTACGGAGCGGATCGTACGCAGGTGGCGCAGCGGCTCGCCGACCAGCTCGCGTCGCCGGTGCGGTGGGTCGAGCTCATCGAGCAGATGTACGCGGACGGCGTACGCACGTTCGTGGAGGTCGGGCCGGGCTCCGTGCTCTCGAACCTGGTGGGGGAGATCCTCGCCGGCCGCGCCCATCGCGCGATCCCGACGGATCGCCGTGGCAAGTCGACGGCGCTCACGTTCCTCGACGGCGTCGGGCGGATGGCGGTGGCGGGCGTGAAGCTCGACCTGCAGGCGCTGTGGGCGGGCTACGGCCAGCCCGTGGACCCCTCGGCGAAAAAGCGCTCGAAGGCCGCGATCGACCTGAACGGGAGCAACTACGGCAAGCCGTACCCGCCGGCCGGCGGCGCAGCGTCGCTCCCGAAGCCGAACGGCCCGCGCGCCGCTCCGAAGGCGGAGATCCGCGAGGTCGTGGTCGAGAAGGTGGTGGAGCGGATCGTGGAGAAGCCGGTGCGGGTGGAGGTACCGGTGCACGTCCCCGTTCAGGTTACGGCGCAGGGCGTCGCGGTAAACTCGGGGTCGACGGGGGTCCAGATGGCCGGGAATGGCGGTGGGAATGCTCACTACGCGACGCCGGGGGCGGCCGCGGTGGTCGCGGCAGGCCCCGCGTGGGTCCAGGCGTACTACGACACCCAGCGCGCGACGGCGGAGGCCCACCAGGCCTGGCAGCGCGCGATGTCGGATACGCACCTCGCGTTCCTGCAGGCGGTGGAGGCGTCCTTCGCCGGGATGTCGGGGGTCCAGGCTCCGATCCAGGCGCAGGTGTGGCAGGCCTCTCCGCAGGTCCAGCCCGCGTGGCAGGCGCCCCAGATCGCGGCGGCTCCGACCGCGTGGCAGGCTCCCACCCCGCAGCCGCAGGTGAGCGTGCCCGTCCAGCAGCCGGCCCCCGTGGCGGCTGCGGTCGCTCCGAAGCCGCAGGCCGCCGCTCCCGCCGTGGACGTGCAGGCCGCGCTGCTGAGCGTGGTGAGCGAGAAGACGGGGTACCCCCTCGAGATGCTCGGCCTCGAGATGGAGCTCGAGTCGGATCTCGGGATCGACTCGATCAAGCGCGTGGAGATCCTCTCCGCCATCCGCGAGCGCATCCCGGGCCTCCCGGAGGCGGACGGCGCTTCGATGGGCCAGCTCCGCACCCTCGGCCAGATCGCGGACCAGCTCCGCGCGACGTTGCCCGATCAGGTGAGCACCTACGCGGCGCTTCCTGCAGGCGCCGGGGTGGCCGCGGGCCCTGCGAAGTCCGCTCCGGTCGCCGCGAAGGCGCCGTCCGGTCCCACCGGCACGGAGGTCGAGTCGACCATGCTCGCCGTGGTGGCCGAGAAGACCGGTTACCCCTACGAGATGCTCGCGCTCGAGATGGAGCTGGAGGCCGATCTCGGCATCGACAGCATCAAGCGCGTCGAGATCCTGTCGGGCGTCCGCGAGCGGATCCCTTCGCTGCCGGAGGTCGACGCCGCGGCGCTCGGCCAGCTTCGCACGCTCGGGCAGATCGTCGATCACTTGCGGGCGAACCTCCCCGCGGGTGACGCAGCTCCCGCACCGGCTCGCGCATCGAGCGGTCCGTCCGGGGCCGAGATCGAGTCGACGATGATGGCCGTCGTGGCCGAGAAGACCGGGTACCCGCCGGAGATGCTCGCGCTGGAGATGGAGCTGGAGTCCGATCTGGGCATCGACTCGATCAAGCGGGTCGAGATCCTGTCGGCCGTGCGTGAGCGCGTGCCGTCGCTGCCGGAGGTGGACGCGGCGGCGCTCGGCGCCCTGCGGACGCTCGGGCAGATCGTGGACCATCTGCGGGGATCGTTGCCTGCGGGTGCGAGCGCACCGGCGCCCGTCGCGGTCGCTGCGGCGCCGTCCCTCTCGGGCGCCGCCATCGAGTCCACGATGCTCGCGGTGGTGGCCGAGAAGACCGGTTACCCCTCCGAGATGCTCGCGATGGGCATGGAGCTCGAGTCGGATCTCGGGATCGACTCGATCAAGCGCGTCGAGATCCTGTCCGCGGTGCGGGAGCGCGTGCCGGAGCTCCCGGAGGTCGACGCCGCGGCGCTCGGCCAGCTCCGGACGCTCGGCCAGATCGTGGACCACCTGCGGGCGTCGCTCGGCCCCGTGGAGGCCGGAAAGTCCGCTGTGACGTCAGCTCACGCGGTTCCGGCGCCCTCGGGTGGTGGCGCCACGGGCGGCCAGATCGAGTCCACGATGCTCGAGGTCGTCGCCGAGAAGACCGGCTACCCCGCCGAGATGCTCGGCATGACGATGGAGCTCGAGTCCGATCTCGGCATCGACAGCATCAAGCGCGTCGAGATCCTGTCGGCCGTGCGCGAGCGGATCCCGTCGCTGCCGGAGGTCGACGCGGCGGCGCTCGGACAGCTCCGGACGCTCGGCCAGATCGTGGAACACCTGCGTTCCACGGTTGGCGCCGGCAGCGCAGAGTCCGCTCCCGGAGCCGGCTCCTCCGAATTATCCCGCGAGATGCCGCCCGGCCTCGGGCGGTGGATGCTCCGCGAGGTCGACGCCCCCGCGGCGGGCGCCTCCCTGCCCGGCCTGAAGGACGGGAAGGTCGCGGTGACCGCGGGCGGCCCGCTCATGGACGAGGTGGTGAACCGCCTGCGCGCCGCGGGCGTCGACGCCGTCGGCGTGAACGACGTCCCGCTGGACGCCGCGGCCGTGGTGTTCCTGGGCGGCCTCGCCGACGGCGACGCAGACGTCGCTCACCAGGTCCACGAGGCGGCGTTCCTCGCGGCGAAGGCGGTGGCGGCGCGGTTCGGGAAGTCGGGCGGCCTGTTCGTCACCGTGCAGGACACGGGCGGCGACTTCGGCCTGCGCGGCACCAACCGGTGCTGGTTCGGTGGGCTCCCGGGCCTCGTCAAGACGGCGGCGCAGGAGTGGCCGAACGCCGCCTGCAAGGCGATCGATCTCGAGCGCGGCGGGCGGGACACCCCGGCGCTCGCGGACGCCATCGTCGCAGAGCTGATCGGCGGCGGCGGCGAGCTGGAGGTCGGCCTGCACGCCGATGGCCGGCGTACGACGCTAATCTCCGTCGCGGACAAGCCCGAGCGCGGCGAGCTCGAGATCGGCGGCCAGGACGTCGTGGTCGCCACGGGCGGCGCGCGCGGGGTCACCGCGTCCTGCCTGATCGCGCTGGCGAAGGCTTCGAAGGCGCGGTTCGCGCTGCTGGGCCGCACCCCGCTGGCGGACGAGCCCGCGGGCTGCGCCGGCATCGCGGACGAGGCCGGCCTGAAGAAGGCGGTCCTCGCTTCCACCAAGGCCACGGGCGAGAAGCTCTCGCCGGCCCAGCTCGGCGGCAAGGTGAGCCAGATCCTCGCGAACCGCGAGATCCACGGGACGATCGCGGCGATCCGGGCGGCCGGCGGCGACGCCCGCTACCTCGCGGTGGACGTGAACGATCCGGCCCGCCTCGACGGCGCGCTCGACGAGATCCGCGCGCTCTGGGGACCGGTGACCGCGGTGGTCCACGGCGCCGGCGTCCTCGCGGACAAGCTGCTCGCGGACAAGACCCTCGAGCAGTACCACAAGGTCTTCGACACCAAGGTGAACGGCCTGCGGTCGGTGCTGGCCGCGACGGCGAAAGATCCTGTCCGGACCTTCGTGATGTTCTCGTCGGTGGCCGGCCGGTGCGGCAACCGCGGCCAGTCCGACTACGCGATGGCGAACGAGGTCTTGAACAAGGCGGCCGGTTGGCTCCACTCCCGCGGGATCCACGCCAAGTCGATGGACTGGGGTCCGTGGCAGGGCGGCATGGTGAACCCGGCGCTCGCGGCACACTTCGCGTCGATGGGGGTCGCCATGATCCCCCTCGACGTGGGCGCGAAGATGTTCGTGGACGAGCTCCGCGACACGTCGTCGGACGTCGAGCTGGTGCTCGGCGGCGAGCCGCGCGCGGAGTCCCTTGCGGGCGAGACGGGCGGGCGCTCTGCCACGCTCTCGGTGCGACTTCAACGCCTGACGCACCCCTGGCTCGGTGACCACACGATCTCCGGAGTACCCGTGGTTCCGGTGGTCCTCGCGCTCGAGTGGATGGCGCAGGCCGCGCGGGCGGCCCGGCCGGACCTCGTCCTCGACACGGTCGACGACATCAAGGTCCTGCGCGGGATCAAGGCCGACAAGTTCGATGCCGACGGCAACTGGTACACCGTGACCGCCCGCGAGACCGCGAACGGCCGTGGCGCCACGCTCGCGGTGGAGGTGCGCGGCGAGAAGTCCGCGCTGCACTACACCGCCACGGCGACTCTCCGGCACCCCGGTGATCGCGCACCTTCGGCAGGATCTGCTCCGAAGCTCGATCTCCAGCCGCACACGGCCCCCGTGTACGACGGCCACCTGCTGTTCCACGGCCCCGAGCTCCAGGTGATCCGCTCCATCGACGGCGTGTCGAAGGACGGGATCGCCGCCACGTTGTCCGGGACGACCTGGCCCGGCGGCTGGGCGACGGACCCGGCGGCCCTCGACGGCGGGCTCCAGCTCGCGCTCCTGTGGACGCGTCACCGCCTGGGCGGCGCGTCGCTGCCGATGGGCGTCGCGTCCTACCGGCGCCACCACACCGGCCCCGTCTCCGGGCCGATCCACGCCGCGCTGCGCGGTGAGGCTGTCGGCAAGGACAAGGCCGTGAGCGACATCGTGTTCACGGACGCGAGCGGCCGCGTGGTCGCCGAGCTCCGCGGCGTCACCACCATCCTCCGCCCAGGAGAGCCCACGCATGCCAGGGTCTGACGCCCCGGACTTCGAGCCCATCGCGATCGTCGGGCGGGCGTGCCTGCTCCCCGGCGGGGTGCTGTCGCCCGGCGACCTGTGGACGGCGGTGTCGACGGGCCGGGATCTGCTCGGGAGCGCCCCTCCCGGCCGGTGGGGCTTGCCACCGGAGCTCGCGCTCTGCGACGACCCGGCGCGGTCGGCGGACCGCTCGTGGTCGGATCGCGGCGGGTACGTCACCGGGTTCGAGGAGCGGTTCGCCGCGGAGCTCGCGAGCGACCCGTTCGCGCGGCTGCCGTCCGAGAGGATCCTCGGCCTCGATCCCCTGTTCCAGTGGGTTCTACACACGGCGCGGGCGGCGCTGCGTGACGCCGGGCACACCGGCTCCGCGGCGCGGGTGGGCGCGGTGTTCGGGAACCTCTCGTTCCCGTCGTCGGGGTTGTCCCGGTTCGCCGAGCGCACCTGGCTCGGGGACGCTCTCGCGGATCGGGCGGGCGTGCCGGTGCGCGACCCGCGCGACCGCTTCATGTCGGGCGGCCCGGCGGCGCTCCTCACGCAGGCTCTCGGGCTCGGGGGCGGGGCGTACGCGCTCGACGCCGCGTGCTCGTCGTCGCTGTACGCCATCCGATTGGCTGCGGAGCAGCTCCACGATCGCACGATCGACGTAGCGGTGGCGGGCGCGGTGTGCCGGTCGGACGACCTGTTCATCCACGTCGGGTTCTGCGCGCTGAACGCGCTCTCGAAGTCGGGCCAGAGCCGCCCGTTCTCGGCCCACGCCGACGGCCTGCTCCCGGCGGAGGGCTGCGCGTTCGTGGCGCTCAAGCGCCTCGCGGACGCCGAAGCCGCCGGCGACCGGATCCTCGGGGTGATCCGAGGGATCGGCCTGTCCAACGACGGGCGCGGCCGCGGGATGCTCGCGCCGTCGATCGAGGGCCAGGCCCGCGCGCTCCGGTCCGCGCTCCAGATGGCCGGGGAGACGCCGGACCAGGTGTCCCTGATCGAGTGCCACGCGACCGGCACGCCTGTCGGCGACGCCACCGAGATGGGCACGCTGACAGAGGTGTACGGCCGGCGGGAGATCCCCATCGGGAGCCTCAAATCCAACACCGGCCACATCATCACGGCGGCGGGTGTGTCGGGCCTCCTCAAGGTGCTCGGCGCGATGGAGCACGGCGTCCGCCCGCCCACGCTGCATGCAGAGGAGCTCTCGGACGCGGTGAAGCAGTCGTCCTTCCGGCCGATCCGGCAGGCCGAGCGCTGGGACGACGACCGGCGGCTCGCGGGCGTCTCGGCGTTCGGGTTCGGCGGGAACAACGCCCACCTCCTCGTGGAGCCGCACCGTGGGACCCGCCGCGCGTACGTGACGCGTGAGCGCCGGCCGGTGCCGGTGGCCATCGTGGCATTCGGCGCCGCGGCAGGATCCGCTCCGGACGCCGTGACCTTCGCGGAGCGCCTGCTCGCGCCGGCGCGCCTGGACGCCCGCACGAGCGAGGTCGTGTTGCCACTCACGGGGTTGAAGTTCCCGCCCCGGGACCTCGAGCAGACGCTCCCGCAGCAGACGCTGACGCTCCAGGTCGCCATGGCGGCCGCTTCGCAGCTCAAATCCCCGCTCCCCCGCGAGTCCACGGGCGTGCTCATCGGCATGGAGGCCGACCCGGAGGTC
>CAMCWU010000016.1 GCA_945882675.1 Klebsiella pneumoniae | reverse complement strand
CGTGCGGCACGTGCTCGAGGATCCACGCGATGTGCGGATCTACCCGGGTCGATCCATTCGATCCGCCCTTGCAGCCCGGCGTGACGAACGCGTTGATCCCGACGAGCTCCCAGCCCTCCGTCGTCTCCCGCAGCGTCGCCCCGCCCGAGTCGCCCTGGCAGACGTTCGTGCCGGCGTCGAACGAGAGGAGGTTCGAGTCGTCCCAGCTCTGTAGCGGGATCTCGGTCCAGCGCTTGGTGCCGGTGTCGTAGAGGCCGTCGCTCGTGATCCCGAAGCCGACGAACGTGAGCGACGTCCCGACCCACGTGTCGTCCGGCAGGGCGTCGCCGAGGACCATGAACTTCGAGCCGAGCTTCGGCTTCGCGAGCCGAACGAGCCCGATGTCGTCCGTGAACATCGCGCGGTTGTAGCCCTCGTACTCGAACGAGTCGGCCCAGGGGATCTGCACGCTCGGACCCGAGCCGCTCACGTCCGTTCCCCAGAACGCGAGCAGTTCGGCGCCGCCGTATGCGCGAGAGCCCTGGATGCAGTGTGCTGCAGTGACGATCCACTCCTTCTGGATCAGGGTCCCGGAGCAGAACACGGACGGCGCGCCCGTCATGGGGTCGATGATCCCGAGCGCGACGACCTGGTCGAACTCGAGGTCCACGGCCTCCGTCCCGTTGACGATCCCGTCGGGAGCGCCGGCGACGGCGAAGCTGGCGAGCATGGCGAGATGCATGGGAGCCCCACTGTGGCATTCCCGAGCCGGGTGCTGCCGCGGACCCATCCTAACATGCGGCAGGCGGACCCGCGGGATAGTCCGACCGTCCGTGGAGTGCCCATGCGTCGGTTCGGTCTCGTTTTGGTCGTCGTCGCCGCGTGCGGACCGCGGGAGAGCAGCTGGGGCAAGCGCGTTGCTCGCGCAGAATGTGGCTTCGCCGAGCGTTGTGACGCCGCGAACTTCTACTTTGTCTACGACGACATGGACGCATGCCGCGACGAGAAGGAAGCCGTCTACCAGGCGGCGGAGCCCGATCTGCTGGGCTGCACCTTCGACAAGGACGCGGCGACCGCGTGCCTGAACGCACTCGGGCAGTCTTGCAAGACCGTCGGCCGCGAGTACGACACGCTCGTGGCGCCGTGCGGGGTGGTCTGGACCTGCGCTGGCGGCCTGGGGGACACCTTCGACACCGGTCCCCAGGGAACCCCGGTCCCCTGATCAGGCCTTGGCGACGGCTTCCGCCCAGCGCTTGCGGGTGGCGGCTAGCTCGCGCGCGTCGCCTCCGGGCTCGAACCGCCGATCCTCGGCCCAGGACGCCGCGACCTCGGCTTCGTCCCGCCAGGTACCCACGGCCAGCCCCGCCAGGAGCGCGCTCCCGAGGCCGGTCGTCTCGATCACCTTCGGACGCACGCACGGCACGCCCAGGAGATCCGCCTGCCGCGCCATCAGCAGGTCGTTCGCCGCGGCACCACCGTCGACGCGCAGCTCCGCCAGGGGCGCCCCCAGATCCGCGGACATGGCGCGCAGGATATCGTCGATCTGGAGCACGATCCCGTCGAGCGCCGCCCGCGCCAGGTGCCCCCGCGTGGTCCCGCGCGTGATCCCATCGATGACGCCGCGCGCGTCCGGTCGCCAGTGCGGGGCCCCGAGGCCGGTGAGGGCCGGCACGAACATCACGCCGCCAGCGTCGGGCACCGACAGCGCCAGGCCCTCGATCTCGGCCGCGGAGCCGATGATCCCGAGCCCGTCGCGGAGCCACTGGACCGCGGCGCCGGCGATGAACGAGCTGCCCTCCAGCGCGTACGTGGTGGTGCCGCGCAGGCGCCAGCCGACCGTGGTGAGCATGCCGTTCGCAGATGGCCGCGGCGTCGTCCCCGTGTTGAGGAGGATGAACGCGCCGGTTCCATAGGTGCACTTGGCCATGCCGGCCGAGAAGCAGGCCTGACCGAACAGCGCGCCCTGCTGGTCGCCGATCAGCCCCGCCACTGGGATTCCGTCCGGGAGGAAGCCGACTCCCCGGGTTCTCCCGAAGATCTCGGACGAGTCGCCGACGCGCGGCATGGCGGCGCGCGGCACGTCCAGCAGGCCGAGCAGCTCGTCGTCCCACGCGAGGGCGTGCAGATCGAACAGCAGCGTCCGGCTCGCGTTCGACGGGTCGGTGACGTGCTCGCCGCACAGCTTGAACGCGACCCAGCTGTCGATCGTCCCGAAGCACAGCTCGCCGCGCCGCGCGCGCTCTCGCGCACCGCCGACGTTGTCGAGGAGCCAGCGGGCCTTGGTCCCCGAGAAGTACGGATCGAGGACGAGGCCGGTCTTGTACTTGAACGCCGCCTCGTGGCCGGCAGCTTTCAGCGCGGCGCACTGATCGGCGGTGCGGCGGTCCTGCCAGACCAGCGCCCGGTGGATCGGCCGTCCGGACGCCCGATCCCAGAACAGCGACGTCTCGCGCTGGTTCGTGACGCCGATCGCCGCGATGCGGTCCGCAGAGACGCCGGCCCGTGTGAGCGCAAGGCTCACGGCCTTTCCCACGGAGTTCCAGATCTCGTCAGCGTCGTGCTCGACCTTTCCCGGCTCCGGGTAGTAGTTCGGGAACTCGACGTTCGCGGAGGCCAACACGCGGATCGCGCTGTCGACCAGCATCGCCGTGGTGCCGGTCGTTCCCTGGTCGATGGCCAGGATCAGGTCTCCCATCCTACGCTCCCCCGGCCCGGCGACGTCGGACCAGCCCGATGGCGATTATCCAGCCGAGCGCCGACGCGCCGCCGTGAGCGCTGTCACACCCGCACCCCCCAGGGGCGTCCACCTGCGCCAGCCCGGTGGAGGTGATGTTGCCGGGGATCGTGACCGCCTCGCACAGGTCCTTCCAGCATGCCGTCAGCTCCGACGTGGCGTCGCCGTCGCCCTCCCAGCCGACCCAGGTGGCGTCCCCGACGGCCATGCCGTCCTCGCTCCAGGCGACGGGCGTGCCCAGGATCTCGGCGTCGGCGGCGAGGAGCAGGGCGCGGACGGTCCCGTGCGGCTCCGGCCCGGGCGCGGTGACGAGGTCGAGCTCCAGGCGGTCTACCGCCGACTCCGCGTGGATCTCGAGGGGGTAGCGCCGGATCTCGGCGCCGCTAGCGGTGAGCTCGAGCTCGCCCGCGGCGGGCTCCGCGCGCGGCGCAATCGCGAGGTCGAACGCTTCGAGCCCCTGGGCCGCCAGCGCGTCCGTCCCGACGGCGTCGGCGTCCGGGAGATCGGTCTGTACGCCGAGGACGCCCACGCCGCGCAGGCCGGTGCCGTCGTCGCTGCGCCACGCCACGGCCAGCGTCGCGAACCCGCCCGGGAGCATGTGCACGGCCTCGAGCGACTCGGACACACCGGTCGCGACCAGCTCGTACGCCGTGAGATCGGCCTCCGCGGGATCGCGGATCTCGATCGGCTGGAAGTCCTGGACCTCCCCTTGTTCGTCGATGACGAACAGGTCGGTGGCGCCCTGCGCGCGGAACAGCAGTTCGACGCGCAGCGCGTCCTGCGCGGTGTCCGGCACCGCGATCACCTGGCAGATGTCGGGGGCGAGCGACTCCACGGACCAGCCGTTCACGGCGCCACCGTCCCGGTTCCGCACGTCCATGGTCAGCGTCGTTCCTGCAGCGTGGACGGCGTCGACCACGTCCCGATCGCCTTCGACCCGGCCGAAGGTGACCAGCGCGACCGCGACATCCGCGGGCACGTCCGATCCGCCGACGGCGTCCCACACGACCTCGCGATCCGCGCGGCAGCCCGCGAGCAGCCCGAGCGCCAGCCACATCGACCCCTCCCGATCTGTGCTCCGACAGTGTAGACTGCCAGACGAGGGGAGGCACACGTGATCGCGATCTGGTGGCTCGCAGCCTGCGCTCCGCTCCCTCAGTGCGCGGATCTGTGTGCGGCCCGGACCGACGAGATCCAGGGGGAGATCGACGCGGTCGGCTCCGACTGGCGGACCCACACGGGGTTCGACGGCCCCGGCGAGTACGAGGACGCGTGCTACGCGACCTTCGAGGGGTCGCTCGAGGACGGCGCGCGCAGGGGTGACCTCCGCGACCTATGCGACGCGGAGGCCGAGAACCTGCCTTAGGCTACGCCGGCGTGCAGGAGCCACCGGGCTGGCAGGCGTTCGCCGTCGTCGACTGCTCGGCGCTCACGTCGATCACGGTGCCGTCGTCGCAGGTGACCTCGAGCGAGCCGTCCTGGTAGGTGCACCACACCTGGGTCGCGCCGTCCGCCTCCCGGCGGTAGCTCGTCTGGGAGACGCAGCCGGCCTTGCCGACCTCGGCGATGCCGGACACGCAAGTCGTGCCGTCGCTCGACACGAACCGGATGGTGGTGGACATGCCGGCTTCCACCTGGAGGGTCGCGCCGTTCTCCCACGTGGTGGTGATGTTCATGCCGGCCTGCGCGTACGTGCACTCGCCGACCGGGTCGAAGCAGGCTGCGAGGAAGTCCTCCACGCACGACACCCCGAGGGGGTTCTTCGCCGGGTCGTCGCAGTCGTTGAGCGCCGCATCGGTGTCCTGCGGGTCGGTGTCCCGGGTGTCCGAGTCCTGGACGTCCGTGTCCTCCGTGCTCGTCGGGTCCGTCTCGGCGGATTCCTTGGTCCCACAAGCCATCAGCGCGAGCAGCGCCATCGACCACAGCTTCGTCATGTCGGCCTCCATCTGACGAGCGCATAACCGCGTGTCCTTTCGCGCTCCATGGCGGTGCGATACGATCGGGCGACCAGGGGGCGCCGTGACCATCGCGCAGGACTTCAAGGGTGCGCTCTCGAGCTGGGCGAGCGGGGTCTCGGTGGTGACCACCGCCAGCGGGGGCATGTTGTATGGCCTGACGGTGTCGAGCTTCTCGTCGCTGTCGCTCGACCCGCCGCTCGTTCTCGTCTGCTTGAACAACACGAACCGCATGCCGGCGATGATCGAGGAAGCAGGGGGATTCGCGGTGAGCATCCTCGCCAAGGGGCAGGAGAACGCGAGCGCCTACTTCGCGCGGACGGGTCGCACGCCCACGCCGGACTTCGCCGAGATCGAGGGCGAGTATACGGCGAACGGCCAGCCCGTCGTGAAGGGCGCGCTGGCGTACGTCGTGTGCAGCCTGCACGAGACGATCTCGCAGGGCGATCACACCATCGTCATCGGCGCGGTGTTGGAGGCCGCGAGCCGGGAGGACGGGGAGCCGCTCGTGTACTGGCGGCGCGGCTACCGCGGACTCATGACTGGACCCGGCTGAGGCGCGGGCGGGGTCGGCGGCCGGCTGGTGGTGAGGATCACGGCCGCGATGATCGTCGCGGACGCGGCCAGGGCGACGGGCCCCATGTGCTCGCCGCCGAACGCCCAGCCGAGCGCGATGGCCACGAGCGGGTTCACGTAGGCGTACGTGGTGGCGACCGCGGCGCTCGTGACCTTCAGCAGCCAGTTATAGGCGACGAGAGCGGCGATCGAGCCGCCCGTGACCAGCCACGCGAACGCGAGGCCCTGCGGGAGCCCGAGCCCGTTCCACTCGATCTGGCCCCACTGGCCCGTCGCCGCCGCCGCGAGCGTCAGGAGGATGGCCCCCGCCGCCATCTGCAGGGCCGTCGTGAGCAGGATGGAGCTCGGGAGCTTGGTCCGGCGCGAGATGGTGGTGCCCGTGGCCCACGAGAGCGTGGCGGCGATGCAGATCGCGACGCCGATCGGGTCGACCTCGCCCGCGCCGCCGCCGAGGAGGACCGCTACCCCGATCACCCCGAGGACCATTCCCGCGATCCGCAGCATGTGAGGCCGCTCACCGTTCACCAGCCACCCGAGCAGGCCCACCCAGAGCGGCACGCACCCGACCACCACCGCCGTGAGGCCCGAGCTGATCCGGGTCTGCGAGAACACCGTCCCGCCGTTCCCCCCGAGGAACAGGAACCCGCCGACCACGAAGCAGCCGAGGACCTGGGCGCGCGTGGGCCGCTCCGCGCCGCTCGCGACGGCGATGAGGCCGAGCACGGGGGCGGCCACCCAGAACCGCGCCGCAGACAGCGCGAAAGGCGGGACGAACGGGAGGATCCACGTGACCGCGAGGTACGTGCTGCCCCACACGAGCCAGAGCGTGAGGAGCGCGGCCGCCACCAGCCAGCGCGGCGGCTTCTCCTCCATGCGTCCCCCGACAGGTCCAGGTATCCCGGCCGACCCGCCGCCGCGATACCTCATCTCCGCACCTGGAGCCGCCCGTGGACCACGAGAACCGCACCGCCGAGCACCCGACCAACTTCCTCCGCGATATCGTGGCGGAGGACCTGCGGACCGGCCGGCAGCAGCGCGTCGTGACCCGGTTCCCGCCCGAGCCGAACGGCTACCTCCACATCGGACATGCGAAGTCGATCTGCCTGAATTTCGGTCTCGCCCTGGAGTTCGGCGGGGTCTGCCACCTGCGGATGGACGACACGAACCCGCTGAAGGAGGACCCGGAGTACGTCGAGAACATCAAGCGGGACGTCCGCTGGCTCGGGTTCGAGTGGGGCGCGAACGAGTTCGCGGCTTCGGACTACTTTCCGCAGCTCTACACCTGGGCGCTCCAGCTCGTGGACGCAGGCACGGCGTACGTCGATCACCTGACGGAGGACGAGATCCGCGAGTACCGCGGGTCGGTCACCGAGCCCGGCCGGGCGAGCCCGTTCCGCGATCGTTCGGTAGCCGAGAACCGGCGTCTGCTGGAGGCCATGCACGCCGGGGATGTGCCGGACGGCACCTGCGTGCTCCGAGCGAAAGGGGATTTGCACAACCCGAACATGAAGATGCGGGATCCGCTCATCTACCGCGTCCGCCGTGTGGAACACCACGCTGCCGGGTCGTGGAACATCTACCCGATGTACGACTACGCTCACTGCCTGTCGGACTACATCGAGGGGATCACGCACTCGCTGTGCACGCTCGAGTTCGAGAACAACCGCGAGCTGTACGACTGGTTCATCGAGATCCTGAATTTGCCGCGGCCGCGGCCTCGGCAGTACGAGTTCGCTCGCTTGAACCTCGCTCACACGATGATGTCGAAGCGCCGCCTGCTCACGATCGTGCAGCAGGGGACCGTGAGCGGGTGGGACGACCCTCGGATGCCGACGCTGGCCGGACTGCGCCGGCGCGGTGTGACGCCAGAGGCTCTGCGGCTGTTCGCCGAGCGGATCGGCGTGGCGCGGGCGGACAACCTGGTGGAGCAGGCGGTGCTCGACGCCGCGATCCGAGACGATCTGGACGCGAAGGCGCCGCGCCGCCTCGCGGTGATCCACCCGTTGAAGGTGACGATCACCGGGGACGTGCCGGCGACGGTGCTGGCGCGCGACTGGCCGGAGGCAACCGGCCGTGAGGGTACCCGCGAGATCCGCATGGGGAGTGAGATCTGGGTCGACCGTGACGACTTCGCCGCGGACCCCCCGAAGGGCTGGCGTCGCCTCGCGCCGGGAGCAGAAGTCCGCCTGCGGTACGCGGATGTGGTGATCCGCTGCGACGCCGTGACCGACGACGGCCTGCGCTGCTCCGTGGTCGATCGGCCCGCTGCGGAGGTCAAGGGGATCGTGCACTGGCTCCCCATCGACGCACCCACGGCGAAGATCCGTCATTACGAGCACCTCTTCGATGTCGAGCGGCCGGACCAGCACGAGGACTGGCAGGCGCTCATCAACCCGCAGTCCCTCGTCGAACTCGATGCACGCGTCGAGCCCGCGTTGCTCACGGCGCGGCCGGAGGAGCGGTTCCAACTCGAGCGGACCGGCTTCTACTACGTCGACCCCACGGACAGCAGGCCGGGTGCCCCAGTGCTGCACCGGATCCTGAGCCTCAAGGCGTCGTTCGGGAGGAAGCCGGATGCTCAGAAATCAGCTCCGAAGGCTGAGCCTACGAGGCAGGCGACGGAGCGCGCGGCCTACACGCCGGAGGTCGCCGCGTGGGTGGCGCGCGGCGTCACGGGCGAGGACGCGGACGTGCTCGTGGCGGACCCAGACGCCAGCGCGTGGATGGACGGCGTGGTGGCGGCGGGTGCGCCGGCGGGCGCTGCGGCCGTCTGGGTGGCCCAGGAGCTGCGCCGGGCGAAGGGCGAGCGCGCGTGGTCGGAGCTCCCGTTCGACGCCGCGAAGCTGGCCGCCCTGGTGGGGATGGTCGGGTCCACGGTGACCACCGCGGTGGCCCGGCAGATCCTGGAGCGGATGGTCCGAGACGGCGTGGATCCGGTCGCGTACGCGGCCGACCACGGGCTCCAGACGGTCTCGGATGACGGCGCGTTGCTAAGCGAGATCGACGCGGTGATCACCGCCAACGCCGACAAGGTCGCCCAGTACCGCAGCGGGAAGACCAGCCTGCTCGGCATGTTCGTCGGTCAGGTGATGAAGCGCACCCAGGGCCGCGCGGACGCCGTGCGCGTGAGCGCGCTGCTCACGGAGCGTCTCGCGGGGTAGACGCTGGTGCTGGGCGCGGCCACTGGGCTCGAACAGCATGCGGACCGTGGCGCGCCAGCCCTCGGCGACGATGGGCGTGTCCGGAACGCGCCGACGGCGCGCGCTCGTCCGGCGTGAGCTCGCGCTTCAGGCGCCGGCAGGCGGGGCTCCCGCCCGTACGTGTGACGGGCTGCCAGGCACCGAGGCTGAACTCGAACCCCGCCGGCATCCTCTTGCGCCACCCGCGGATCACGCTGTCGGTGGGCGGCTCGCAGAACGTCTGCTGCACCTCCACCACCGGGAAGCGCTCGGCGTACCGGCCGGTACGGATCGTGAACTCGGACAGCCCGACGCTGATCGCCATGACGCCGGTCCCTCTGCCAAGTTAACGTCCGCGCGATGGAGGCTCCATGAACCTGAGCGACTTGGAAGAGAACGAGCGGATCGCGCTGGTGGGGCTGGTCCTCCAGCTGGTGCGGGCGGACGGCGTGACCACGGACGACGAGCTCGAGGAGCTCCGCGCGCTCGGCGTCGAGATGGGGCCGCGGCTCTTCGACGACGCGTACCGGACCGCCCGCGACGAGCTCCCCACCCGCGAGGCGGCGCTCGCGTACGCGCGCCAGCACGTCACGCGGACGGACGTGCAGGAGGTCATCCACACCGTCATGGCGGACATGGCGGCGACCGATGGCGTAGCAGACGAGGAGCGGGCGCTCCTTGGCTTCGTACGCGCCATGTGGGAGATCCGGACGATCGAGCGCTAGCGCGCCAGCGGGGCGAAGCCGGCGGGCCCGACCGCACGGCTCGTGCCGTCCGCGGTGATCACCGCGAGCTCTGCCCCGACCTGGGCCACGAGGAGCCCGTCCGGCGCGAGCTGGGCGAGCCAGTGAGGCGACGGCTCGGGCGCGGCGCACCCGACCACCACACGGTCGAACGGCGCTTGGCTCGGCAGGCCGTCCCACCCGTCGCCATGGTGGACGGTGACCGTGGGCGCCAGCGCGGCCAGGACGACGGCCGCCCGCGCCACCAGCTCCGGGTTCCGCTCCACGGTGTGGACCAACGCGCCCATGTGGGCTGCGAGCGCAGCGAGGTAGCCGGATCCGGTCCCGACGTCGAGGACCCGCTGGCCGGGCCGGATCTCGGCGGCCTGGAGCAGCCAGGCGGTCGCGTACGGGTCCGAGATCGCCTCTCCAGTGATGCCCAGGGGGAGCGCGCAGTCGTCATACGCGACGTCGGCGTCGTCCTCGTCGACGAAGCGGTCCCGCGGGACGTCCTCGAACGCCGTGAGGACGGCGTCGTCCGTGATCCCGCGCTCGAATAGCTGCAGCTCCACCATGAGCTCGCGCAGGATGTCTGGCACGCTCACACGGCTACGGATTCGAGCTTGTCGAGGCGGCCGAGCGTGTCCGCGATCGCGTCGAGGACGGTCTTGCGCTTCTTGCCGGCCTGCTCCGCGCGCCGCAGCAGGAGGAGCTCCACGCGCTTGCGGATGTCACGGGCGGCCCGCGCGGCCTCCTTGGCGTTCATCTCGTCGTATCCCGCCACCGGGTTGGCCGTGAGCGACTCGAGCCGGCGGTTCACCAGGTCCTCCGCGCCTTCGTAGATGCGGCCGACGACCGGCAGCTCCGCCGCGTGGTGCAGAGCACCGCCGGCGACCGTGAGGGTCTGGGTCTGCATCTTCCACAGGCGCACCGCGCCGCGGTCCCGCAAGCTGTTGAGCCGTGCGCGCGCCGTGCGCGCCAGCGCTCGCGGCTGCACCAGGGGCGTCGCGCGCATCTCTTCGAAGAGCTTCCACATGTCCGTAAACCTCCGTCCCCTCCGGTGTAAACCCGCGGCGATCTGGCGTCAAGGGGAGCTGTGAGGCGGGCTCACGGAACGTGCCGCGTCGAGGCGGGCGAAGATGGCGTTCACCGTGTTTCCGAGCCTCAAACCTGGGCGAAAGTCGACTGCGGTGACGATCACGCAGGTGCTCCCGCGGACGACGTGCGCCGAGATCGACTCCTTCCAACGCCCGCCGGAGAGCGGGATCCGCTGCGTCCGGAGTGCGCTCTCGTCCCCAGCCACCTCGTCGAGCGGAGTCCACTTCACGTCCACCGGCAGGCCGTAGCGTTCCGCCTGTGCGGCCGTCACGGCGTCCTGCTGCGTCCGGAGGAGGGCCAGCCACGCCTGCACGGACTCCGGGCTGTCGAACTCCAGGATCCGCAGCTCGGCCTGGCGGTCGTCCCGCTCCGCGCTCAGCACCTGGGCGTGGCGCAGCTGCCCGAGGGTCCCCTCGAGCTGCGCCTCCGCGTCCGCGCGGACGGCCTCCCCGCGGAGAGTCAGCTCCCCGAGCCGCGAGTTGCTCACGGCCCACGGGCCGGTGGTCATCTCCTGCTCGAGGCCCCGCAGGACCGCCGCGTAGTCGATCGGCGGCTCCGGGAGCGGTATTCCCCAGCGTTGGGGGCGGTAGATGGCCGCGGTCTCGCGCGGCGGCTCGGCGAGCGTGGCCCACACGCCATCGATCCCGGCCCGACCGTGGTGCCACGCCGTGAAGTCCCTCCCGAGACCGTAAGTGGCGTAGACGGTCCAGGCCGCGGGCTCGATCAGGCCCGTTGGCCCCCAGCCCTGGAGACCCGTGAGCGCGTCGAACACGTCCGTGAGCCCGAGCGCGGTGGCGACTCGCTGCTCGCCCCAGGTCGCCACGCCTTCCCAGGCTCCGCTCGCCGCGTGCAGGCTGTCGAGGTCGTGGATCCTTCCGAGCTGGGCAACCAGGTCCGTGTGCTGGTCCGTGAGCGCGTGCGTGAGCTCGTGAGCGAGGATCAACGCCAGCACATCTTCGCCGCGATCGTCTGTGAGCCCCATCAGCGGGAGGCTGTCGCGGATCGCCGGCGCGCACAGGTACGTGACATGGTCCTCGATGCCGTACTTGCCGAGGATGCTCGCGGACTCCATCCGCGCTGCGTCCGTGGCGATCCGGTTCCGGATCTCCGGCGGGGTGTCCGCCAGCACGATGTCGAAGATCCGCCGCTGCTCGGCGGCGAGCAGCACCTGGAACGCCGCGGGCTGAGAGTAGCGGATGATCGGCGGCGTGACGAACTTCCGGCCGGCCTCCCGCTCGACGAGGGGGAGGATGCGGGCGCCGAGCGCCGCCAGACCCTCGTCGGACCACGGATCGAGCTTCGGCGGCTCCCGGACCGGCTTCTTCGCGAGCGCACTGGCCGCGAGCAGCGCGCCGAGGAGCGCCCCCGTCACGGCCGGGCCCTCACTCGCTCTCCCAAGGCTCGGTCGGGATCTGGAACGGGACCATGTCCGGCGGATCCGGGATGGGCCAGTAGTCGCCCCACAGCTCCTTGCCGCCGTCCACGGTCAGCGTCTGGCCCGTCACGTAGTTGCCGGCGGGGCTGGCGAGGAACGCGACCCACCACGCGATCTCCTCGCAGGTCGCGAGCCGCTTGAGCGGCACCACGCTCTGCATCTTCTCCATCAGCCCGAGGCCGGCCGGGTAGCGTTTGAGCCCGGAGGACGCCACGAACCCCGGAGCGACGCAGTTGAGCCGGATTCCGCGGGGCGCCCACTCGACGGCAAGCGTCCGCGTGAGCGCCTCCACCCCCGCGCGCGCCGAGACCGAGTGCGCCATGCCCGGGAACGTCCGGTGCGTCATCATCGTGATGTTCACGACCGAGCCGCCGTTCTTCAGCATCCACGCGTCCGCCACCGCGCGGACCATATTCCAGGTGCCCGTCAGGTTCGTGGCGACCACGGCGTCCCAGCCGTTCGGCGTGATCCCCTCTGCCGGGCTGAAGAACTGGCCGCCGCCGTTGTTCACGAGCAAATCGATCCGCCCGTGCTGCTGCACCACGCGCGCCACGAGCTCCGCGACGGACGCCCGATCGCGAATGTCGCAGATCTCCCCGTGGATCTCGCGCCCGAGCTCCGCCGAGAGCCCGAGGGCCGCCGGGCGGATATTCTGCTCTCGCCGCGACGCGATCACCACGGTGCCGCCGAGCCGCGCGATCTCCCGTGCGATGGCGACGCCGATGCCGGTGCCCCCGCCCGTGACCAGCGCCACCTTTCCTTCGAAGAGCCCGTCCCGGAAGATGCTGCTCGCGGTCATGCTGGCCTCCGCACGTCGGCGCATATCCCGCGGTATGGAGGTGCGGGGGCTGGGATGCCGACATTCGGACACGACCTGACGAACGACTTCGCGCTGATGCCGGGCATCGACTTTCTGAACAACGGCTCGTTCGGGGCGACCCCACGGGTGGTCACGGCGGCCCAGGATCGGCTCCGGGAGCGGCTCGAGGCCCAGCCGGTGGCGTTCTTCGTGGACGAGCTCGACGGCCTGTTGGACGCGGCGCTCGAGCGCATCGCCCCGCTGGTCGGCGCGCCGCCGGATACGCTCGCGTTCGTCGACAACGCGACCGCGGGGATGATGGTGCTCCTCGAGTCGGCGCCCCTGGCCGCGGGAGACGTCGTGCTGCTCACGGACCACGTGTACGGCGCCGTGCGGCACGCCGCGCACCACGTGGCTCGCCGGGCCGGCGCCACGGTGGTGGAGGTCGCCGTCCCGTTCCCGTTGGACGACCCCGCCCAGGTGGTGGAAGCGGTCCGCCGCGCCTGGCCCGATCGCGTGAAGCTGGCGGTCTTCGACCACATCACGAGCCCGACCGGCCTACTCCTCCCCATCCGCGAGTTGGTGGAGCTGGCCCACGCGAACGGCGCGCGGGTGGTGGTGGACGGCGCGCACGTGCCCGGCCACGTCGGCGTGGACCTGGCGTCGCTCGGCGCGGACGGCTGGGTGGGGAACCTCCACAAGTGGTTGTTCGCCCCGAAGTCGGCGGCAATCCTGCATGTCCCGCGGCAGCACCAGGCGGGGCTGCATGCCTCCGTGGTGTCGCATGGGTACGGCGGCGGCATGCGGGCGGAGCTTCACTGGCTCGGGACGCGGGATCCCTCCGCGCTGCTGGCCGCGCCGGCCGGGCTCGCGTACGCGGAGTCGCTGGGCATCGAGCAGATCAACGCATGGCAGCGAACCCTGCGCGAGGAGGCCGCCACGCTCCTCACCGACGCGTGGGGCACGCGGCGGCCCGCGCCGGCGTCCATGCTCGGCGCGCTCGCGACGCTGGAGCTGCCGTTTCACGCGGACGGGACGCCCCTGGTCGCGAACAGCCTGCGCCGCCGGCTGTGGCAGGAGCACCGGATCGAGGTGCCGATCATTCCCTTCGGCGGCCGGTGCTGGCTGCGCATCTCGGCGCACGTGTTCAACCAGCTCTCGGATTTCGAGCGGCTCGCGTCCGTGGTCACGCGCGACGGGATCCGCTGACGTCAGCCCGCCTTGACCCGCTCGAAGCCCTCGGCGACGAGGAGCGCAATGACCCGGTCGATCTGCTCGCCCTGGACCGCGATGGCGCCGTCGTCCTCGATCGTCGCGCCGGTGCCGAGCTTCGTCTTGAGCTTCTTCACGAGCGCCTCGAGGGGCGCGCCGTGCAGGTCGATGCCGCGGATCAGCGTCGCTGCCTTGCCGCCGCGGCCCTTGCTCTCCTTCCGGACGACGATCTTACCCGGGGTGATCGCCGGCTTCGGCTGGGCGACCTTCTCGGCCCTGTCCGACTTCACCGTCACGGGCGCGGCGACCGGAGCCGGGGTCGCGGCCTTCGGCACGTCGAACCCCTTCTTCGCGAACGCGTCCGCCAGCGCGCCGAAGCCGCCGGATGCCGGGGGCGGAGGTTGCTTCTTGCTCACGCCTGCCCCTCGGGCTCGGGGTCGGCCTGGCACTGCGGGCCCTCGTTCCGGGCGTTGTTCACGACCTTGCTGACCTGGCGCGCGACCATGTCGTCGGCCGGGAAGGGGACGAGCATCGCCTTGATCTCCTCGATCGGCGTGTCCGCCGACATCCACGCGTCCCACGCGGACTCCGGCAGGATCAGCGGCATCCGGTCGTGGATCGGCTCCATGAGCGCGTTCGGGCCGACGGTCACGACGGAGCAGGTGAACAGCGGGTCCTTCTCGGGGTCCGCCTTGTCCCGCCAGACCTCCCATAGCCCCGCGATCGCGAACGGACGCCGATCACCCATGCCGATGAGGTACGGCGTCTTGCCCGTCGCCGCCGCCATCCACTCGTAGAACCCGTCCGCCGGGACGAGGCAGCGGCGCTTCTTGAACGCCGAGCGCAACGCCGGCTTCTCCGCGACGGTCTCGGCGCGCGCGTTGATCATCCCCGCGTTCGGCTTGCCCTCCTTCGCCCAGGAAGGGGCGAGCCCCCAGCGGAACTTCTTCATCTGGCGCTTGCCCCCATCGGCGACGACGGCGATCACGCTCTGCGTCGGCGCGACGTTGTAGCGGGGCAGCACGTCCGGCAGGACGTCGACCTTGAAGATCTCGGCGATGGCGCTCGCTGGCGTCGTCGCGGCATAGCGTCCGCACATCCTGGCCTCCCCCGCGAGTGTACCCGAACTCGCGCCCCGTCACCACCACCGCGTCCCCCGGCTGGCGCCGCACCGGGTAGACTGCACCCGTCGAAACGGAGTCCTCCGGATGTTCCAGCCCCCGCCCGTCACCCCCGAAGAGCTCCACGCCGCCCGGCCCCTCGACATCTCGCCCGACCAGGTCGCCGAGATGACGGAGGAGGAGTGGTACGCCCGCGTCTATCGCGGCGCGGACGCGCGCCAGCTGACCGTACGCGCGGTGGTCATGGGCTCGCTGCTCGGGTTCCTCCTGGCGTTCACGAACCTGTACGTGGGCCTGAAGACCGGCTGGCACCTGGGCGTCGCGATCACGGCGTCGATCCTATCCTACACGCTGTGGGGCGGGCTGCAGAAGGCGGGTCTCGCCAAGAGCCCGATGACGATCCTCGAGAACAACTGCATGCAGTCGACGGCGTCGGCGGCGGGGTATTCGACAGGTTCGACCATGGTCTCCGCGATCCCGGCGCTGCTGATCCTCTCGGTGACGCCGGAGAACCCCGCGGGCGTGCAGCTCCCGCCGCTCGTCCTCGCGGCGTGGACCGCGCTGCTCGCGCTCCTCGGCGTGTCGCTCGCGATCCCGATGAAGCGCAATATGATCAACCAGGAACGCCTCAAGTTCCCGTCGGGCCTCGCTGCGGCGTCCACCCTCCAGGGCCTGTACGCGGCCGGTGACTCGGCGGCGCGCAAGGGCAAGGCGCTGCTGTACTCGGCGTTGGTCGGCTCGATCTTCCCGTTGCTCCTCGATCTCAACGCGCGGAAGACGCCCGACGGTCGCGAGCCGCTGATGGACGGCCACCGGAAGTGGCTGGACTTCCTGCCGGCACGCGGGTCGCACGTCGTCGACGGGCAGACGGTCCCGTACAAGGCGAGCGACTGGAACCTCGTGTGGGACCTCAACCCCGTCATGATCGCGGCAGGCGCCATCGTCGGGCTCCGGACCACGGCCTCGATGGTCGCGGCGGCCATCTTCCTCGCGTTCTTCCTCGGCCCGTTCGGACTCGACCAACACTGGACGAACCTCGTCGGCGTGGACGTGACCGCGGTGACGAAGCCCGGCAGCGCCTGGAAGGAGGTCGGCCTGTGGCTCGGCGCGCCGATGATGGTGAGCTCCGGATTGCTGGCGTTCCTCATGCAGTGGCGCACGATCGTCCGCGCGTTCCAGGGGCTTGGCGGCGGCGGCGGCGCCCATGGCGACGTGGAGGTCCCGACTTCCTGGTTCGCGGCGGGGGCCGGCACCTCCGGCGTGGGCGTCATCCTGCTCGGCTGGTGGTTCTTCCACATCCCGCCGCACCTGGGCCTGGTGGCGGTGATCATGACGTTTGGCCTCGCGCTCGTGGCGGCCCGCGCGACCGGCGAGACGGACGTGACGCCGACCGGCGCCATGGGCAAGATCATGCAGCTCACCTACGGCGTGCTCATCCCGCAGAACGCCACGGCGAACCTGATGACCGCGAGCATCACCAGCAACGCCGCGAGCGCCTGCGCCGACCTGCTGAACGATCTCAAGTCCGGGTACCTCCTGGGCGCGAACCCGCGGCGCCAGTTCCTCGCGCAGGCCGCGGGCATCGTTTCCGGCACGATCGGGACGACGCTCGGGTTCTACCTGCTGGTCCCGGACGCGACGGCGCTCCTCGGCGTGAACGGCGGCCCCCCGGCGTTCCCGGCCCCGGCCGCCCAGGCCTGGCGCGCGGTGGCGGAGGTGTTCCAGCACGGCATCGGGAACCTCCACCCCCTCGATCGGCAGCTCATCTACGCGGGGCTGATCCTCGGCGCGATCCTCACGGTCATCGAGCGGGTCACGCCGCCGAACGTGCGCCGGTACCTGCCGTCCGCGACGGGCCTGGGGCTCGGGCTCATCCTCCCGGCGTACTACGCCATCTCCATGTTCGCGGGCGCGGTCATCGCCGCGATCTGGACCCGGCTCGACCGCGAGCGCGCGGACGAGTTCATCGTCCCGATCTCGTCCGGGTTGATCGCCGGCATCTCGATCCTCGGCGTGGTAGTTGCCGCAGTCAACAATCTCGTCCTGGCCGGGCGCTGATGCGTCCGGTCCTGCAGGAGCTCGTCGATCTCCTGCGCCTCGAGCGGTTGGAGGTCGACCTGTTCCGCGGTCAGAGCCAGGATCTCGGTTGGGGCGCGGTGTTCGGCGGCCAGGTGCTCGGCCAGGCGCTTTCGGCGGCCGTGCAGACGGTGCCGGAGGACCGCCCGGTCCACTCGCTGCACGGCTACTTCCTGCGGCAAGGTGACGTCCGGCGGCCGATCATCTACGAGGTCGATCGGATCCGCGACGGCGGGACCTTCACGACCCGGCGGGTCGTCGCCATCCAGGAAGGTAAGGCGATCTTCAGCCTCTCGGCGTCGTTCCAGATAGAGGAGCAGGGCCTCCAACATCAGGACCGCATGCCGTCGGTCCCCGGTCCGGACGGCCTCGAGTCGGAGATCGCCCGGTCCCGCCGAGTCGTGGACCGAATCCCCGCGGCCCTGCGCGAGAAGGCCACGGCCGAGCGACCCATCGAGATCCGCGAGGTCAACCCGCACAACCCGTTGAACCCGGACCGGCGCGCGGCCGTCAAGCACGTCTGGTACCGCGCCATCGACCCGCTGCCGGACGACAGCTCACTACATCGCTACATGCTCGCTTACGCGTCGGACTTCCACTTCCTGACGACCGCAATGCAGCCACACGGATTATCCTGGTTGTCGCCCGGCATGCAGGTGGCGAGCCTCGACCACGCCATGTGGTTCCATCGGCCGTTCCGGATGGACGACTGGCTGCTCCACGTCGTCGAGAGCCCGTCCGCGAGCGGCTCCCGCGGCCTCGTGCGCGGCCAGTTCTTTGATCGGAGCGGCAATCTCGTCGCTTCGACCGCTCAGGAGGGGCTGATGCGACAGCGCACCCGCCCGGAAGAGCCGGCCCGCTAGCGGGTTGGACCCGGTGAAGATTCGAGGCCCCCGGGTCGTCCCAGGAGGGTCAAACTGGAGAGAACATCATGCGCACGCTCATCGTCATGCTCCCGCTGCTCCTCGCTGGCCTCCAGCCGGCGCTCGCCCAGGACCCGGCCCCGGCTACCGCGCCCGCCCCGGCCCCTGCGGCCCCGGCAGCCGCCGACTACACGCTCAAGGCGTCGTCGAGCAGCCTGTTCGTCGTCGTGCGAAAGGACCCGAACACCCTCGCGTCCGGGCTCGCCCACGACCACGCGGTCGCGGCGACCGGCTGGACCGGCACCGTCCACTGGAACCCGGGCAACGTCGCCGAGTGCAAGATCGACATCACCGTCCCGGTCTCCGGCCTCAAGGTCGACCCCCCGGGCTTTCGCGCCAAGGCGGGCATCGACGTCGAGGAGGTCAGCGACGGGGACAAGGGCGAGATCGCCGCGAACTTCCAGGGCTCGAGCCAGCTCGACATGGCGAAGTACAGCACGATCACGTTCCAGTCGACCTCGTGCGCCCAGTCGGGCGACAAGGTGCAGGTCTCCGGCAATCTGACGATCCGCGGGAAGGCGCGGCCGACCCAGGTCCTCATGGCCGTCACGGCCGACGGCACCACGCTCAAGGCGTCCGGCAAGTTCGACGCCAACCACACGGACTGGGGCTTCAACCCGTTCAGCGCGGCGTTCGGCGCCGTGAAGAACCAGAACCGCCTGACGTTCGTGATGGATCTCGTCGCGTCGAAGTAGTCACTCGCGCCGGCGGAGCGTCGGGACCTCGAGCCAGAAGCCGGCGTTGACCTGGCCGTAGGCGAGGGGTCCCACTCCCGCGAGGACAGTCGCCGTCCCGTCGACGCGGAGCACGCCGCGCAGGTTCGGGGAGTCGAACAGGCCGGTCCCCCAGCTCAGGCCGAGCTGGCCGCCGGACCGGTGGTCGATCCCGCTGGCGACCCCGGCCGTGGCCCCGATCGGATCCCCCAGGAAGTCCGCCCATGGCGTCTCATGGTAGTGGACGAAGCCGGCGATCACGTCGATGGCCGGGCTCGCGCGGTACCGGATCCCGGCGTCGATCTCGCCCAGCGTCCGGGTCGGGGACGCCCACACGCCCTCGCGGACGCCGGCGTTGATCCCGAGCCGCCCGATGGGGAACCAGGTCGCCGCGACGCCGCCGGAGCCGCCGCCGGACCCCGGCCCGAGCCCCGCCCCGCCCCCCAGGCTGATCCCCGCCATGACCTCCGGCGTGACGAGGGGCGCTGCATACGCGATGATGGCGAGGAGGTGGAGCATGGCGGGATCGTAGCAGCCGTCGCAGTGGTACGCTTCCGCGCATGTGGCTGCTCGCCCTGTTCGCGTGCCGGATCGAGGTCGGACCGCCGCCAGTCGTCGGCGGAGACTGCGCGTCTGACGTTCCTTCCGGCGAGGTGTGGATCTACACGTCGGTCTACCAGTCCGTCCTCGACGAGCTCGAGCCCGCCCTGCGCGCCGCGCTGCCCGGCGTGGAGCCGCGGTTCCTCCAGTCCGGCTCCGAGAAGGTCGCCCAGCGGTTCGAGGCCGAGGCGTCCGCCGGTGGATCGCCCGCTTGCGTGCTGTGGACCAGCGATCCCGTGTGGTACGTCGGCCTCGCAGAGCAGGGGCGGCTGCGGCCGCACCTCGCGCCGGACGTGCTGAAGATCGACCGCGCGTGGGTGGATCCGGAGGGGCGGTGGACGGCGTCGCGCCTCTCGCTCATGGTGACGGGCGTGCAGGAGGGCGGGGAGAAGCCCGCGGGGTTCGCCGATCTCGCGGATGCGCGGTTCCGGGACCGGGTGTCCATGCCGGATCCGCTCGCGTCCGGGACGGCGTTCACCTGGCTCGCGTTCGCGACCCACGACGGGTGGGCCGGCGTGGACGCGCTGCGGGCGAACGGAATCGTGGCGGCCGGAGGGAACTCGGCGGTACAGGCCCGGATCGAGACGGGCGAGCGGCCCGTGGGGATCCTGCTCCTCGAGAACATCCTGGCCGCGCGCCGCAAGGGATCGCCCATCGAAGCCGTGTTCCCGGCGGATGGCGCCGTGGCGGTCCCGGGGCCGGTCGCGATCCCGAACGGCTGCCCGAACCCGCGGGCCGCGGAGGCCGTCGTCGACTGGCTGCTGGCGGAGGACGCCCAGGCGCTCATCGCGAAAGGGGACATGTACCCTGTGCTCCCGGGGATCGCGCCGCCGCCCGGCGCCCCGCCGCTCGACACCATCGCGGTGCGGCCGTGGACCGCGGAGATCCTGGCGGACACGGTGATGCGCCAGGCGGAGATCAAGTCGCGGTGGGCGAGCCCGTGATCCGCTGGCTCGGTGCCGCGGCGGCGCTCGCGCTGCTCCTGGTGGTCGGCTGGCCGCTGCTCCGACTGGTGGCGGCGCTGGACGTGGCGGCGGTGGCGGCGTTGTTGGATGGATCCACGTGGATCGCCCTGCGGAACACCGTGGTGGTGGCCGTGGGCTCCACCCTGTTCGCGGTGGTCGTGGGCGTGCCGCTCGGGCTCGCGGTGGGCCGCTCGGATCTGCCGGGCGCGGACGGGTGGCGCGCGGCGCTGTCCATCCCCTACCTGGTGCCGCCGTACGTCACGGCGATCGCCTGGATCGCGCTCCTCAACCCGACGAACGGCTGGATCAACCGGATCGGAGCGACGTTCGGGGCGCCCGTCCTCGACATCTACACCCTCGGCGGCATGGTGTGGGTGATGGGCCTGGAGTCCGCGCCGCTGGTGATGATGGCCACGGCCGACGCCGCCCGGCGGGCCGATCCGGCGCTCGAGGAGGCCGCGCGGATCGCGGGGGCGACGCCCGCGACGGTGCTCCGGCGCGTGACCCTGCCGCTGGTGGCTCCGACGGTCGCGGAGGCCGCGGGCCTGGTGATCGCGGCGACGACGGCCGCTTTCGGCGTGCCCTATCTGCTGTCGACGGGCGCGTCCCAGCCGCGGCACCTGCTGACCACGCGGATCTACCAGGCCCTCGATCTGTCACCGGGGGAGGGTCGGCCCATCGCCGTGGCGCTCTCGGCGTTGCTCCTGGTGGTGGGCCTGGGGATGCCGGCGCTGCTCCGGCTCGCGGCGCTCCGCTGGCGGGTGGCGACGGTGGGCGGGAAAGCGGCTCGACCGCCGGTGATCGGGCTCGGACGGTGGCGCTGGGTCGCTGCGGTGGGGGTGGGGACGTATGCGCTGGTGGCGGCGGGCCTGCCGCTCGCGACCCTGGTGGCGACGTCGCTCCTGCGGACTTACGGCCGCGGTTTTGTCTGGTCGAACATGGGCTTCGAGACGTGGGCGGCGGTCCTCGGGCGGGCGGACACGCGCGGGGCGATCTTCCGGAGCCTGTACCTCGGGGCGGGGGCGGCCACGGCCGCCGTGATGTTGGGGCTGCTCCTGGCGATCCTGCAGGAGCGGACCCGACTGCGGGGCCGGCGGGCGCTGACGGCGCTCGCGCGGGCGCCCTACGCGATCCCGGGGACGGTGCTGGCGCTCGGGATGCTCCTCGCGTGGTCGCAGGAGGTCAGGTTCATCCTGGCGGATCGGGTGACGTTCGCGCTGGCGCTCGCAGGCTCGGGGTGGCTGCTGGGTATCGCGTACACGGCGAAGTACCTCGCGATCCCGGTGGGCGCGTCGGTGGCAGCGCTGGGCTCGGTGGACGCTTCCCTGGAGGAGGCCGCGCGGATCTCCGGCGCGGGGCCGCTCCGGGCGTGGCGCGCGGTGACGATCCCCCTGATCCGCCGGGATCTGGCGAGCGCGTGGATCCTCGTGTTCCTCCCGTGCTTCACGGAGGTCACGCTCTCGGTGCTGCTGGCCGGGCCGGACAGCCGGGTCCTGGGCGCGGTGCTGTTCGCGCTGCAGACCTACGGCGACCCGCCCGCCGCGGCGGTCCTGGCGGTGCTCGCGACCGCGGTGGTGCTGGCGGGGAACCTGGCGCTCGGGCGCGTGGGAGGAGAGCGTGGCTGATGTGGCCCTGCGGGGCGTGCACAAGCGCTATGGCGCGAATCACGTGGTCCGCGGCGTAGATCTCGACGTCGCGGACGGGGAGGTCGTGGCGCTCCTGGGCGGGTCGGGGTGCGGCAAGACCACCACGCTGCGGATGGTCGCGGGGCTCGACCCCACGGACGGGGGTACCATCGCGATCGGCGGGGAGATCGTGGCGTCGGACGCCGTCTTCGTCCCGCCCGAGCGCCGGCGGCTCGGGATGGTGTTCCAGAGCTACGCCGTGTGGCCGCACCTCACGGTGTTCGAGAACGTGGCGTTCCCCCTGGTGGTCACGAGCGCAGGGGACGTCGCGGCGCGGGTGGGGCGCGCGCTCGAGGCCGTGCAGCTCACGGCGCTGAAGGATCGGCGTCCGTCCCAGCTTTCGGGGGGCCAGCAACAGCGCGTGGCGATCGCGCGGGCGCTGGTGGCCGAGCCGCGGGTGCTCCTCCTCGACGAGCCGCTCTCGAACCTCGACGCGAACCTGCGCCTCGAGCTCCGCGAGGAGATCCGGTCCATCGTCCGCCGCGCCGGCGTGACCGTGATGCTCGTCACCCACGACCAGGAAGAGGCGTTCGCCCTGGCGGATCGCATCGCGCTGATGGACGCGGGCCGCATCGCGCAGCTCGCGCCGCCCCGCGATCTGTACGAGCGCCCGGCGACGTCGGCAGTCGCGCGGTTCCTCGGGATGTCCCAGCGGATCCCCGGGATCCGGGTGGACGGCGGGGTCCGGGTCGGGGACGTCGTGGTGCCGGCGCATGCCCCCGAGGACGCTCCGCAGGGGGAGTGCGTGCTCGCGTTCCGCACGGCGGACGCCGGGATCGGGCCGGGTGGCATCCCGGGGCGGGTGGTGGACCGGGCGTGGCTCGGTGCGCACGTGCGGGCCCGGGTGGAGGTCGCCGGCGCCGTGGTGGTGGTGGACGGGCCGCCCGGGGTGGCGGTGGGGGACGCGGTGGGGGTGGTGGTGCGGTGCGGGGCGATCCTGGCTCCGTGACGGCTCTTTGGGGGGGCTGCACCCCGTGCCCGGCTGGCGGGGCGCCGGTCCGCGCGCTCGCGTGGGGGCACTCCGTTAGCAGCGTCCTACCATGCCTTTCCCCCTCCCCCCTTGCGGGGGAGGGTCGGGGAGGGGGGGGCCGGGCCTTGGTCCCTGGCATCCGAAGCCGGAAATGCGTTGGTTCACCCTGGCCAACGACCCCCACCCCAGCCCTCCCCCGTGAAGGGGGAGGGGGCATGACGGCGGCCGTGGGACCCGCATCGCCTGCGGGTGCCCCTGGAATCGGCGTTCGTTCGTCAGCCTTGGAACGGAGCTTATCGGCCGCAAACCTCGCTAGTCGGCCTTGGCAACGTTGCCATCACGGAGATGCCAGGGCGAACGCCGCGGACTGCTGTCCGTAGCTTGGAGCCCCGCGCGTTCCCCGTCGCGGGCGCACGGACCGGAGCCATAGACCCCAGGGCCCACGCAGATCCCCCAAAACGAGGCTTCACGCTGCGCTCGTCTCCAGCGTGCGGCACACCGCCGCGGCCCGCCGCGCCCGCTGCTCCCACGGCGTGCCCGCGTGCCGCGCCGCCCAGCGTTCGGCCTCCGTCGCGAGGGCGCCCGCCACGATCGCCAGCTTCCGGTGGTCGGCAGCGTTCCGGAGCAGGGCCTCCAGCGTCTCCGCGCGCGACCCGAAGCCCCGCGCCAGGCCGATCCGCCGCCCGATGTCGTCCAGCGCCGTCCGCGTCCAGAAGATCCCGGTGGAGAGCGGCGTCGCGAGCCAGTCGCCGACGTCCCGCAGCCCCGCCCGCGAGGCCAGCGGATCCACGTCCGGAGCTGCCGGGATCCGCAGCGGAGGTGCGAAGCTCGCGACCAGCTCGTCCGCGGCCGTCAGCACCGGCCCCCAGCCCGGCGCGTCCGCCACCGCGAACGCCGCGATCGGCAGCCACGCGCCCAGGTGCTCCGCCAGGAACGGGTCGAGCAGGCGCCCGATTCGGGCGGCGACGTCGGGCAGGCCGTCCCGCTCCGCGTCGCCGATCGCACCGCACAGGAACCCGACGAAAGCCAGCTCCTGCGCCAGATGATCCGGGTCCAGGTCGGCACGCGGGCGGAACCCGGCCTCCGCGTACCTCGCCGTCACCCGCGCCGCGCGCTCGCCGCCCAGCAGCCGCTCCGGGCCGAGGAACACCGACTCGTACGGGAGGAGCTCGTGCGCGAGCCACCGGTGGCGCTCGGCTGCCGCACGGTCGGGATCGGCGTCGAAGCCGGTGAAGCCGAGGTCCGCGGCGCGCGCGTTCACGCCGTCTGCGATCCACGTCGCGAACAGGGCCGCGGCACGGGCGCGCGCCTCCCACAGGTCGTCCGGTCTCACGCGTCCTCCGTCTTGCGGATGTAACCCCCACGGCGCGGGTTAGGAGTGGGCATGGAGGCCCGGTGCTCGTCATCCTCGCTGCTGCCGCTTTCGCCCAGGACCCCGAGTGCGTGCCCGCTTCAGTCGACGCGCTGCGGATGGACCTCGACTCGGTGGAGGTCGCCCTCCGTGACGGAGAGGCCGACACGGCGGCGGGGCGCCTCGACGAGGTGATGAGCGCGTTCCCGTGCTCGACCGCGCCGCTCGCCCCGTGGGATGTGGCGCGGGTGGCGCGACTCGCGTCACTCGTGGCGTTCGCCCAGCAGGATACGGGAGAGGTCGAGCGGTGGGCCGCGCTGTGGAAGGCCGCGGATCCGACGGTCGGGCCGCTCGTGAAGCGGTCCGTCGCGCCGGAGGTGTGGGAGGAGCTCGTGGCCGGCATCGAGGCCGCCAACCCGGCGGGGCCGACCGGGAAGGGGCTCGCGCCGCCCAAGGGGGGCCTGGTGGTCGTGGACGGTGAGCCGGCGCTGAAGCCTGTGGCGACCCCCGAGATCCCGCATCTGGTCCAGGTGTACGACAAGAAGGGGAAGCTGGTCGCGGGGATGTGGCAGGACGGCGCCGCTTTCGACGACGCCTGGCTCGGTGACGTGACCGAGCTCGCGGTGCCGGCGTGGTGGGACGAGCACCTGGCGACCCGCGGGACCGCGCCGCCGCCGCTCGTGATGCCCGTCCGCCCGAAGCCGGTGGAGGCTGCGCCCGCCGAGGAGGCTGCGCCCGCCGAGGACGCTCCCCCCGCCGAGGACGCGCCGCCGACCCGGCTCAGCGGCGGCCCCGTCCGCACGGCGTCCCCCCGGTTGGTCTCGGCGAGCCACCCCACCGATCTGAGCGAGTGCGCGTGGGGCGTGGCGCAGCCGACCGTCGTGAAAGCCACGAACAAGGCCGTGACTATCGAGGGGCGCGCGTACCCGATCCGGAACCAGGAGGATATGGAAGTCCTGAAGACGGAGCTGCGCGAGTGCCACGAGTTCCGTGCGGCGCGGCGCTTCGATCGCTGGCAGGACGCGCGCGGGAAGCTGTTCTCTTCCGCGGCGAAGGAGGAGCGGGAGGCGATGCTCCGGTTCCTGGTGGAGCCCGAGCCGGCTCGCCCCGGGAAGCGCGGGCGGCGGGCGGTCGCGCCGACGGGCTCTGCATCCGAGGAGTGACGGTCAGAGCTCGAGCACCGTCGGTGTGCGGAGGCCCCCGAAGATCCCCTTGATCGCCACGTTGACGAACCGCGTCGGGCAGCTGGGCTCTCGGTGCTCGCCGTGTGCCTCGTGGATGTGGCCGAACACGTGCACCC
>CAMCWU010000015.1 GCA_945882675.1 Klebsiella pneumoniae | reverse complement strand
TCCCGTGAGTGCGCGCGGACCGGCGCCCCAGACCCGGAGGTGGGGTGCACCACCCCAAACTTCAGAGGAGAGAAGCCCCGAACAGCTCGAGCGTCCGCTTCCACGCCAGCTCCGCGGCCGCCGCCGAGCAGCGCGGCGTCGAGTCGTTGTGGAACCCGTGCTGCGTCCCCTGCGCCCCCGGCAAAACCTGCCGCGCGCGCCGCACCGGGACGACCCGCCGGCGCGGGATGCGTTACGGGGGTCGACAGAGGTCCCCATGCTCCTCGCCGCCCTGCTCGCGTGCTCGCCCGATCCGACTCCGGCCACCCCCGCGCCCGAGCTCCCCTACAACGGCAGCCTGGAGATGGTCGGCGATCGGAGCGTTCTCTACCTGTGGGGCACGCGCGAGGAGATCGGCTACGCGGAGGGCGCGCTCACCTGCGACCGCGTCGGCCCCCTGTTCAAGCACTACCTGCTCGAAGAGCTCGTCGGCCAGCACTCGGACTACACCTACGAGCTCGCGCGCATGTTCGTGCTCGGAAGCACCACCTTCGACGAAGACGATCTCCGCGAGATCACCGCGTTCTACGACGGCGCGAACGAATGGTGCACGGAGGAGCAGCTCACCGTCGAGAGCGAGATGCTGCCGGACGGCCCGCACCGCCTGACGCTGGACGACCTCAAGTTCGCGAACGCGATCGCCGACTTCGGCTGCACGTCCTTCACGGCCTGGGGGGACGCGTCCGCCACGGGCGACACCATCGCCGCCCGGAACTTCGACTGGGCGATCGACGCCGAGGGCTACTTCCTCGCCGACCATATGCTCAAGGTCTACGACTCCACGGACGACGGCGCGCGCTTCGCGTCCGTCATGGTCCCCGCGATGACCGGCTGCGTCACGTGCCTCACGGACGAGGGCCTGCTCCTGACGATGCACAACACCAGCGGCCTCGAAGCCGACGAAACGCTCGAGATCTCGCCGCGCATGCTCACCGCGCGCGCAGCCCTCGTCGCTACGGTCGGGGCGGACGACCCGGTGGCCGCCGCGGACGCCGTCCTCGACGACCGTCGCCAGCTCGCGGGGAACAACCTGCACCTCGCCATGCCGCTCGCGCGCGGCGGGGACATCGGCGGCGTCGTGTTCGAGGTCGACGGCTCCGGCATCAACCCCGACGGCCAGTCCACTATCCGGCTCCCAGGCGAGGACACGCAGGAGCCCGCAGGCGACGTCATCCTCGCCGCGAACCACTACGCGAAGCGCCGGGTGGACCTCGGAGACGCCGACTCGAACGGCCGGATCGACACGCTGGTGGGCCTGCTCGGCGCGGGGCCCGTCTCGGCGGAGGACGCCCCCGGGTTCATGCAGGCGGTCCAGAACGGGTACGACGGCGTCACGGCGCACTCGGTCGTGTGGGACGCCGCGAACCGCCGCTTCGACCTGTTCGTGGCTCCCGACCACGACACCCCGGCCAGCGAGTCCGAGCCGACGCAGTTCGACATGGACGAGATCTTCGGCCACCTCACGGACCTCTCGGGCTCCGCCAGGTAGGGCTCGTTTTGGGGGGTTCTACCGGGCCTCCCGTCCTGGGCCTCCGGTCCGTGCGGTCGTGACGCGCATGGACGGGGATCCCGCCGCAGAGCACGTTTCCGCCGCTCCCCGCGGGCGCCCTGCTTCGCGATCTTGCCGGGGACCGGGAAGATCGGTGATCTCCGTCGGTACCTCCGCGCTACGCTGCGCGCGGTGGGCCCCGTGAGTGCCCTGGATCTCCGGGTGGAGCGTGGACGCGAGTGCCCTGCTCGAGCCGGGGGACGCCTGCTACTCGATTTTCAGCGCCAAGGCGCCATGAGGGCCAAGATCGGGCACCAGGGTCCCGAGCCTCGGGATGCGCCTCGGCAGCACCGCCTTGGCGCCTTGGCTCTCTTGGCCCCTTGGCGACCACTCGTTCTCGGACGGTGCGGCCGTGCGCCCCCCACGGACCGTAGTGGATCACACCCACGCTGATGTCCTCCACACCATCGAGAGCGACGCGGCGGCCTGCGCGCGCGTCTTCGGACCGTTCCCGGTGCCCGTGCGCATGCTGGATGCGCCTCACCTGGCCGCCGCCGACTACCTGCGCGCGCAGGGGGTCTCCGTGTCGGTGGCCAGCCATGACGGGCGGATGGGCGAAGCCGCTCGGGCCCTCGGGTTTCCGCTCGCCCTGTGATTCGGCTACTCGACCTGCACGCGCCGGAACGTCATCTGGCCCGCTCGCACCGCCGACGACCCGGGATCGAGCTGCACGAGATCGTTCGGGAACGTGCGCACGCACGGCGCGAGCCCGACCGCGTAGTCCCCGACAGCCGGAAACGCCGCCGCGGGGATGAGGGTCCGGTCGGTGTCGATCGCGTTGGCGTTGGCGAGCCCGTCCCGATCTGCCGGATCGTCCGTCCACGTCACCGTGCCCGCGGCGTCCACCACGACCGCCACGGCCGAGTGGAACCCCTGGCCGCCCCACAGCAGCTCCAGGTCGGCTCCGAGCGGCAGCTTCGGCGCGACGTACACGAGCGCGTCGCCGGCCATGTACGCGCTCGCGACGCCGTCCCACGCGTCGATGGCGCCGGGGCGGACGTCAGCCTCCGTGAAGGGGATCCACGCAAAGCCGGCCTCTACGGGCAGGTCGTACCGGCCGACCTCGGCCGCGGCCACGAGGGGCCAGACCGCGTCGTCCTTCGTCGTCAGGGTCGGGGTGAGGCCGTTCACGCCATCCGCGCCCACGGAGACCCACACGGTCCCGCGCACCCCCGCCGCGCCCCACGGCGTCCCCGCGAGAACACCCGCGATCCAGGAATCGGCCTGGACCGGCACGTCGAGGAGCTGGCCCTGGACGGCAACGGGCGACGGCGCCGGGCCGGATCTGTCCGGGTCGGTGTCGATGGTCGCGTCGGTGTCGCCGGGCGGAACCGTGTCCGGGGGATCGGTCGCGTCGGTCTCCTTCGGCTCTCCCGAGCAGGCGGCGAGGATCGCCAGCGTGAGACGCACGTCAGAGCCCCTGCTGGCCGAGGATGGTGACGGCTCCGCCCGCGTTCACCCCGGTGGGGTCCCTCAGGCCGGGTCCCGCGACGACGAAGTCGGCCAACCCGTCGGCGTCCACGTCTCCCAGGCCGCGGGTCTGGTAGAAGCCGACGTACGGGTCCGGCGAGGTGATGATGGCGTCGGCCGAGACCGCGCCGCTGGGGGCGTAGAAGACTTCCGGCCGGTATGAGTCGACGTCCGTGATAGGATCCCGCCAAGTCGTCACGAGCACGAGGTCGGCCGAATCGTCGCCATCCAGATCTCCCGGAAGCGCGCCGTCCAGGACGTTAACGTCTTCGATAGTGGCGAATGCGTCCTCCGGAACCAGGATGCCGGTCAGTGGGCCTCGAAAGACCCAGGCCACCCCCGCGCGACTCCCTTGGCCGAGCGTTCCCACCACCAGATCGGCGTGACCATCCGCATCCACGTCCCCCGCGCACCCTGCGTTCAAGAAGTCCGAGATGCCCGCGGCCTGCTCGGGTTCGAGCCGGATCGGCTCCTCCACCAGGTAGACCAGAGCCGGGACCGGCGTCGGCACGACATAAACAGCCCCACGGTCCCCCACGGAGGGGTCCACGACCACCAGGTCCACAAGACCATCCCCGTCGAGGTCGCTGCGACCATCCATCCGGGCGGCGCCCGGGTAGGCAGAGCCATCTGCCTGGTCTCCGACTAGAACCGCACCCACGTCTGACGGGATGATGTCAGCCGCGAACGGACCATAGAAGATGGCTGCACATCCCTGGTCGATGTCCTCGTACCCCTCGAGCTGGCAGTTGAACATGCCCCCGAGGATGAGCTCGTCGAATCCATCGCCGTTCACGTCCGCGGTGGTGGTCTGGATCGCCTGCCCGTCCCCCACGTCGTGAAGAAGGGTCGCCACGGGCTCGCCGCGCCCGATCTCCGGGCCGGACCACAGGGTCGTCGACGCCTGGATGGCGAGCCCTTGCTCCGTGACGGCGAGGTCGTCGAGACCGTCGCCGTCGAAGTCACCGAATCCCATCCCACCCTGGCTGCCCGGGAGCTTCGCTTCCACCGCCGCCTCGTCCTGGACGCCGAGCAGGGGTCCCAGGAAGACGTAGGCCTGACCGTCATTTCCCTGACCGAGCACGATGTCCGCGGCGCCATCGCCGTTCACATCTCCGACGTCCACTGCTCCCACCTCGGCGAACTGCGCGACGGTCAGCGTGGCGTCAGCGACGTCCTCCAGGTACAGCTCGCCGAACAGGCAGTCCTGCTCGCCGTCGCAGTCGTCGTCGATGTCGTTCCCGCAAACCCGTGTCGCACCGGCGTGGACCGAGGGATCCGTGTCCAGGCAGTCGCTTCCGCCGTACGCAATCGCCTTGCTGCCGTCCCCGTCCACGTCGTAGTCGTCGTTCCCGAGGCAGTCGGAGTCCACGCCGTCGTACGGCGTGTCCACGGCCTGGGGGTGGCGCGTCGGGTCGTTGTCGTCGCAGTCGCCGCCCTCCACGTAGCCGTCACCGTCGCGGTCCTCGGGCTTCACCGGCCCGGTCGGGACGGTCGGCTCGACCGGGACCGGCGGGGTCGAACCCGCCGTGTCGACGGCCTTTCCCGAGCCCGGCGGACCGCAGGCGACCAGCAGCAGCAGCAAGGCGGCGCGGTTCACGGGGTGAACTCGATGCTGCCGGCGTCCCAAGCGCCCGCGGGCACCGGCCGCGCCGTCCCTTCGACGTCGAACGGTCCGTCGGTCGAGCAGATGTTCACGGCCGTAGACGTCGCCGACAGGTGGAACTGCCCGCGCGCGGTGGTCACCCACCCCGGCGCCGTGCCGTTCGCGAAGGCCGACGAGACCGCCCCCGACCAGTCGCCGATGTTCTGGGTGCCGGTCACGACCGCACCGCCGTCGACGACGACAGCGACACCGGCGCCCGAGTCGAAGGCCGCGTTGCGGCGGAAGTCGCCCGTCGACCCCGCCTCGTAGTCGACGGGCAGGTCGTTGTCGGCGAAAGTGTTCTGCCTCGCCTCGAAGTCCGCGCCACCGTGCACCGCCACCAGCACCGAAGGCGAGTTGTCGAACACGTTGTTGCCCACCATGTTGGTGGTGAACGCCAAATCGCCGTCCACGTCGAACCCGGTGTTGGTAGCCTTGATCTGATTCGACATGATCGCGGTCGTCCGGATCAGCGCGGTGCCGCCCAGGCTCATGAGCATGCCCTCGTTGTAGCTGATCTCCGAGCAGTACCGGTCCGCCGCGAAGACGAGCGGATCGAGAGCGTCGTCACAGCCGGCCTCGCCGAACTCCGCCTCCACCTCCAACATGGTGCCGCTCGGCACCTCGAACAGCACGACAGCGGGGTTGTCGTTGAAGTGCGAGCGGTTCGCGGTCATGGTGCTGCCGTCGGACAGGCTCACCACGGCCCCGTCGTGGCCCTCCACCGCCATCTGGTCCACGTCGATGGTCGTGCTCTGCTCGGCGAAGATCGCGCTCCCGCGCGCCAGCGTCGCGAGGTTCCACGGCGTCGAGTTGCGCTCGAACCGCACGCCCCTCGTGGTAGCACCGGCAGCTCCCGGCGCGGTCATCGTGCTGCCGTAGATCCCGACCGTGCAGTCACGGAGGTGCATACCGCCCCCCTGATCGACCGCGGTGTTGTCCTGCAGGAGGACGTCGTCGAACAGGTTCACGAAGCTCGCCGCCGCCGAGATGCCTCCGCCCAGGGGCGCGGTGTTGTCGGAGAGCACGACCTCGTCCGCGAGGCTCAGCGTGAGCAGGTTTTCGGTCCCGTCCACGTAGATGCCACCGCCCCACACCTCGGTTTCGTTTCCGTCGAGCACTACTCTCTCGGTGATGTCCACGTCCACATCGGCCAGCGTCGCGATGGCGAAGATGCCACCCCCCCTCCAGCCCGCGTCGTTGAGGTCGATGTGCGTGTCGTCCTTGACGTCCAAGTCCGCGGCTGCGAAGTTGCCCGTAATGCCGATCCCCCCACCTCCATAGCCCGCGAAATTCCCGGTGATGACCGAGTCGAACAGCAGGTCGACGTCGGAGCCGTCGGCGAAGATCCCCCCACCCTGGAACCCGGCCACGTTGTCCCGTACCGTAACACTGTAGAACAACCCGAGGCTCCCGTAATCCAGCGCGATCCCGCCACCGTTGTCATCCGCGGTGCAGTTCTCCACGGTCACACCGTCCAGCACGACGGTCGAGCCCTGCGCGCCGAACAAGCACCCGCCATCGGCGGTGTCCGCGACGCCGCCGGAGAGGGTCCCGCCGAACATCGCCAGCGACGAGGTGCCGCCCACGAAGATGGTGCCGCCGTCTTCACCGGCCGCGGGATCTCCCCCCACGAGGTTCACGTCGCTCATGACCAGGCTGTTCCCCGCCACCACATGGAAGCCCCGGTTGCCCGCGACCGCGCTGATGGTCGGCGTCCCCGTGAACGGGCCGGCGCCCATGCACGCTTCGGTGCCGGAGATGAGGTAGCGGTTTCCCGTCCACAGCACCACGTTGGTGAGCGTGCTGGTCGAGCCCGGCCGCATCTTGATGGTGGCGGTAGGGTCGCCCGAAGCGGCCGCGAGCGCGCTCGGGAGGTCGTTGTAGCAGGTGACGCCGTAGCTGAACTCGTTGGCGGCCAGCGCGTCACCGGACGCGAGGACCGTCAGGCTGGCTACGAGCAGGCGCAGCGCGGCCCGCGGACGGGACGGGACGGGACGGATGCATGGATGGACCCCCTGGATGCCCTTCCAGGATGCCAGAAGACCGCGACGAGTATCAAACGTCGTGCCTGCAGTATCCCGAAAGCGTGCTTCCGAAGCGGATGCGATCGTGCCCTGGACAGACGGATGGTTCGTGCTCCGGCGCGCACGGACCGGAGCCCGGCCCGCCAGGCCTGGGCTCGAACCACCCAGATCTAGGGGACCTGGCGGTTGGCGACGAACTCGTCGACGAAGCGCGTCCAGTACGTCCCCTCGAGGAACTCCGGCGTCTGCAGCAGCTCGCGCTGCAGCGGGAGCGTGGTGCGGATGCCCTCCACCACGTACTCGTCGATCGCGCGCAAGGTGCGGGCCAACGCCTGCTCGCGCGTGGCGCCCTTCACGATGAGCTTCGCCGTGAGCGAGTCGTAGTACGGCTGCACCGTCGCCTGCTCGTGGACGAACGCGTCGATGCGCACGCCCGGGCCGCCCGGCGCGTGGTACCCCGTGATCCGGCCGGGAGACGGCAAGAAGGTGTAGGGATCCTCTGCGTTCACGCGCACTTCGATCGCGTGGCCCTTGATGACGACCTGGTCCTGCGTGAGCGACAGCCCCAGGCCCGCCGCGAGCCGGATCTGCTCCTGGATGAGGTCGACGCCCGTGACCTCCTCCGTCACCGGGTGCTCGACCTGGATGCGGGGATTGACCTCCAGGAAGTAGAAGCCCTCGCCTTCCACCAGGAACTCGCAGGTGGCGACGGTCTGGTAGCCGACGGAGCGGATCAGGTTGGCCGCGGCCTCGCAGATGTCGCCACGCAGCTTGTCGGACAGGAAGGGGGCCGGGGCCTCCTCGATGATCTTCTGGTGCCGGCGCTGGAGCGAGCAGTCGCGGGTGCCGAGGTGGATGCCGCCGCCGAAGCCGTCTCCGGCGACCTGGACCTCTACGTGGCGGGGCTTGCGGAGGAACTTCTCGATGAAGACCTCCCGGCTGCCGAACGCCGCGAGCGACTCGTTCTGGGCGAGGTCGAACACGCGCCGGAGCGTGGTTTCATCCTCGACGACGCGCATGCCCTTGCCGCCGCCGCCGCCCGCCGCCTTGAGGATGACGGGGTACCCGGTCTGGTTCGCGACATCTACCGCGCCCTCGATGGACTCGATGGCGCCGACGGAGCCCGTGAGCAGCGGGAGGTTGGCCTTGCGGGCTGCTTCCTTGGCTTCGAGCTTGTCCCCGAACATCTTGAGGTGCTCGACCGACGGGCCGATGAACACCTTGCCCATGCTGCGGACGGCCTGCGCGAACTGGCTCCGCTCCGCGAGGAACCCGTAGCCGGGGTGGATGGCGTCCGCCCCCGTGACGTGCGCCGCCGACAGGATGTTCGGCATGTACAGGTACGACTGGGTAGCCGGGGCGGGGCCGATGCACACGGCTTCGTCCGCGAAGCGCACGTGGACCGAGTTCTCGTCCGCGCGGCTGTAGACCGCGACGGTCTTGATCCCCATGTCCCGGCAGGTGCGGATGATGCGGAGTGCGATCTCGCCGCGGTTGGCGATGAGGATCTTCTCGAACGGGGGCTTCGTCATGCGATCAAGCCGGGCGGATCTTGAAGAGCGGCTGGCCGAACTGCACGGCCTGGCCGTTCTCGCACAGGATCTCGACGATGACGCCCGAGACCTCTGCTTCGATCTCGTTCATCAGCTTCATGGCCTCCACGATGCAGAGCGGCTTGCCCTTCTGCACGGTGTCCCCGACCTCTACGAACGCGGCCGCGCCGGGCGACGAGGAGCGGTAGAACGTGCCGACCATCGGCGACTCGATGTTCTTGAGGTTGTCGGCCACCGGAGCCGAGACCTGGGGGGCCGGAGCGGGCGCGCCGGCCTGCTGGGGCTGCGCCGCCTGCTGGACCTGATGCTGGACCGGAGCCGCTACCTGCTGGACGATCTCCGGGCCCAGCCGGAGCCGGATGGAGTGGTCGGCGCCGCGGTAGTGGAACTCCTTGACGTCGTGCTCCACCAGCAGCTTGAGCAGGGACTCGATCCGCTCCAGATCCATGCGATCTCCTGCGCCGGAGCTGCGCGATTCCCCAGCGGGGGGGCGCGGGGTCCACGGGGACCCGGCCGGCGGCGAGCCGCCTTATACCTCGGAGCCGGGACCGGTTCCACCCACCCGCGCGACCAGCCCGCGCAGGGCGAGCTCGTAGCCGATCGTGCCCAGGCCCACCACCGACCCGATCGCGATATCCGCCAGGTACGACCGATGTCGGAACGGCTCGCGCGCCGCCGTGTTCGAGATGTGGACCTCTACGAACGGGAGGCCCACGCCGAGCAGCGCGTCGCGCAGCGCCACCGACGTGTGCGCGTACGCCCCGGCGTTCACGATCGCGCCGAACCCGCCGGACGCCGCGTGCACCGCGTCCACCAGCGCGCCCTCGTGGTTGCTCTGGACGTGCGCGAGGGTGACGCCGAGCTCCGCCGCCACGCGGTCCAGGTTCGCCGTGACGAGCGTGAGGCTGTCCGCGCCGTACACGTGCGGCTCGCGGCGGCCCAGCAGGTTCAGGTTCGGCCCGTTCAGGACCAGGATCTCGCGCTCACTCACGGGTTGATGAGGGAACGCGGCTTCCGGCGGCCGTTCGGGGCGTCCGGGGCGTCCAGGATCAGATTGACGTCCGTGATCTCGTCCTCCGGGATCGGCGGCGGCACGGCGAGCCTTTCGATCCGATCGGCAGTGCGCCGCTCCATCACCGCGCGCTCGACGGGCACCGGAGTGGAGCCCAGACGCGGCACGACCGCGAGCGGGGCCATGGACACGAGCGGCACCATGTCCGTGGTGGAGTCGCGCGTGAACTCGTCCGCCTCCGGGTGCTCCTGAGCGAGCTCGCGGAGGCGCACCTGGATTCCCGCGTGCCCCGGGTTGTGGTGCAGCATGCGGCGGTATAGGCGGATCGCGCGGTCGAACCGACCGATATCCGCGAAGCGCTCGGCGGCGCCCACCGTGAGGGTGGGGTCGGGCGTGATCAGCGGCTTGTCCGGCTCTGGAGCGGACAGCCGCTCGTGGACGGCCTGCACCACGACGTCGTTCGGGTCCCACGCGCGGAAGGCAGCGGCGCGCTCGCGGGCTTCCGCCAGGCGGCCGGTGCGCTCCATGGCGAGCAGCTCGATTCGCGCGGCCTCCGGGAAGCCGGGAAGCTCGCGATGGGTCCGGGAGATCGCGGCGAACGCGGCCTCCGCGTCACCGAGCTCCAGCCGGGCGCGCGCGAGCAGCGTCCACGCCGCCGGGTGCGGAAGGGCGTCCAGCCCCGCGCCCAGGATCCGGGCGGCGTCCCCCCAGCGGGACCGGCGGACCAGCTCCTCTCCCACCTGAGGGTAGACGCCGTCGCCGGGGTCTTCCGCCAGGGCGTCGAGCAGGAGCGCGAGCTCGGGGTCGGTGAGCGCCACGGTTCAGCGGGGAGACAGGGAGAAGCTCACGTCTGCGTCTGCAGCGTCTTCTCCCAGGGACAGTCCGACGACCGCGGGCTCGAAGCCGTCTTCCGAGACCGGGAAGGCGTCCAGGCGGACGATCAGGCGGGCGAGACCGTCTTCGTCGGTCCACAGGCGCATCTCGCCCTCCGTGGCCTCGACCGTGTGCGAGATGGAGTCGTCCACCGCGACGTACAGATCGCTCCAGGCGTCCCACGCGACGCCGAAGCACGGGTCACCCTCGAGCGGCTCCGAGGTACAACCGTCGTTCTCGACGAGGTTCAGCGACTGCGGGAGGAGGAACGCCACCGGCGCGTCGCTCGACACCAGCACCAGGGCGTCTGCGAGCGGGCCGCCGTCCGCCGGCGAGTACACCATGATGTCCACGGGGACGAACGCCGCGAGCTGGTCGTCGATGCCGTTGAAGGCGTCGCTCCAGCGGAGCTCGACGTCTTCCGGGGGCAGGACGGCGGCGGTCGGCTCTTCGGCGCAGCCGGCCACGCCAGCCACGAGGATCGCGGCGGAGAGCGAGCGGGTCTGGCGGAGGAGCTGGTTCAAGCAGGGACCTCGAGCCCGGCGGCGACCCGGGCGGCGGTGAGGCGCACCAGCCGGGCGTCCCCCACGTCGGCGAGCAGGGGTACGACAAGGATATCTCCTTCCGCCTTCTTGTCCAAGCCCATCGCGTCCGCGAGGTCCGACGCGGGTCGCCGGGGGAGGTCGGTGGCGAGCCCGAGGGACCGCGCCACGGCCACGATCCGATCCGGCAGATCAGCAGGTGCGATGCCGAGGTTCACCGATAGCCGCGCCTCCGCCACGAGACCTATCGCGACGGCTTCCCCGTGCCGCATGTCGAAGCCCGCGAGGAGCTCGAGCGCGTGCGCGACGGTGTGCCCGAGGTTGAGCGTGAGGCGCCGGCCCCCCTCGCGCTCGTCCCCGGCGACGACGTCGGCCTTGAACCGCACGCACGCCGCGATCACCGGGACGATCGCCCGACGGTCGAGGCGAGAGAGCGACGAGAACAGCGGCTCTCCCGCCAGTAACCCGGTCTTCAGCACCTCCCCCAGGCCGGAGCGCCATTCCTCCTCCGGGAGCGTGCCGAGCGCGCAGGCCGCCGCGTACACGGCCGCCGGCTGGTGGAATGTGCCGATCAGGTTCTTCCCTCGCGGGTGATCCACTGCCGTCTTGCCGCCGACGGACGCGTCCACCATCGCGAGCAGGGTGGTCGGGACCTGGAGCACGTCCACGCCGCGGAGGGCCACGCTCGCGCAGAACCCGGCTACGTCGCCGATGACCCCGCCGCCCAGCGCCACCACCAGCGACTTGCGGTCGAACCCCCGCTCGAGGATCCCGTCGAGCACGGCGCCCGCGGTCGCCCAGGTCTTGTGCAACTCTCCCGCCGGGATCACGACGGTGCGGACGCGCGCACCGGCGGCCTCGAGGCGCTGCCGGACGTCGCCGAGCCAGAGCGGCGCCACGCGATCGTCGGTCACCACCACGGCCGTGCGGTCCAAGCGGGTCGCGGCCCCCAGCCCCGCGAAGTCGTCCGCCAGGAACACCGGGTACGAACGGGCTCCGAGCTCCACGTCGATGCGCTCCATGGGCCCTCCCCGCTCCCTGTACCCCGGGCGCACTCCCGCAACCGCGTCCGGCCCGTTAGGTAGGCGACCTCGCGATCGCGGGGCCGGAGATGACGATGCGCGCGCTGACCTTCGACTCCAATCGCGAGAGCTGGGCCGGTTCCACCGGCATGATCCTGGAAGACGTGCCGGCTCCCGCGCTCGCGCCGGACGACAACGACCAGGTACTCATCAAGGTCAAGTACGCCGGGTTCTGCGGCTCCGATCGCGGCATCTGGAGCCGCAAGGCCTTCGGCGACATGGTGCTCGGCAGCCTCGCGGACGAAGGGCAGACGCGGCGGATCTTCGGCCACGAGATGCTGGGAGAGGTACTGGCGGTCGGCAAGAACGTCACGCGCGTGAAGCCGGGCCAGATCGTCAGCACCGAGAGCCACATCGTCTGCGGCGAATGCTACCAGTGCCGCCGCGGCGAGTTCCACGTCTGCAGCAACGAGAAGATCATCGGCATCTCGATGGACGGCTGCTTCGCGGAGACCGTCAAGCTCCCCGAGAAGGCGCTCTGGCCCACGGATCTCGGCCGGATCCGCCCAGAGGTCGCGGCGATCCAGGAGCCGTTCGGCAACGCGGTGCACGCGTGCCAGGTCAAGGACCTGAAGGACCAGACGGTCGCGATCTGCGGCACGGGCGCGATCGGGCTGTTCGCGGTGCTCGTGGCGCGGGGAATGGGCGCTCGCAAGGTGATCGGCATCGAGCCGGACGCGTCGCGCGGAGAGATGGCGAAGCGGCTCGGCGTGGACGTCGTGATCGCACCCAAGGCCGGTCCGGAGCACTGGTCCGCGGACCCGACGCTGCGCCAGCAGGTGCTGGACGTGACGGATGGCGTGGGCGTGGACGTCGCGCTCGAGATGGCGGGCTTCAACTCGTCTCTCAACAACGCCGTGTCCATCGTGCGCCGGGGCGGCACGGTCGTCCTGTTCGGCGTGAAGAACGGCGACGCGGTCCTGCAGGACGCCCACAAGATCGTGATGTCCGGCATCCAGCTCCAGGGCGTGGTGGGTCGCCGCCTGTTCTCGACCTGGGAGACCACCAAGGCGCTCCTGGAGGACACGAGCAACGGCGTGCAGGACGCGATCTGGCGGGAGATCCTGAACTCGGGGCAGGACACGGTCGTCGACATGCAGACGTGGACGCGCGCGGGGTTCGAGGCCGTGATCGACAAGCACCCGAAGGCGGTCCTCAAGTTCGGGGGTTGATCCCCCGCTGCCGTCGGGGCGCGCGGACCGGCGCCCCAGGACCGCGGGCGGCCGAGAACCTGCCAAAAGCGGCGTCTAGAGCGGAGCAGCCGTCACGGGCCAGCCCGCCGCCGCCAGGCTCTCGCAGGTCGCCCCCGCGGCCACCGGGCGCCAGCGGAAGCTGGCCTTCACGGCGTCCTTCGACACCTTCGGCACCAGGCCCAGGCACGCGTTGCTCGCCTGGAGGATCTCGCGGTCGATGACGAGGTCCACGCGCCCGTCGATCCCGCCGTCCACCCGAGTGGCCGTCCCGACGAACCGGGTGCTCGACGCGATCTCCAGGTTCCCGCTGCACACTGCGACCTTCACGCCCACCTCGAACCCGGGCTCCCCGTTCCCGTCGATGTCGGTGTGGCCCCAGCCGTTGGTCCAGGAGGCCGCGAGGCTGCCGTCGGGCGCGGCCTTCCACGCGATCGTGGGCTTCGGGAGCTTGCGAACGGCCGCCGGCGCGAACACGAGCTCGAGGCCCGCGGTGCTCTTCAAATCGATGCGGCACGCCGTCTCGACGACGACGGGGCCGTCCGGACCGTCCATCACCTCGCCGACCATCCAGACATCCTGGCGCGTCTCGATCCGCCCGAGGAGGGGCACCTTCCGCGTCGCGATCGAGACCTGGTGCCCAGCCCACGTCTGCGGCGCCGGGAGATCGGCTCCGGGAGCGGTATCTTCCGCGAAGGCGACCAGCGCGAGGAACGCGAACAGCACCGGCACCTCCCCTGGGAGGAACCTAAACACCCGAGGGGGTGATCTCCAGCCAGATCCCCGCTGCTGGCCGTAACGTCACGCTGGCCTCCGCGCGCATGGGGCGGCCCGCGACGGGCGCGAACCGGTACCTCCGGAGCATGGCGCCGAGCGCGACGCGGGCCTCTGTCCGCGCGAAGTGCTCGCCGATGCACTTGCGCTGGCCCGCCCCGAACGGCATGTACACGGCCTTTGCAGAGGGATCCAGCGCGATCCAGCGATCCGGCACGAACGCATCCGCGTCCACCCACAGCCGCGGATTCCGGTGCCAGGCGGCGATCGGCATGAACAGGAACGCCCCGGCCGGGACCGTCACCGACCCGAGATCCATGGCGTCGTGGCAGGTCCGCGCGACGATCCACGCCGGCGGATACAGGCGCAGCGACTCGGCCACCGCGCGGTCCAGGCTCGCCAGGTCGCCGTTCGCGAGATCCCGGCGGATGGACTCCTGGATCTCCGGGTGCTGAGCGAGCAGGCCCAGCGTCCACGCCATGGCGTGCGCGGTGGTCTCGTGGCCGGCGAGCAGCATGGTGACGACCTCGGAACGAAGGTCCGGAGCGGACATCTCGCCGCGGTCGGTCGCCGCGATCCAGTCGCGCAACAGACCTCCCGCGGGACCGCCCGGCCGAGCGCGCTCCCGCGCCACGAGCCGGTCCACCACGCCGCCGAGCGCGTCCACCGCGGCCCGGTGCCGACGCGACGCCGGCAGCGGCCAGCGATCCACGCCTTCGATCGGGAACGTGATCATCCAAAGGAACCCCGCCAGGATCCGCTCGAGCGCCTCCCCCACCTCGTGGGCGTCGCGGTCGTCCAGCGGGGCGCCGACCAGCACCTCGCACCCGACGCCGCGCGCGCGGCGGCCCGTCACGGCGGACACCTCCGTCGTGCCGTTCCAACCATCGGTCTGGGCGATGGTGTGCCGCTCCACCACGGCCGGGAGATCGGCGAACGCGTCCCGCCGGAAGTGCGGCTGGGACCGACGACGGCGGGCCTTCCAGGCGTCGCCCTCGGATGTGAGCAGGCCCTCCCCGAGGACGCGCCGGAGGAGCCGGGAGCCCCGCGTGCCCTTCGCCGTCGTCTCCGCCCCCGCCACGAGCACGCGCTGCACCGCATCCGGAGAGTACAAGGCGTACGCGTTGATCGGGCCGGCGCGCAGCCGCACCACGTCCGCGCCCATGTCCCGGGCCTCCGAGAACATGCCGATGGGATCCGTTCGCATCCGCCGAATATTCTTCCAGAACGGCCCCGGGAGCGTCGGGGTCGGGTCGGCGGGCCGGAGCCAGGGGAGCGTCGAAGTCGCCATGTCGCACCTCTCGCATACCAGATATGTGAGCGGACGCTCGGGTTACAACTCGCGTTCGGAGATCGCACCGCATGGCCGCAACCCAGCTCGACATGGTGCGTAGGAAGCCATCTCAGCGGCGCTCACGCGACACCGTCGGCGCGATCCTGGAGGCCACCGCTCGGGTTCTCGTCGCCGAGGGCGCCGCCGCCGCGAGCACGAACCGCATAGCGAAGGTCGCGGGCGTCGGGATCGGCACGCTCTACCAGTACTTCGCGAGCCGGGAGGAGATCCTGCGCGCGCTCGGGCTCCAGCACGCGGCGGAGATGACGGCGTTGCTCGCCGCGCACGCAGCTCCGCTCGGGGGCGCCCCGCCGGAGGTCGCCGTGCCTGCCTTCGTGGACGCGCTCGCCGCGGCTCATGCGCACGCGCCGAAGCTCCACATCGCGCTGGTGGAGGCGATGCTGGCGAACGGCGCCGGGATGTACAAGCTCACGCACGACCCCGGGCGCGCGCTCGTCCGCGCGTGGCTCGAGCAGCAGCGGGGACGCATCCGCCCGAAAGACCTGGACGCGGCGGCGTCGCTGCTCACCTGCACGGTAGAGGCCGCGATCCACTCGCAGATCATCGAGGATCCGGCCCGGTTGTCCGACCCCGCTTGGCGCGCGGAGCTGGTGGACCTGGTGCTCCGCTACCTGGTGCCCTGACGGCTACTGGGGCGCGACGGCGTCGGTCGGGACGGCGGCAGCGGCAGCGGTGGCAGCGGCTTCGGCAGCGAGGCGATCGGCCTCCTCCTTCTCCTTGCGCGCCTTCGCCTCCGGCTCCACGACGGCCTTCAGCTTGTCCATGCCCTTCTGGAAGTCCGCGCCGAGCATGGCGTCCATGTCGACGAGCATCCACATGCCCTTCTCCATGAACGCCTGGTCGCCGTCCATCGCCCACGTCACCTTCGTCCTGTCGCCGTCGGGCGCGAGCGTGAAAGTCGCAGTGGACACGTCGGCGAACGGCTCCATGAACTCGAGGCGCTCGACCATGCGGACGTTCGGCTCGGCCTCCGTGATCGTCATCCTGCCGGTTCCGACGTCGCTGTTGCCCTTCCAGAAGTGCGACGCGCCGACGCCTGTCGACGGCTCCGACGTCTCCACGTGCATCTGCGGGTCGAGCTCCTGCCACGGGCTCCAATCGGCGAAACGCTTGTAGTCGGCCACAACCGACCACACATCCTGCGGGGCGGCGTCGATGACGACCGACCGCTCCACGTGCATCTTGTCCGGCTGGAGGGCCACCGCCCCGACGAGGCCCACCATCGCCAGCCCGAGCACCGCCGCCACGCCGATGAGGATCTTCTTCACGGACCACCCCCGCCGCCGGATTACCACGGATCTCCGTGGCCCGTCAAGCGTGAGGGCTCAGCTCACGCAGCTCACGCCCGTGCCCTTCAGGCCACAGTATCCGCCCGGGTTCTTCTCGAGATACTGCTGGTGGTACTCCTCCGCGAAGTAGAACGCAGGTGCCTCGCGGATCTCCGTCGTGATGCTGCCGAGGCCGGCCGCCGTGAGCCCCTTCTGATACAGCTCACGCGAGCGCTCCACCGTCGCGAGATCCCCGGCCGGGACGTAGATCGCCGAACGGTATTGGGTGCCGCGATCGTTGCCCTGGCGCATGCCCTGCGTCGGATCGTGGCTCTCCCAGAACACCTTCAGCAGGGCGTCCAGCGTCACCTTCGCGGGGTCGTACACCACCCGGACCACCTCCGTGTGGCCCGTGCGCCCCGAGCACGCGTCCTCGTACGTGGGGTTGGCCGTGATCCCGCCCTGATAGCCGGCGGCCGTGGAGTAAACGCCGGGGATCTTCCAGAGCTTCCGCTCGGCGCCCCAGAAGCACCCCATCCCGAAGTGCGCGACGCGGTGCCCGTCGGGCACGTCCGTCAGCGACGTCCCGTGAACGAGATGTCGCTCCGGGACTGGGATCTTCCGCGGGCGGTCCGGCAGCGCGTCAGCGGCGGTGGGCAGCGAGGCGGGCTTCCGATCGAACATCCACATCAGAGCTCCTGGAGGAAGAACTGGATCTGCAGCGTCGTGAACCGCTCGATGTTGTCGAGCTTGCGGAAGCCGTGCCCCTCGTTCCGGGCGAGGAAGTACCAGGCGGGATGCCCGCTCTCGCGGACGGCGGCGACGATCTGCTCGGCCTCCGAGACGGGCACGCGCGGGTCGTTCGCACCGTGCGCCACGAACAGCGCGCTGCGGATGTTGCCGACCTGCGTGAGAGGCGACGTCTGGACGAGGAACTCGCGCATCTTCGGGTCGCGCTCGTCCCCGTACTCGACGCGGCGGAGATCCTGGCGGTACGGGCTGGTGTTCTCGAGGAACGTCACGAAGTTGGCGATGCCGACGACGTCCACGCCCGCCTTCACGCGGTCCGGGTAGCGCGTGAGCGTCGCGAGGCTCATGAAGCCGCCGTACGACCCGCCGGAGACGCCGACCCGCTTCGCGTCGAGCTCCGGCCGCGTCCCGATCCAGTCGAGCAGCGCGCCGATGTCCTTGACCGAGTCCTCCCGCAAGAAGCCGTCGTCCGCCGCGAGCCAGCTCTTTCCGTAGCCGGTCGAGCCGCGCACATTCGGGAGCACCACCGCGACGCCGCGCGCCACGAGCGACTGCACCAGCGCCGACAGGTACGGGCGGGTCTGCGCCTCCGGGCCGCCGTGGATGCTCATCACCACGGGAAACGGTCCGTCGCCGGGCGGCTTGTAGTAGAATGCGGGGATCTGCTTGCCGTCGAAGCTCTGGTAGCGGATCAGCTCGGGCGCCACGAGCTTCGCGGGGTCCATCCCGGCGAGCTCGCTCTGCGTCCACCGCGTGAGCTCGCCGGTCTTCGGCACCCAGGTGTACGCGTCCGCCGCGAGGGTGGGCCCCGAGATCGTGAGCCCGATGACATCCGCCTCACGCGCGTACTGCACGCCGCCGTAGATCCCCTTCGGGAGCCCGTTTGCGACCGTGTCCCTCCCCTTCTTGCGGTCGTAGAGGTGCAGCGAGGAGTAGCCGTCCTCGTTCACGGTGTAGGCGATCGTCCGGCCCGACGGCGAGATGGAGAACCCCTCCACATCCCACGGGATGTCGGCGGTCAGCGGCTTCCACGCTCCCGACGCCAGCTCTACCTGGTACAGCGAGGAGAACTCGCCCTCCTGGTCGCCCGCGACGATGACGTGGGTGCCGTCCGGCGTGAACTCGGCCTGGCCGTACGATGCGACGGGAGTCTCCGGCGTCAGACGCCGAATCTGACCGTCGTCCACCGACCAGATCCACCACTCGGAGACGAGGGCCGAGATCCCGTGCTGGACGAGGACCTCCTTCCCGCTCGGGGACCAGTCGCCGGGCGTCCACGAGCCCTCCCGCTCCACGGCGAGCTTGGCGGATGCGGCGGTTTTGCCGTCCGAGAGCCACAGATCCAGGTCCTTGCCGTTGCGGCCGGTGGAGTTGAACGCGAGCCGGCTGCCGTCGACCGACCAGCTCGCGGCTTCGTGACGGCTCTTTCCGTCCGTGAGGAGGGTGCTCACGCCGGACGGCGCCATGCGCCAGATCTGAAACTGCTCGTTGCCGCCCACGTCGCGCGAGAATGTCACATCACGTGAGCCCGGGATGAAGCTGCCGGACGGCGTGGGCTCCACCGTGAACGTGAGCTGGTTGCGGGCGCCGAGCGGCATGTCCACGCGGTGGAGCTGCGCGGTGTTCCCGAACCGCGTGGCGACGATCATGGACTTCCCGTCGTCCGCGAGGCCGCCGAGGCTCGCGTTGCGCGCCTGGAGCGTGAGCCGCACCTCCGCGAACAGCGCGGGGTCGACCTCCGGGATGCCCTCCAACCGGACGGTCCCGTCATCCCGGACGTTCGGAGCGCCTCCTTCGGCGGAGCCAGAGGTGACGGCGGGAGACTGTGCGAGAGCGAGCGCGACGAGCCACAACCACGACATCCGAGAACCCCACCGGCGCACCGGACGATAAGCCTAAGCGCCCCCACCGCGGGGGCAACCGCGATAGGATAACGCCTCGTCGCCCTCTCGCCGTCCGGAGCTCCCCGTGCCCGTGTCCGTTCCGCGTTTCCAGCGCGTGGGTCCCGTGGTCCTGTGCATCCTCGACGGGGTGGGGATCGGCTCGGGTGGCGAGGATGACGCGGTCGCCCGCGCCCGGACCCCGAACCTGAACCGCCTGCGCCTGAGCTCGGCCCGCCCGGTCGTGCACGACGAGAAGGGCGCCACGCCCTTTCTCTCGCTGCGCGCGCACGGTCGCGCCGTCGGCCTGCCGTCGGACGACGACATGGGCAACTCGGAGGTCGGGCACAACGCGATGGGGGCGGGGCGCGTCTTCGACCAGGGCGCGAAGCTGGTGGACGCCGCGTTCGCGACGGGGGACGCCTGGCGGACGCCGGTGTGGCAGAGCCTGATCGGTGGGCGAACGCTCCATCTCATCGGGCTCCTGTCGGATGGGAATGTCCATTCGAACGTGAGCCACCTCCGCGCCATCGTCCTGCAGGCGTGCCGGGACGGCGTGAGCCGCGTGAGGATCCACATCCTCACGGACGGGCGGGACGTGGCCGCGCGCTCGGCGCTCACGTGGATCGAGCCGCTGGAGAGCTGGCTCGCTGGCCTGTCCGTCGGCGGGAAGGACTACCGGATCGCCTCGGGCGGCGGCCGCATGTGGATCACCATGGACCGCTACGGCGCCGACTGGCCCATGGTCGAGCGGGGCTGGCGCTGCCATGTGGAGGGCCTGGGCCGGCAGTTCGCGAGCGCGGCGGACGCCGTCCGGACCGCATACGGCGAGGACGCCAACGTCAACGACCAGTGGCTCCCGGCGTTCGTCGTGGCGGAGGACGGGCAGCCGGTCGGCCGGGTCGACGACGGGGACTCGGTCCTGCTCTTCAACTTCCGGGGCGATCGCGCAATCGAGATCAGCCAGGCGTTCGACGACCCGTCGTTCGCGCACTTCCCGATCAAGCGCCCGGCCGTGTACTACGCCGGCCTGATGCAGTACGACGGCGACCTGATGCTGCCGGCCAACTACCTTGTCCAACCGCCGGCGATCGACCGGTGCGTCGGCGAGTACCTGGTGGGCGCGGGGCTGCGCTCGTTCGTGTGCTCGGAGACGCAGAAGTTCGGCCACGTGACGTTCTTCTTCAACGGGAACCGCTCGGGGATGCTCGACGAGAAGCTCGAGCGGTACGTGGAGGTCCCGTCGGACCGCATGCCGTTCGCCGAGCGCCCGTGGATGAAGTCGGCGGAGATCGCCGATGAGGTCATCGCAGCGCTCGAGAGCGGCAAGTTCGACCATCTGCGCCTGAACTTCGCCAACGGGGACATGGTCGGACACACCGGCAACCTGAGCTCGACGATCATGGCGATCGAGGCCGTTGATCTGCAGGTCGGCCGCCTCGCGGAAGCCACGGCGCGGGCGGGGGGCGTGCTGCTCGTCACCGCCGACCACGGGAACGCGGACGAGATGTTCATGCACGGCAAGGGCGGGACCGTCCAACGCGACGGGAATGGAGCCCCGCTGCCGAAGACCAGCCACACGCTCAACCCCGTGCCGTTCCTGTCCTACGACCCCTCGAACCGCCTCGTGCTCGCGAACGTACCGGGTGCGAGCATCGCTTCCGTGGGCACCACGGTCCTCGAGCTGTGCGGGCTCCCCCGGCCGGACGGCTACGAGCCCGGGCTGGTCATCCCCCGGTGAGGAAGCTGATCGATCGCGCGATCGACCGCGTCCGCCGGGTGGACGTGATCCGGCGCTGGCGGGACCAGCGGGCGCCCGAGAGCCTCGGGTACGACACAGAGAACGGCACGGAGACCGCGGCGTTCGACTGGGGTAACTACGAGCCCACGCTCCCGGGCGTGGTGGGCCGCGTCCTCGACTCGCTCGAGCGGTGCCTCGGGCCGGAGGGCACCGCGCAGGCGACGTTCGTGGACCTCGGGTGCGGCAAGGGCCGGGTCGTCCTCATCGCGGCGGAGCGCAAGTTCGCCCGGGTGATCGGCGTGGAGCTCGACCAGAGGCTCGTGGCGGTCGCCGAGCGGAACGTCGCCGCCTGGACCGCCCGCCACCCGGACCTGACGCCCCCGGCCATCGTGTGGTCCGACGCGTCCGACGTCCCGCTGTCCGGCTCGCCGCTCGTGCTCTACCTGTACAACCCGTTCGAGGCCGACGTGCTCGATCTGGTGCTCCGAAAGCACAGAGGGCCGGATACGTGGATCGCGTACGTGCACCCCGTGGACCGGAAGGTGGTGGAGGCGCACGGGTTCCGCGCGAAGATCGCGAGCCTCGAAGACCCGGCGTGGGTGCTGTACCGCGGCACCCGGCTCCGACCGGGGCCGTGAGATCAGCGCAGCGGCAGCGCCCTCGCTGCGCGCCGCGATCTTTTTTTCTGGCAGCGCATCGGGTCGGCTGGAGATGTGCGAGAGTGGGTCTGCTCCCGGGGTCTGCTCCCGGGGTCTGCTCCCGGGGAGTCGCGCACTGCCACCACGGGGTCCATCCATGTCGTCTTTCTGGTCTCGCTTTCCACGGTTCGCGCTCGGCGCCGCCGTCTGCCTCGCGCCCTCTGCAGCGCATGCCGCGCCCGCTGTCGCGGACTGCGACGTCGGCGACGCCCCGGGCGACTTCGAGGCCGCGGACTGCAACTCCGTCTGCACGGTGAGCGGGAACGAGCTCGTCTGCCGGATGGAGACCCTCTGCCCGACCGCGTCGTTCCTCGGCTCCAGCGCGACGGCCGTGACCACCTTCGGGGCGTCGAGCCACGACGTGTCCGCGTGGGGGAGCTGCTTCGGCGGAGCGGTCACGAAGTTCTGTTGCGTCTTCGACGAGAACGACGGCGCCATCGACACCGTGGGGATCCAGGGCACCGACGATCCGGACGAGGCGTTGAGCTTCGTCCACAACCTGGGCGGCGGCGCCGAGGAGAACCTCCAGCCTTGGGACGCCGACGCCATCGACGGCTTCATCCGCGGACAGGGCGGCGCCGACCTGATCCTGGGCTCGAACTACGCCGGGAGCGACTACGACGACAACCTGTACGGCCAGCTCGGCAATGATGCCATAGACGGCAACGGCGGCGCCGACTTCCTGAGCGGCGGCGACGGCGCTGACCTGCTCGACGGGCAGGACGGCAACGACACGCTCTGGGGCGGAGACGGCAACGACGCCCACGAGGGCGGGGCCGGGGTCGACGCGCTCTGCGACGCGTCCGGCTACGCCGTGTGCGCTTCCAACCAGGGCAACCACTTCCTGGGCGGAGCGGGGGACGACCGCCAGTGGTTCAACCAGTCCGAGAACCCGCTCGTGCCGTGCCCCGGGATCCTGCTCGACTCCACGAGCGACGCCGGCGCCGGGAACGACCAGTGCGGCGACAACAACGACTTCACGACCACCCAGTTCGGGTTGGACTGCCAGAGTTTCATCACCGTGGTCCCCAACCGCTGCATCGGCGCAAACTGATGTGGCGCGGGTGCGGCCCTGCGCTTTTGCTGGCGGTTGGCTGCACCCGCACCGACAAGTCCGCCGAAGCCGCGGCTGACCCCGCGTATTCGGACGCGGCGACCACGGGGTACGACACGGACATCGACGCCGAAACCGACCTCGCCCCGGGCACCGATACGAGTATCGGTCCGCCACCCCTGGCATGGGTCTCCCTCGACGGCGGTTTTGTCAACACTTGCGGACTGCTGAACGACCAGCGGGTGGTCTGCTGGGGCGAACCGTACGCGGTCGCGGCCACGCCGACGGGCGCGTTCACCCAGATCTCGGTCGGCGGCTGGGAGGGCTGCGGCATCCTGGCAGACGGGACCCTGACCTGCTGGTGCCGGACCTCGGCGGGTGCAGACAACGCCGTGTGTGAGGGCATCCCCCGGGGCACTGGCTGGGTGGAGGTTCGCACGGCGACGCACTGGGCGTGCGCCGAGCGCGCCGATCGAACGGTGGAGTGCTGGGGGAGCTCCGGCCAGCCGAACGCTGCGCGCTCCGAGCCGGTCGAGTCCGTTGCTGACTGGAGCATCGAGGCGGGGTTTGGCTGCGCCGTCCTGGACGATGGCACCGTGACGTGCTGGGGAGACACGGACCTGTTCACCCTGAACAAGGCCGACGCGACCACCGCCCCGCCTCCCGACCGCACCTACGTCCAGGTCGCGGCCGGACGCACCCACGCCTGCGCGCTCGACGACACCGGCGAGGTCGTGTGCTGGGGCAGCACCCAGTCCGACCAGGGCATCGACTTTCCGCAGCCGTCGCCCGGCCCGTGGGCGTCCATCACCGCGTGGAACGCGTTCACCTGCGGCCTGCGCGCGGACGGCTCGTCCGAGTGCTGGTTCGATCTGCCCGGCCTCGTCAACGACGAGTGGTCCATCCCCGACGAGAAGTGGGCCTCGCTGGGCCTCGGAGAGTGGGACTCGTGCGGCATCACCCTCGACGGCCGCGGTGTCTGCTTCCCAGAGGCGTGGGACAGCCTCGGCGAGCAAGACATCCCGGACCTCGCGGATCTCGCCCTCCCCGAGTGAGATACGAGGGCTCCTCCGAGGAGGATCCGTGGTCGATCTGAGGTCCGACACCGTCACCCGCCCCACCGCCGACATGCGCGCGGCGATGGCGGCCGCTCCCGTCGGCGACGATGTCTTCGAGGAAGATCCGACCGTCAACCGGCTCGAAGCCATGTCCGCCGACCGGATCGGGAAGGAGGCCGCGCTGTTCGTGCCGAGCGGCACGATGGCCAACCTGCTGGCGATCAAGCTGCACACCCGCCTCGGCGACGAGGTGCTGATGCACGAGGACGCCCACCCGCTGAACTACGAGGCCGGCGGGGCCGCGGCCTTCGCGGGCGTGCAGATCCGGGCGCTCGGCGGCGCACGCGGGCACATGTCGCCCGACGCGGTCGCGGCCGCGATCCACGCGGACGACGTCCACTACGCCCCGCAGACGCTCCTGTGCGTGGAGGACACCGCCAACCGCGGCGGCGGCTCCGTCCACCCGCTCGACGTCCTCGACGGGCTCGCTGCGGCCGCCCGCGCCCGCGCCCTCGCCGCCCACCTGGACGGGGCGCGCGCGTTCAACGCGGAGGTCGCGTCCGGCATCCCCCTCGCTCGCCGCACGGCCGGGTTCGACACCGTGAGCTTCTGCTTCAGCAAGGGGCTCGGCGCGCCGGTGGGGTCGGTCCTGTGCGGTCCTCGCGACCAGCTCCGCGTGGCCCGTCGGTACCGTAAGCTCCTCGGCGGCGGGATGCGGCAAGCCGGCGTCCTCGCGGCGGCGTGCGTTCACGCGCTGGAGCACCACGTGGACCGGCTGGCCGAAGACCACGTGCGGGCGCGCACTTTGGCGGCCGGCCTCACCGCGGACGGCTGGTCCGTGGCCGTCCCGGAGACGAATATGGTGTTCGTGGACGCGCCCGGCGCCCCCGCGATGGTCGAGACGCTGGCCGGGCTCGGCGTGCGGTGCCTCGCCGCGGGCCCCGCGCGGATCCGGCTGGTGGTGCACCTGGACGTGGACGACGCCGGCGTGCAGGAGGCCATCGCGGGGTTCCGCCGCCTCCGCGGGTGAGCGTGCGTCACGCCCGGCGCATCACCGGCGCCGGATGATCTGCATGTAACGTCGGCTCACTGGCACCCGGCGCTGGCGTACGTGACCTCCACGTGCGCGGCGTCGGCGAGCTCCTCGTCGAACACGATCTGGTTGGAACCGGCGTCGTAGTACCAGCCGGAGAGCCAGCTCTGGCCGTCGACCGTCACCTCGATGGTCGACTCCTCCGGCGTCTCGCTGAGCACGTAGATGTCGAGCCCCGACAGGGACGCTGCCGCGAGATCGTCGGTGTAGTCCGCCCAGTTCGCGTCGCAGATGTCGAGGACGAGCCCGCCGGTGAGCAGCGCCATGTCGTCGTAGTTCCCGGGGCCCGACTTGTCGCCGCAGTCCTTGTTGATGTCGACGATGGCCGAGACCTTGAGGAGCGCCGGATCTGCGACGTACGGCAGCCAGCCGTTGAGCCAGGTCGCCTCCGCGGTGCCGCTCTGCTCGATCTCGTCACTCACGAGGATGATGTGCAGGAGCGCGCCCGGCCGCTGGAAGTTGTTGTTGCAACCCCCGTTCGTCTCCTGCAGCGCCATATCCGTGACCTTGAACAGCTTCTCGGTGTCGCCGTACTGCATGAACTGCAGGTCGCTGCCGAGCTTCACGGCGTCCTCGAACACATTCTGGTAGTTCGGGGTCGTCTCGTCGATGAAGCCGCTGTTGAAGCAGCCGATGTCCTTGGTGACCACGCCGATGCGCCATCCGGAGGTGACGGTGCCGATCTGGTCGATGAAGTCCGAGAACGCGTTCGAGAGGCTGGCAGCGTGCGCGTCCATGGAGCCCGACTGATCGACGGCGAAGAGCAGGTCGATCGGCGGATCCAGCGCCTTGTCGAACACGTCGACGACCGGCTGCCCGAGCTCGCCGCGGCCCGCCTGGCCCGCGATCTGCGGCCCCCGCGGGTCGTTCGAGGTCACGGTGAGCTCACCGGTCGAGTCCACCGCGGCGGTCGGTGTGAAGTCCACGGTCACGAACGTCTTGCCGCCCGGGTCGAGGACCAGCGGCAGCA
>CAMCWU010000014.1 GCA_945882675.1 Klebsiella pneumoniae | reverse complement strand
GAGCTCGCCCGTGCCGTTGGCGAGGATCGGGACGTACGCGTAGCCCACCGTCAGGTTCACGGTCTTCGAGAGATCCCAGCCGATGCCGGGTCGCGCGATCGCCGGCATTCCGGTGCCCGTGCGCCGCGCGTGCAGGTCGAGCCAGAGCCGGGGGCCCGTGTCTCCATCGTGGAGCTTACCCGTAACGAACACGCCGGCCCACACCGCACCTTCGTCCGCGCGGGCCGCCGAAGCGCCCATCAGCGCCAGGACCCCCATCGCGATGCGGACCATCCTCGACCTCCTTCGTAGGGCGCACCGTAACCCCGGGTGGTACGCTCCGGGCAGGGGGCCGAATGTTCCTGCTGCTCGCTTTCGGGTGCTCGCCCGACGCCCCCGCGCTGCCCGACCCGACGACGCCCCCGATCGGCACGGCGCCGCTCACCGCAACGTGCGCCGAGAACCCCGTGATCCCCGCGGTCCAGGACTGCGTCTTCACCTCGCCCGCAGCAGGCGCCGGCCACGTGGATGTCTGGCTCGCCGACGCCCCCGAAGTCATCCGGAGCACGCCCGCCGGGCCGATCGGCACCGCGCACGACGTCGCCGTCCTCGGCCTGAAGGCGGGTCGCGAGTACGGGTGGCGCGCGGTCGTGGACAGCGACGGCGAGCGAGCGGAGAGCCCGGATGGCGTGTTCACCGTCCCGAGCGTCCCGCCCGAGTTCCCGGCGTTCACTCTAGAGGTCACCGACGACCGGTCCGAGACGGCCGAGGGCTACGTCATGCTCGCCGCCGCGGTGCTGACATCCGACCGGTTCACGGCGCACGCCATCCTCGACGGGGACGGCGACTACGTGTGGTGGTCGCGCACGGAGCAGTTCGGTCTCGGCATCTCTCCTCGGTTCTCGCGGGATGGCACGAGCCTGCGCTGGCTCGAGAGCGACATGCGCTGGGAGTCCGATATCGGCGTCCTCCGCCGGCTCTCGCTGGACGGCGACGAGTCGACGGAGACCCGGGCGCTCCTCGGCCACCACGCGAGCTGGGAGAACGCGGACGGCACGCTGACCTGGCTCGGCTTCGAGTACCGGACCTTCGACGGGGTGGATTGGGCCAGCGACGTGCTCCGGACCGCGCCGGAGGGCACGCCGGACGGCGTCGACCCCACCCAGGAGTTCAGCTGGTTCGACGCCTATCCGGTCGACCCCTTCGAGTCGGTGCCAGGGCAGGACTTCGTGTCGCTCGGCGACGGCGTCGAGTGGACGCACAGCAACTCGCTGATGGCGCTCGACGACGACCACTTCTACGTCATGAGCAAGATCCTGGATTGCCTGCTCAAGATCGACCGCTCCACGGGCCAGATCGTCTGGCAGCTCGGCGGCCGGTACGGCGACTTCACGCACCCGGGGGGCACGTCGGTGTGGCGGAGCGCCGTCGACAACGACCTGTTCAGCCACTCGCACATGTCGCACGTCTGGGACGGCGGCCTCGCCGTCTTCGACAACGCCGACCATACCGGTAAACGCACCCGCGCAGTCGTGTACGACGTCGACGAGGACGCGCGCACGGTGGAGGAGGTCTGGTCCTACGTCGAGCCCGACGAGCTGCACACCGGCAGCATGGGCGACGTGCGATTGCTTGACGGAGGCAACTATCTGATCGGGTGGAGCTCGCTCGGGTACATCAGCGAGGTGACGCCGGACGGGGACGTCGTGTGGCGCGTCCGCATGGACCTCGAAGGCCACATCGGGCGGATCACGCCGCTGACCGACCTGTACGCGCCGCCGGACGCGGGCCTATCGTAGCTCGGCGTCCTGCAGCCGCCGCAGGAACGTCGTCTCGCATTCGACGATCTCGTCGGGCGTCAGCGGGCTCGGGCGCGGCACCACCCGCACCGTGCCATCCTTCCCCGCCTTCACGTTCGGACGGAAGCAGCGCACATATCCCGGCGGCGGGACGCGATCGTGCGCCATGAGGCGCTTTCCGTCCTTGCGTGCCTTCGGCGGGTTGCGGGCCACCACCAGGTCGTTCAAGCCGCGCCCGTCGATGACCGCGAACGTCGGCAGCGTCCAGCCCGGCATGCCGACGCCAGACTCCACGATCACCGGCCGATCGCCTGGATCACTCGGCAGCGCGAGGCCCACCGCCCGCGACGGCCACACCCGCCGCTGGTCCGCGACATAGTTCACGTGGCTCTGGTGGCGCAGGCCGACGAAGCGCCCCAGCATCCAGCCCTGCAGCTCGTCCCAGTACTGCGGGATCGGTCGGATCCACGCGGGAAAGTGCTTCGCGATCTCGTAGTGGGGCATCCCCTGCTGGTGCATCACCACGATCGTGTGGGTGTAGTGCCAGTGGGTCCACGGGATGGGCACGCTGGCTGCGATCGTCAGCGTGAACGCCAGCAACCCGGCGCGCGCCGGCACCCCCGCCCGGTCCGCCACGAACGCGAAGCTCACCGCCAGGAGCCCCACTGCGTGGTGGTAGATCCGGTACTCGAAGTGGTCGCCGCCGACGTCGAAGGTGTAGTACGCGAGGTGCGCCACCAGCGCCGCCACCGTGATCGCCGGAACGAGCGCGATCTCCCGCGGCCGCCGCAGCAGCTGGACCACCGCCACGAGCGCGAGCAGCGGCCAGAGCACCACCGCGTACTCGAGCAGGAAGCTCCGCAGGTAGTACCACCCCGCCTCTGGCCACGCACCGACGTGCTTCGCCGTATACGTGTTCGGTACCCACGCGCCGTAGGTCGCGTACCGCCAGAGCAGGTGCACCACCGGAACGCCGAACGGGAGCAGGGCCCCCAGCGCCCGCGGACGCCGCGCCCCGACCAGCAGGATCCCGGCTCCCGACGCCGCGCACAGCAGCAGGCCATCCGGCCGCACGAGCGCCGAGAGCGCGGCCAGCCCCGTCCACGCCGTCAGGCTGCGCGTCGATGCCGGCGTCGCCCGCAGGCCCGCCGCCGTCCACCCCAGCACCACCAGCGTCCAGAGCGAAGTTTCGAGGCCCGACGTCGTCCATGTCAGGAAGGTGCGGTTCGACACGACGGCCGCCATCGCCAGCCCGACCCACAGCACGCGATACCGCTCGTACGAAGCGGACAGCGGCAGGCGCAGCGCGAGCCCGAACAGCAGCGCCAGGGACCCGAGCGAGCACGCGAGCTGGATCGGCCCGACCGCGTCCGGCGGCTCGATCCCGGTGACCGTCCACACGAGATCGAGCAGGACCACCCAGGCGAAGCTCGTGTAGCCCTCCACCGGCGCGAACGGCGGGGGGTTCCAAGTGTACCCCCAGCCGAGCTGCCGCGACGAGACGTATCGGAACGCGATGTACGCGTCGTCGCACATGAACGAGAACACCCGGTTCCCGGCGATCAACGCCACTACCGCGAGGCTCGCGATCACCACCAGCGCGATCCGCTCGGCCCGGCTGCGCTCCCTCACGTCCCCTCCGCCGCTGCGTGCTAGCGCGGACCGACCCGCGCGGCTACGACAGGCCCCATGGCCCTCTGGACCCCCGACCCCGACCCCGCCGCGCGCACCCGCCTCCTGTGCCTGCCCTACGCCGGCGGCGGCACCGTCGAGTACCGCCAGTGGGCCCAGCGAGCGCCCGCAGGCCTCCAGGTCGTCCCCGTGAGCCTGCCCGGCCGCGAGGCCCGCATGCGCGAGACGGCCATCCGCGACATGGGCGCGCTGGTCGCCGCCCTCGTGCCCGCCATCGAGCCGCTGATCGACCGCCCGTACGCCGTGTTCGGCCACTCGATGGGCGCGTGGATCGCCTACGAGCTGGTGCGCGAGCTGCGCCGCCGGGGCTGGCCGCTGCCGACCCGCCTGTTCGCGTCCGGGCGGCGCGCGCCGGACCTGCCGGACCGCCTCCCCCCGCTCCACGCCCTACCAGAGCCAGCGTTCATCCTGGGTCTGCAGGAGCGCTACAACGCGATCCCCGCCCAGCTCCTGGCCCAGCCGACCATCCTCGCCATGTTCCTGCCGTCCCTGCGGGCGGACTTCGAGCTCCTCGAGACGTACGCGTGGCGTCCGGAGCCGCCTCTGCCGTTGCCGCTCCACGCGTGGTGGGGGTCACGGGATCCCGTGGTGCACCGCTACGAGATGGCGGCGTGGGACCAGCATGGGTCCGACCTGTCCATGCGGCAGTTCACCGGCGGACACTTCTACGTGAAGGAGGACCGGGACACCGTGCTCGCCGCCGTGCTAGACGCGCTGGGATAGGGGAGAGCATGTCCACCGACCCGCCGCTCGTCCGCGCGCCCCGCCGCTACTTCACGCCGGAGGAAGCCGCGGAGCTGCTCCCCGTGGTCCGCGAGCACGTCGCGCTTCTCCTCACCAGCCTGCACCGCGCGCAAGAGCTCGCGAATGTCCTCGAGCGGTCCGCGACCGGGCGCGAGGTCACCATGGGCGAGATCGAGGCGCTCAAACGCGCCGTCCAGGGCCTCATGGCGGCGATCGAGGGCCACGGCGTCGAGCTCAAGGGCGTGCAGCCGGCGCTGCTCGACTTCCCGGCGTCGCGCAACGGACAGGACGTGTACCTGTGCTGGCGGGAGGGCGAGGACGCCATCGCGTGGTGGCACCCGATGCACACTGGCCTGTCGGGCAGGCAGGCGGTCGACGGGGATGATGCGTCGTGGGCCTGGTTCTCCTAGACGGCCACCCGCTCTCCGACCACCTTCCCCACCACGTTCCTGACGATCCCGGCGTGCTGCGCCACTTCCGGCGGGAGCAGGTCAGGGAACCAGCGCTCCATCACCGCACCGAGCGCCACTGCCCGCGCGATGTCGTTGCCGCTGGCAACCTTCACGACGACCGCGGCGTCGTCTCCCGGGACGGCGACGCACATGAGGCCCTCCGCCCCGATCTTGGCGACCACCCTCCGCTTCGCGAGCGCCATGGTGTCCGTGTCTATCCGGTGGGTGCCGCCGGCCTCCACCGGGTGCGCGGCCATGGCCGCCCCGATCCGCCCGAGGAGCCCGTCCCCGCGCTCCACGGCCCGCCCGAGCTCCGCCCACGCCCGCGCCATCGACGTGATCGGCAGGACGAAGCACGGGACCCCGCAGCCGTCCACCACGGTATCCACCCGGGTTCCAGCCCGCAGCTCCACCCGCTGGCGGATGGCGGCCTGCAGCGGGTGCTCCGGCGGCCGATAGTCGGCGTCCCAGCCGCAGGTCCTGCATGCGCCCGCCATGAACGCGTGCTTGCCGGAGCAGTTGTTCCAGATCGCCCGGGGCGAGTCCGATGCGCGGTAAGCGGCCGCCTTCGACGCGCCGTGGCTCGGCCAGTCGGGTCCGCAGAGCAGGTGCTCCTCTCCCAGCCCGAGCTTCCCCAGCACCCCGCCCACGAGGTCCACGTGCGCGGCCTGGCCCGTGTGAGAGCTCGCGCCCACCGCCAGCTCCAGGTCGGTCCACGGCCCTGGAACCAGTTCCGCCGTCACCTCCAGCTGGAACGGCTTGGCCGCGCTCCGCCAGGTCACCGGGACGTCGGTCACACCGAACGAATCGGCCACGACGCCGTCCCCGCGAACCAGCACGGCCGAGACCGCGTGCTCCGCTTCCACCACGCCACCGCGCCGGAACTCGATGCGCAAGTCAGGCTACCACTTGGCGGCCTGGGTGTCCCCAGGGAGCTTGTTGCGCTCGTACCGCTTCTTTGCCTGCGGGAGCCACTCGCGGATGGTGTCCTGCCGCTTGTCGTCCGACGGGTGCGTGGAGAGGAAGGTCGGCACCCCCGAGCCGCCGGTCTCCTTGCTCATGCGGTCCCAGACCTTGATGCCCTCTTCCGGCGGGTAGCCGGCGGACGCCATGTACATGGTGCCGATGATGTCGGCTTCGCTCTCGTGCATACGCGAGAACGGCAGGAGGATCCCGACCTCTGCCCCGGCGCCGACCGCAGCCATGACGATGGCGAGCGTGTTGCGGTCGAGGTCCGTCTGGGTGTCGAGGACCACCGCCAGCCCCGCGAGGCCCCCCACCAGCGTGAGCTGCTGCGTGAGGCGCTCCGCCCCGTGCTTGGCGGTCGCGTGCGCGACTTCGTGGCCCATGACGAAGGCCATGCCGGCCTCGTTCTTGAGGACGGGCAAGATCCCGGTATAGAAGCCGATCTTTCCGCCCGGCATGCACCAGGCGTTGATCTCGTCGGACTCGATGAGGGTCTCCTCCCACTCGTAGTCCGGCTCCTTCGCCGACTTCGCGATCTTGTTGCCCACCTTCTTCAGGGTCTCCGCGTCGTCCCCCTTGCGGATCTTCTTCTCGGCGCCGAGAGCCTGGGTGTAGCTCATCTTTCCGAGCTGCTCCATGATCGCGTCCGGCACCAGGTTGTACTGGGCGCGCTTCGTGTAGGGGACCTTGGCGCACGAGATGAGAAGCACCACCCCGAGGGCCAGATATCGTGCTTGCAAGGCGACCTCCTATGACGGAGAGCTTATCGCGGGAGCGTCGGGGACGCCACCCTCCGCGGGACGTTCGAGGCCGATACCCCTGCCGTCCAGACGGTGCAGCAGTCCGTCCACCATACGCAAGGTCATACCCCACAGACGCACCGGTACTCCCTGCGGCCCCGGCAGGTCCACGCACGGCAGCGTCCACCGCCCGCCTTTCCAGTCGAAGTCGAACCGGCTGCGCGCCACGCCACCCAGCAGGTCCGCCAGCGGCGCGCGGAACACGGCCGCGACCTCTACCGCGTTCAGCCGGAGCTCCTGGGGCTCGTGGAGCCCGAATACGTAGGGATGTACAACGATCCTCGGCCCGTCGCGCACCGCCGCCAGATCGTCGAGCGCGCCCAGCGACTCCCCGCGCGACAGGTCGACGCCGATCTCCTCGAGCGTCTCGCGCAGGGCGGCCGCCCGCCCATCCGCGTCCGCGGGCTCCACGCGCCCGCCCGGGAACGCCACCTGCCCGCTCCACGGGTCCCGCGGGTGCACGGCGCGCTGGATGAACCACACGTCCGGCCCGTCCCGCCCCGGCCCCAGGATGGCCGCCACGGCCGCCTCCCGCGCGTCGCCCACGTCCGCCAGCACGGCGGGAGCCGCGCACGCCCGTCGCAGATCGTCGAGCGCGGTCGAGAGATCCCGCATGGCCCGTGCCTCCGGCCGCGCCGGGGTTAAGGGGCAGCGCGACCGTCGGTCCCATAACCGCCGGCCGGCACCGGAGCGCCGTTGAGCCAGCAGCCCCCAGTCAAAGCCGCGGTGGAGCAGGACGAGCCGCCCACGGGCGCCCTGGCCTGGATCAACGAGTTCGTGCGCGCCTGGGCACCCGCGATCCTCGCCGTCATCCTCATCCGGATGTTCCTGTTCGAGCCGTTCCGCATCCCGTCGGGCTCCATGGTCCCCACGCTGCTCATCGGCGACCACGTGCTCGTCACGAAGTTCAGCTACGGCATCTCCATCCCGATCCTCCCCTGCCGCATGATAGAGGGCATTCCGCCCATGCTCTGCGGCCGGAAGGAGCTCGTGCACCTGAAGGACCCGGCGCGCGGCGACATCATCGTCTTCCGCTACCCGAAGCAGGAAGAGACCCACTACATCAAGCGGATCGTCGGCGTTCCGGGCGACCGGATCCGCGTCCAGAACAACCAGATCTTCGTCAACGGCGTCGCCATGGAGCGCACGTTCACGACCAAGTACGACTTCGTGGACGACCAGTGCCGCTCCCAGCCGCAGAAGCACTACGTCGAGCAGCTCCGCGTGGCGAACGAAGGCGGCGTCGACCACCACGTCCTCACGAACGTCGGCTTCGGCGGCGGGCTCGCGAATATGGACGAGATCCTCGTCCCGCCCGAGTCGGTGTTCGTCATGGGCGACAACCGCGACCACTCGGAGGACAGCCGCCAGTGGAAGTTCGTGAAGTACGAGCAGATCACCGGGAAGGCGCACTTCATCTGGCTGTCGTGGGACCGCTGCGGCGGCGAGTACGGCCGGATCCGGAGCGACCGGTTCGGCCGCGGCCTCTACCGCGATCCCGCACTCGACCTGACCCTGGAGCAGTGATGGCGACCCCCGCGAACGCCCGCCTCGAGATCGTCCACCCGGACATCCGCTCCTACCTTGCGAACCTGGCGCCCGAGTCGGACCCGCTCGTCGCCACGATGGAGGCCGAGGCCGCCGCCTCCAACTTCCCTATCGTCGGCCGCGCCACGGGCCGCTGGCTCGAGCAGCTCACGCGCATGGTCGGGGGAAAGCGGGTCTTCGAGTTCGGCTCGGGCTACGGCTACTCCGCCCTGTTCTTCGCGCGCGCCGTCGGCCCCGGGGGAGAGGTCCACGGCTCCGACACCAACCCGAAGTGGATCGACCTCCACCGCGAGCTCTGGACCGGCCACGCCCTCGCGGACCGCGTGCACCTGACCGTCGGCTGGGGGAAGGACGCGCTCGCCGCCGTGCCGGGCGACCTCGACGTGTTCCTCATCGACTCGACCAAGGTACAATACGGGGACGACCTGGATCTCGCGCTGTCGCGGTGCCGCGCGGGCGGGCTCGTGCTCGTCGACAACGTGCTGTGGGGCGGCCGGGTCACGGGTGGTGAACAGGACGACACCACCGCCGCGATCCACGCGTTCAACCGGAAGGTCTTCGCGCAGCACGACGTGAACGTGCTCCCCGTGGGCGACGGCCTCGCGGTGATCCGCAAGCCCTGATCCCGTGAGCCCCTTGTTCCCTGGCGGGGGGCTGGGGTGGGGGGCTCGAGCCCGGGCCAGGGTGGCAGGCCTCCGGTCCGTGCGGTCGTGGCGGGCGGCCCGCGTTTCCCCCTCTCCCCTCGTGGGAGAGGGCTGGGGTGAGGGGGGCACGGGCTCGAGTGCGGCCACGTGATCGGGAACGGGATCGGGAACGGGCTCGGGAACGGGCTCGGGCTCGGGCTCGGGAACCGGCTCGGGAACGGGCTCGGGAACGGGGACGGGCTCGGGAACCGGCTCGGGAACGGGCTCGTCCGCGGGGGCCGCATCCCCGCCGATGGTCAACCATCCGGCACCGGTGGCCCCTCGGCCGGGCCGCACAACTCGGAGGGTGACACCTCACCGTGCGGGTTCTGCGGGTCGGCGGGGGCACAAGTCGGAGGGTGATGCGTCAGGGTGCGGGTTCTGCGGGTCGGCGGGGGCACAACTCGGAGGGTGACACCTCACCGTGCGGGTTCTGCGGGTCGGCGGGGGCACAAGTCGGAGGGTGACGCGTCAGGGTGCGGGTTCTGCGGGTCGGCGGGGGCACAGCTCGGAGGGTGACACCTCACCGTCCGAGTTCTGCGGGTCGGCGGGGGCACAACTCGGAGGGTGACGCGTCAGGGTGCGGGTTCTGCGGGTCGCTGGGGGCAGAACTCGGAGGGTGACGGGTCAGGGTCCGCGCTCTGCGGCGTGACAGTCGGCGCGGACGGGGTGCCGACGGTCTCGGTGTCGCGGATCCCGCTCGACCCGTGGCGGGCGCTCCTCGCCGCCGCGCGGGGAACCCCGCTCGCTGGTTGAACGCCGAGAAGTGTGGCGGAACCTCCCAGACGTCTGGGAGGTCGGCTGTCGCGCGGGCACTGCCCCGAGCGCACGGACCGGAGCCCCCGAGCCGCCCGGCCCATGCAGATCCCCCCACCTGCTCCAGCCGCGGCAGGCTCAGCCGGTGTAGCCGCAGACGCCCATCCGCGGCGAGTTCACGACGGGCAGGCGGTCGTACTCGTCGACCTTCTTGCCGCACTTCTTGCATAACGGCTGGTAGCTGGCGACCCACGCCGCAGGGGCGCCACACTTCTCGCATGCGATGGCCGGAGGCTGGTTCTGGGCGACGACGCGGAGCTCTGACGCTGCGGGGACGCCTTCCACCGTGCCCGCGCTGCGGCCCGTGAGCCGCGTGGTGCTCCCGAAGTCGTAGTCGTGGACGAACTTGACGCCTTTCACCAGGACGTCGGCGAGGGGCGTCGTCATCTCGCGGGGGGGCTTGCCCCAGCCGTCGTTGTCCCATTCGAACCGGTCGGCGCCGACCTTGAACGCCGACAGGTGGCCGCAGCACTCGAGCCAGGTCGCGCGCAGCAGATCGTCGAGGTCCGCGAACGTCTGGTCGGGCGATGCCAGCACGTGCAGCCAGTACTCGCGCGTCGCGCCGCCCTCGATGACGAGGTGCAGCGCCGACGCAGGGCCGGTCGGCCGCTTCGGGCAGGACGCGACGTGGCGCGTGGCCAGGCGCTTCGCAACCGGCTGCTCACAGAACGCGCAGATACCGAACGAATCGGGCTTCGCAGCCACGTTCACCCCGACAGAGGCGCCCGCGACGCCAGCCGCCGCTCCAGGTCCGCGAGCCGCTCCGACGTCGTGCGCAGGTTGAAGCTCAAGCGCAGCAGCATATTCCAGAGGATCTTCACCGCGAGCAGCGAGTTCCCGCGGAGCATGGCGAAGAACGCGTCGCGCGGGATGACCATGAGCTCGCAGTCCTCCGCCGCGATGGCGGTCGCGGAGCGCATGGGCTCGTCGAGCATAGCCATCTCGCCGAAGCTCGAGCCGGGGCCGAGCGTGGCGATGGTATGGCCGTTCTTGACGATCTCGATCGTGCCCGCGATGACGAGGTACAGCTCGGTGCCGGGCTGGCCCTGCTCGCAAATGATGGTGCCGGCCGGGAGCTGGCGCGGGCGGGTGGACTGCGCGACGCTCCGGAGCTCGCGCTCGGTGCAGTGGGCGAAGAGCGGCATGGGCGCTAGGATCGCGAGCCGCATGGCCGCCGAGTCGAGGTTGTACGGCTCGCCCGTGCCGATCTGCGCGAACGCCGCGGCGACCCCGGTCTCCGGGCCGATGTCCTGGGTGATCGCCGGGCCGATCCGGTCGAGCGGCTCGAACGTGATCCGCGAGTTGACGATGCCCTCCGGCAGCGCGCGGTGCAGGTGCGCGGACGTGACGACGAACCGGTCCTCTGGCGCGAGCTCGAGGCACAGGCTCTCGATCCGCACCTGGGGCTGCGGCCCGAGCGCGCGCGTGAAGCTGCGGCCGCCGCCGTCCCCCACGCCGGCGTCACCGGCATGTCCAGGATCTCCGCCGACGACGTCGAAGACCTCTCCCCCGTCCACGCTGCGCGAGTGGTCGACCGTGAGCTGATGGACGAGGCCGCGGCGAACCAGGTACACCCGGCCGTCTCCGATGTGGCCGACGAACGCTTCCCGCTCCGAGATCAGCAGCGTATCGAGCGTGACGACCACACTGGGCCGGCGGCGGGCGAACGCGAAGAGCTCGGCGGCAGCCCGCCCATATCCCTCATCCAGCAGGCCGAGGATGCGCTGGCGCAGCTCGGGGTCCGGGTTGCGCGCGTACCGCTGGAGGATGTCCTCGTTCCGCTCGAAGTGGGCGCGCACGGCGTCGATCGCTATGCGCAGGCCCGCCCGGCCGTCCTCTCCCGAGCCCGGTGCGTCGGCGACGATCAGGAGGCCGAGGCGCGGGGCGACGACGATCTGCTCGGGATAGACCCGCTCCGTCCCCGCACCCGGGGAGAAGACGGTCGAGGTCACCAGTGGCATCCGCGCGCTCCACGAGGAATCTACCGCGGCTGGCCGCTGCGATCACCCTGCTCGCTGTGTTTGGCTGTCGCCGCGCGCCCGACGAGCGGTGGGTCGGCACGCTGCGGGGCGTGCCCGTGGCCGTGGAGTCGCGCTGGAGGACGATGGAGCCCGACGGGCGGGTACGCGCCGAGCGGCGGCTGGACGTCCGGTACCACGCCGGGGACGCGGTCGTGCGCCGCACGGAGACGCGGGACGACGTGACCGCCCGTGGCGCGCCGCTGGCCCCGTGGTCGGACGATCTGGTGTGGACGCTGCTCCCGCCCGACGCCCCGCTCCCGCCAGAGGCCGACGTCCTCCGTGCGCTGGTGCACCCGACGGACCGCCTGCCCGGCGCACGCTCGGCGTGGTCCGCGGACTTTCGCGTGGACGGCGCGCTGCGCCAGGTTCGGGTGCCGCTTCGCCTCGAGCTCCAGGCGGCCGACCGCGCGCGATGGGAGGCCCGGAACGCGGACGTCGCGCGGCGCATCGCGTACGCGCCGGACGGCGACCGCACGGCCGGCGAGGACGCCCTGCTCCGGGGCTGGGGCGACTGCACCGAGCGCGCCGACGCCTGGGTGGCGCTCGCGACGGACGCCGGCGAGGTGTCGCGCGCCGTCACGGGCCTGATGTACGCCGACGGCGCGATCGGCCCCGGCCTGTACCCGCACGCGTGGGTCGAGGTATCCGGGCCTGCCGGCTGGATCCCCGTCGACCCGACGCTCGGCCAGGTGCCGGCCGACGCGACGCACCTGCCGGTCGCCCCCGAAGCGCGCGCGGTCTCGATCGTCTCGATTCGTTGACGGCGTTGGACTCGGTGGCGCCCGGTGGCTTAGTGTTCACGCATCGGAGGGATCTTCATGCGTCTTGGCTGGCTGCCGGCCTTCGCGGCCTGCATCGCCTACACCTCCTTGGTCGGAGGGGCTGTGCTCGGAGGGGCCTGCACGGGGGGGCCCGCGGAGCCCTCCCTGACGCTCGAAGGACCGACGGAGATCCGCGTCGAAAAGCTCGGTCCCGTGCACGGCCCGCGCGCGCTCCGCGCCGATGGCACGGCCCCGTCCGGCGTGGTCTGGACGGTGTCGGATGGCGGCGTGGCAGAGGTCCGGGACGGCGCGGTGGTGGCCCTCCGCCCCGGCCAGGCGCGCGTAACGGGCACGTTGGACGCCGAGACCGTCGCGTGGAACCTCACCGTGGATCCGGAGGTGGTCCTGGGCTTCGTGGACGTCCCGGCCTCCCTGACGGTCGGCCAGGAGCTGGCGTTGAAGGTGGAGGCTCGCGCAGGCGACCAGGTGGTGCCGCCCGGCGTGGTGGAATGGTCCTCGTCGGATCCGGCCGTCCTCACCGCGACGGCGGGGACGCTGCACGGCGTGGCGCCCGGCATCGCGTACGTGAGCGCCCGCCACGGCGCGAGCGAAGCCATGGCGCAGGTCGAGGTCAAGGCCGTCGCTCCCTAGGTTCTCGCCCAGGGTGGCAACGGTACGGGGTCCGTCGCGAGCCCCGCGCCCACCAACCCCACGTGGTGGAGCAGGAACGTCGCGCCCGGCGGCGCGTCGTCCGGGGTGGGCCCCCCGCCGTAGGTGCGGTCCCCCGCGAGCGTCACGCCCAGGAACGCCGCATGGACGCGGATCTGGTGCATCACGCCGGTGGTGATCGTGGCCTCCAGGAGCGGCCCGGCCAGCCGCCGGAACCGCGTGTCCGCCGGCAGCCACCGCCCCCGGTGCGGGGTGGACGGACCGCGCTGGACCACCATCCGGTCGCGCTTCCGAGGATCGTGGCCGATCATCGCGACGCAGCGGTTCTCCGCCCACGTGGGCGCGCGCGCTGCCCGCAGCCGGTACGTCTTCGTGAGCGTCCCAGCGCGGAACCGCTCCCTGGCCGCATCCAGCGCGTCGAGCGTGTCGGCGACGAGCACCGCCCCCGACGTCGACGTGTCCAGCCGGTGGCAGATCCCGCCCTCGAACCCGACAGGCCACGCGATCTCCGCGCGCCACGGCTGGTCGGCCAGCAGGTCGGCGAGCACGCACGGCCCGCCCGGATCGTCGTGCGGCCGAAACACCGGCTGCCCCGGGGGCTTGTAGCGGGTCGTCCACATCCGCGCCGGCGATCTCCGTGGGGGCCGGGCCTGTGTGACCGCGCCGCCCGTGGTTACGGTAACTCCCAGGACGCGCGGTCGCGGTGGGGGTCCGGTGGCAGAGCAGCCGAAGCGTGGCTTCCCGAGCGGGTTCCAGTTCGAGATCGACCCCGACCGGGTCGAGGAGTCGCTGCGTGCGCTCCGCAAGCGCATCGCCGACTCGTTCACGGCGGGCCGCTACACCAAGGTCCGCCTGTCGTTCCGCGGCAAGCAGCTGGGCCCCGACATCCCGCTCGCGGTGTTCCTGGCGGGAGAGGGCGTCGCGCTCTGGTTCACGGGTCCGTTCGCCGCGATCCTCGTGAACCTGGGCGCGAAGGCGGCCCTCGACGTCGAGTTCCTCCACGAGGCCGACGAGCTCGTGCAAGACGGCCTCACCGCCTACCTCGACGGGGATACCAGCCGGGCGGAAGCCCGGTATCGCGCGGCCCTGGAGCGCCGGCCCGACGACCCGGCCGCGCTGTACAACCTGGGCGTGCTCCTCAAGGTGCTCGGGCGCGACGCCGAGGCGGTATCCACGCTTCGAAAGGCCGTCATGGGCCCCGAGGGGCACCCGGACGTCACGCGCGCAGCGGAGGCCCTCGAGCGGTTTACGGGGGGTCGGAAGGCGCTTTAAGCCGGTCTGGCTGCTTCGTCGGGCGCGCCGGCCGATCAGGTGACCGCCTGCGCGGCGGTCGGGCCGCATCGGCCGTCGGTCTCCCTCGGGGTCCGACCAGCACCGGGCTCCGAGCCACGAAGGAGCGACCGAGACCGCCTTCGAGGCGGTCGACAGGAGCGACGACTGAGCGAGGACGCTCGCGCTTGCGCGAAGGTGCGGCCAACCTGATCGGTCGCCCCCGCGGCCCCGGCCGGTCCACGGTGCGCGCCGTCCGGCGGTGGCCGGCGCTCCGCGCCGCCCCTCGGTCCACCTCGCGCGGGGGTGGGCGGAGCGGTACCGAGATCGTCCAGGTTCTAGCTCTCGTGCTCGTGCTCGTGCTCGTGCTCGTGCTCGTGCACGTCCACCATCCCCCGCTCCGCGGGACCGGGGAGTCCCGCCAACGACCCGATGGTCCACCATCCCCCGCGGCCGCCCCTCCCGAGCGCACGGACCGGAGCCCCAGGACCGCGGGCTCCCGAGAACCCCCCACACCTGCAGGGCCGAGGGGTCGCTGCTACCTTGCCGGCTTTCCCCGCTCGTACTGGAGGGGCCACGAGATATCCGCGCCCAGGTCGTGCGCCGCGTGCAGGGGCCAGTAGGGGTCGTTGAGCTCGGCGCGGGCGAGGAGCACGGCGTCCGCGTCGCCGTTCGCGACAATCGCCTCGACCTGGGCGGGGGTGGTGATCAGGCCCACCGCGGCGGTCGGGATGCCGGCTTCGGAGCGGATCGCGCGGGCGAAGGGCACCTGGTAGCCGGGGCCCACCGGGATCTGCTGGTGCGCGGCGAGGCCGCCCGTCGAGACGTCGATCAGGTCGGCACCCGCTTCGCGCAGGAGGCGGGCGAGCGCTATGGACTGCGGGAGATCCCAGCCGCCGTCTGCCCAGTCCGTGGCGGAGATCCTCACGAACAGCGGCCCCTGGTGGACGGCACGCACCCGCCGCACGCCGTCGACGACGACCCGCACCCGGTTCTCGAACGACCCGCCCCAGCGGTCCGTCCGCTCGTTGGCGAGGGGGGAGAGGAACTCGTGGAGGAGGTAGCCGTGCGCCGCGTGGAGCTCCAGCACCTGGAAGCCGGCCCGGATGGCGCGCTCTGCGGCGGTGACGAAGTCGGCGAGCATGCCTTCGATCTCGTGCTGCGTCATGGCGCGCGGCATGGGATAGTGCTCGTTGAACCGGACGGCGCTCGGCGCGACGGGCTCCCAGCCGCCCGCTTCCGGCGGGACGGTCTCCGGAGACGAGCGCTGCCACGGGATCCGGGTGGACGCCTTGCGGCCGGCGTGCGCGAGCTGCATCCCGGCCACCGCGCCCTGCGCACGTACGAACGCCGCGATCCGCGCCCACGCGTCGCCGTGCGCGTCGCTCCAGATGCCGGCGTCGGCCGGCGAGATCCGACCGTCCGGCGCGACGGCCGTGGCCTCCGTAAGGACCAGCCCCGCGCCACCGACCGCCCGGCTCCCCAGGTGCACCAGGTGCCAGTCGCCCGGCATGCCGCCGACCGACGAGTACTGACACATGGGCGAGACGAAGATCCGGTTTCGAAAGGTCACATCTCGGAGAGTGAACGGACTGAGGAGCTGGCTGTGTGGCAAATGGGCCTCGATCTCGCGCGCGCCCCGTGACGCAGCGACCTCCTGCCTGTATCATCTCGGTCCGACCGGAGGCCCCCTTGTCCCTGCTGCTCACCGCCCTGCTCGCCGGATCCGCGCACGCCGCCAGCCTCGACCTGATCGAGGTCGGTGGGCACTGGGGAACCCCCGGCGCGACCGACGCCACCGCGCTGTGGTGGAACCCGGCCGGCCTCGCCATCGTGGACAACACGTCCTTCGTGGTGGAGGGCGCGCCGACCTTCGCGACCGTGAACTGGGACCGGCCGAACCCGGACTACGGCATCATCGACCGCGACAGCCTCTCGAGCGACCCAGACGGCGTGGCGGACGAGCCGTACGACTACTCCGGTAGCCAGACGCTCAAGTTCTTCGGCGTCGTCCCGTACGCCGGCGTGAAGTCGAACTTCGGCGTGAAGAACCTCGGCGTCGGCGCGTCGCTCGCGGTGCCGTACGCGCACAGCGGAGACGCCACCGACCCGGACGGCATCGGCCGCTTCCAGGTGCGCGAAGGCAACATCCAGACGATCTACGGCATGCTCGGCGCGGCGTACGACATCGGGGACGTGCTGTCGGTCGGCGTGACCGGGGCGTACTACCACAACACCTGGGATGTGAACACGGACACCGAGTCCGTCAGCGCCATCCGGGACGCCACGGAGGAGAGGTTCGGCGAGAGCCTCACCGGCTACTGGCAGGACGCCGACCTCGAGAACCCGGGGTACGCCACCAACCTCGACTTCAAGAAGCTGACCGACTCCGGCATCACCTTCAACGCGGGCGTGTACCTCCACCCGAAGGACACGTGGGCGATCTCGCTCTCGTACAACCACGGCGCAAAGCTCGCAAATACGGGCGACGTCGACATCGGGTTCGTGTGTCCCCCGGAAGCCGACAGCGTCGGGAACGCGGGCGCCCAGCTGTTCGGCCTGTGCGGGCCCGACCGGGCACCCGTGACCCTCAACGGCACCGGCACGATCTCGTACAGTCTCCCCGGCCGGTTCAACGGGGGCTTCGTGCTCACCGCGGTGCCGAAGCTCCGCCTCGAGCTCATGGGCGCGTACGTCATGTGGCGCGTGTTCGACGACTACGGCATCCAGACCGTCGTCGATCCCAGCGAGATCACGCTCGCGGAAGGCGATCCCGAGACGCAGGCGGCCACCGCCGACCTCTCGAGCCAGGACCGCCTGTGGGCGCGCGACAGCCGCGACACCTTCTGGATCGGCGCCGACGGAAAGTACCGGTTCCACAAGCTGTTCCTCGGTGGCGCGCGCGTCATCTACGACCGGTCCGCGGTCGCCACCCGCACCCTCGCCACGAGCAACTTCGACGCGAACCTGATCGGCGTGTCGGGCATCGCGGTCCTCAAGCCGAGCAAGACTTTCGACATCGGCCTGTCGCTCGGCCACCAGTTCTACTTCACGCGCACCGTCACGGACTCGGCGTTCGGCCTGGCGATCGACCCGGCGGATCGCAAGGAGGACCGGTACAACTACCAGGACTCGAACGGCACCTACTCCGGCGGCGTCACGCGTCTCGGTTTGTCCGTCCGCGGGCGCTTCGGTGGCGGCGACGACGCCGGCGGGGAAGAAGACCCCAGCTGATCGTCTCCGGGGTTCGTCATCCTCCCGCTGCTGTTCGCGACACTCGCCTGGGGCGCGGAGCCCACGCTGCCAGGCGTGCTGACTCCTGCGCCGCCCGTGTACCCCGCGGACGCGCTGACAGCGGGGATCGACGCCGTCGTCATCCTCGACGTGGACGTGTCGGCGACCGGCGTGGTGCTGGCGGCGACCGTGGCCACGTCGGCGGGCGGCACGTACGCGGAAGCGTTCGATGCAGCGGCGCTCCAGGCGATCCTGGCGTACAAGTTCACGCCGGCCACGGACGCCGACGGCGTCCCCACCCCGGCGCGGATCCAGTACGCGCTGCGGTTCGAGCCCGCGCAGGCCGCCGTCCTCTCGGCGGAGGGCGAGGTCCGGCTCGCCGGTTCGCGCACCGCGCTGCCGGACGCGGAGATCTGCGCGACCGGCCCGGACGGCGCCGAGCGCGTGGCCCTCACGGACGCCGACGGGCGCTGGAAGCTCGCCGGCCTGGCGGACGGGACCTGGACGATCCGGGTGCTGCTCCCCGGGTTCTCGACCGAGCCTGCGGATGTCGCGGTGACGGCCGGGACCGTCGCGGGCGTCACGTCGTACGCCGTGCCCGAGCGCCCGTGGGAGGCCGGCGCCGCCGCGATCGAGGTCGAGGTCGTCGGCGCCCGCCCCTTCGCGGAGGTCACCGAGCGCACGCTCTCCGCGGACGACATCCGCTATCTCCCAGGTACGAACGGCGACGTCGTCAAGGTCATCCAGAACCTGCCGGGCGTGTCGCGGCCGCCGCTCGGGATCGGCCAGCTCATCGTACGCGGCACCGCACCTGAAGACTCGGCGTACTACCTGGATGGGACCGAGATCCCGCTGGTGTTCCACTTCGCGGGGCTCTCGACCGTCGTGAACGGCGACTTCCTGCAGGAGGTGAGCTTCCTCCCCGGCTCCTACTCGGTGCGGTACGGCCGGCAGCTCGGCGGCGCGGTCGAGCTCCGGGCCCGCCGCACGCTCCCGGAGGAGCCCCTCGCCTACGCGTCGGTCGACCTGTTCCAGACGACGCTGTACCTCGACCAGAAGGTGCGTCCGGACACGTCCGTCACGCTCTCGGGCCGCCGCTCGTACATCGACGCCATCCTCAACCCCCTGTTCGACGCGATCGACCTCGGGAATGTGCAGGCGCCGCGCTACTTCGACGGTCAGGCGCGCATCCTCCACGAGCGGCCGTCGGGCGCCACGATCAGCGGCCTCCTGTTCGGCTCGGACGACCGCTTCCGGATCTTGTCGGACGACGGGGGCGCCGCCGACTTCGGGCTCGGGATCTCGTTCCTCAAGGGCCAGCTCCAGGTCCGGCGGCCGCTCGGCGCCGACTGGACGGAGGAGACGACCCTGCTGCTGGGCCCCGAACGCCAGGAGTTCGCCCTCGGCGAGGACAGCGAGGCCTACGAGCGGCCGTTCACCACCCAGCTCCGCCGCGAGTGGCTGCGCCCGGCGGGCGACCGCGCCGTCGCCTGGCGCCTCGGCGTCGACGCGCAAGCGGGGTCCTACGCGTACAAGTACGACGTGGAGGGCTTCCCGGGAGAGGACGATGCGGGCGACGGCGTGTTCTTCGCGCCCGCCGCCTATGTCGAGCCGACGGTCACGGCGGGCCCGCTGTCGCTCACGACCGGCCTGCGCGCGGACGGCTGGTGGGTCGACGACCCCGACGTGTGGCTCACGACGCTCGACCCCCGGCTCTCGACTCGCTACGCGGCGTCCGACTCCGTGACGTTCAAGGCCGCCTTCGGGAAGTTCAGCCAGTTCCCGACCGCGCGCCAGACCGACGCCCAGACGGGCTCCCCGAACCTCGGCCCGTCGGACGCGCTGCAGACCAGCGCCGGCGTGGAGTGGGCGATCGCGCCCGGCATCTCGCTCGACGTGACGGGGTTCCGCAACGCGCTGCGCGAGCTCGTCGTCGGCCGCGAAGACGCCTTCGCGTTCTTCACGGGCCCCCCGCCGACGGGGCCACTCGACGGCGAACCGTACGGGAACGACGGCACCGGCACCTCCCGCGGGGTGGAGCTCCTGGCGAAGTTCGCCGACGAGCGCACGATCGCCTGGCTCTCCGCCACGGTCCAGCGCTCGACCCGGATCGGCCGCGACGGAGAGGTGAGCCTGTTCACCTACGATCAGCCGGTGGTGCTCACCGCGCTCTTCACGCGCGAGCTCCCGAAGCGCTGGCGGTTCGGCAGCCGCGTCCGGTTCGGCTCGGGCAACCCGTACACGCCGGTGACGAACCGGGTCTGGGACCTGGGCACCCGGAGCTGGCTGCCGCTGTATGGCGAGAACGACAGCGAGCGCCTCCCGCCATTCTACCAGATCGACGCCCGCTTCGACAAGGAGTGGCGCTTCCGCAGGTGGACCCTCGCGTTCTACCTCGACGCGCAGAACGTCACGAGCCGTCAAAACGTGGAGGTGATCGCGTGGGAGGAGGATTACTCAGCAGAGGCGCCGATCACGGGGCTGCCGATCATCCCGGCGTTCGGGCTGCGGGGGCAATGGTGAGACTCCTCGTCTTCGTCCTGCTCCCCGGGTGCCTGCTCGCCGGGTGCGACGACGCGGCCGCGGGCGAGAGCCTGCTCGAACGCCTGCAGATCGTCACGATCGTCGCCCAGACCCCGGAGCTCGCGCCCGGCCAGAGCACCGACCTGACCGTGTGGACCGCCGACCCGGACGGCGTGGGCGTCGACCTGCTGGTCTGGTCGTGCACCCTCCTCGGTGAGGGGTGCTTCGAGGCCGCTTTCCCGCTGTCGACGTGGGTGCGCCCGACGGATGTGCTCGACGGCTTCGGCGCCACGTCGCTGGCGGTCCCGGGAGAGGTCGGGGAGATCGTGCCGCAGGGGCTGGTCATCCCGACGTCGGTGTGGGCGCTCGCGTGCGAGCCGGGCCTGTGCCCCGTCATCGACGCCGCGCGCGACGGCACCGTCGACCCGGCGCTCCTGGGAGATCCGGAGGCGCTCATGCGCGATCTCCCGATCGAAGGCACGAGCCTCGTGCGCCGCTCGGTGTCCCTGTCGTGGTCCGACGAGCCGAACCGCAACCCGGCCATCACCGCGGCGCCGCCCTCCGGGGCGGTCGACGTCTCGCCCGGGCAGACTGAGGACCTGGCGCTCGTCGTCAGCGACAGCACGGACGTGGTCGCGGACGCGTACACCACGTGCGGCGCCATGTCGCCCCCGCGCTGGAACGGCCACGATCTCGCGTTCTCGTGGACGGCCCCGGCGGACGCCGGCAAGTGCGACCTGTGGATCGTGCTGGAAGACGGGCTCGGCGGCTCCGCGGTGTGGCACGGCGTGCGCGACGTGCGCTAGGGTTTCCCTGACGAACCGGGGCTTGGATTTGGATCCCATGACGCGACCGTGCCCGACCTGCAAGCGCCCCGCGGACCTGTCGAAGGCGAACCGCGCGCGCCCGTTCTGCACGGAGCGGTGCCAGCTCCTCGACCTCGGGCGCTGGTTCGACGGCGACTATGTGGTCCCCGGTGAGCAACCGGTGGATACGGTGAAAGAGAACCCCGACGAGTGACGTACACCTGCTGAGGCCTCGCACGCGGGCCGCCCGGAGTGGAAGATGCCCGTCAGCCGCGCAGACCTCGCCGCCAGCCTCGCCACCGTGGACGCGGACGCCCTGCGCGCGGTGCTGCAGGGCGCCGGCCTCGCTCACGGGCCGGACGATTCGCCGCGCCAGCTCGCAGACCGCATCGCGGACGGGATCTGGTGGAGCGCGACCACGCCGCTCGGGTACGCCGCGGGCGCCGGCACGCTCGAGAGCATCGTGGCGGACGTCGCCCGCAAGCTGCGGATCTACGTGCCGGGCGACCGGGACGGCTGGGAGATGATCCGCGAGCTCACGGCCGGGCTCCTCGCCGACATGAACCGCCGCGGCGTGCGGGTGGACGAGCTCCCGCCGGAAGCGCAGGCGCGCCTGGGTCGCCGGTGGGGCGCCGCGGCGACCATGGGCGCAGGCTCCGCGGGCTCCGCGGGCGCGTGGTGGGGCGCGGGGAAGGTCGCGGGCTGGCTCGGCGCGCCGATCTTCCGCTGGGCGCCCTATATCCCGAAGGTCGGGGCGTGGGTCGGCGCGATCCGGACGGGCGCGGTGGCGGTGAACCTCGTCGCGGGGCCGCTGGCGCTCGCGCTCGCGGCGCTCTCGGTGAACAGCGCCCTCGGAGCCAACTATCACCGGCTCGTGCCGCTGCTCCTCGGCGTGGGCGCGCTCGGGCCGCTGCCCGTGTCCGAAGCGGTAGAGGTCGGGGACGTCGGCTCCCAGCGGCCCGCGGAGGCTTAGCGGCAGGTGGGGGGCTCGAGCCCGTGCCCGTTTGGCAGGGCGCGGACCCGACTGAAGCGGCGCGCACGTGACGACGTCCCGCCGGACGGCGTGGCGCCTTGCCGGGTCGTTCCTGCGGGGTGGACCTACGCCCTGCCCGGACCTGCGCCGTCGAGGGAGCTTCGCGCGTGTGCGCCCCGACTCGCGGCGTCGGAGGCACGGAGGACACGGAGTCGGCCGGACGCCCGACGCTACGGATGCTGGAACACACGCGCGTGTCGAGCGGAGAGGACGTACCGGACGCGCCCTGACGGCTCTCGCGTCCGCGCGAATGCGTGCGGGAGGCCTCCGGGACGGGTTTTCCCGCGCGCGAGAGCGTGCGGGAGGCCGCCGGGACGGGTTTCCCCGTGCGCGAGGGCGTGCGGGGGGCCGCCGGGACGGGTTTTCCCGCGCTCGAGAGGCTGAACCGGACGTCCCGCACGGGTTCGCGCACCTTTCGCCCCCACTCCGCCGGTCGGAGTCGGCGCGAAAGGTGGGTGACCCCGGTCGGAGTGACAGCGAAAGGTGGTTTCCGGAGCCTCGCGCGGGTCGGAGCGCGCGGCGAGCGGCGCATTCATCCGCTTCACTCGTTGGGCAGCGGGAGTCGGAGGCCGGAAAACCACCTTTCGAGGGGACTCCGCACCCCCACCCCCACCTTTCGGGGGCACTCCGCCGGGCGGAGCCACCCCGAAAGGTGTTTGCGGCTACCGGCGCGCGAGCACCGTGAGGATCCGGACGACGCTCCGGAGCTGCTCCTGCCGCTCCGGGCCGCCCGGCAGCGCCACCAGGTCCAGGACCGCCATGACCTCCGCTGCGGACGCCGCGGCGATGCGGAAGTGGTTCCGCCTGGAGTCGCCGGGCTCCCGCCCCGCACCCTCCCCGATGTCGAGCACCACCGAGTCGACGGCGCGGAGCAGCTGGTCGCGCAGGTGCTTGCGCGTAGGCGGGATCGCCTGCTGGCCCGCCCAGCGCGCGACCCCCAGGGCCAGGGCGGTTCCACCCTCACTTCAGGGAGGTGGCGGCGGTGAGCAGGGATCGGTCGGCGGTGATGGTGGACGGGGATCGGGCGGCGGTGCAGGTGCAGGTGCCGGTGAGCGGGGATCGGGCGGCGGTGGAGGTGCTGGGGCTGGTGAGGGGGACTCGGACACGGACTCGGACGCGGACGCGGATGTGCAACCCGGCACATGGTTGACACTACAGACCGGGCACATGGTTGACACTCTCGTGCCTGTCAGCGGGTCGGCTTTGGGTTCGTTCATGCGGAGGCAGCCTCGCAAGCTGGTTCTCGCTGGCCCCGACTGCGGCCAGGCGTGCTCCGAAGCGCTCTCCAGGCATCCCGACGCCGAGGTGCGCGACCGTGAGTGTTCCGCATCCCCCTCGATGGTTAACCATCCAGGCAGAAGCGGGGCACCGGTGTGCCGCATCTCGGGGGATGGTCTACCATCGAGGCAGAAGCGAGGCACCGGTGTGCCGCTTCCCGGGGGATGGTCGACCATCCAGCCAGAAGCGGGACCTGGCGGGGCCAGCCAGGTCCTGCGGTCGGGTCGTGCCGTCGCGCCCCGCGCCCCGAACGGTGCTTCCACCGTCGACACGCGCGAATCGGCCAAATGCGAAGCTCGAAGCTTGGTTCAACGGATCGCGTTCCCGTGGGCACTACGACTCGGACTCGGACTCGGACTCGGGCGGGTACTCACGGACAGGGCCACACGCCCCTCACCGCCCACCGCTCACTCTCACGCCCGCCGCCCACCGGGAGCCGCCCCGGATGCCCTGTGTGAGCGCACGGACCGGAGCCCCAGGACCGTGGACCGGCTCGAGCCCCCCACCCTCGTCCGAATATCGAGACAAACAACCCCGCTCACACACGCTGAGAACACGCCTCACACCAGCTCCTTCCGGAGATGCGCGCACAGGTGTCTCCCCGGCCCCCCGAGCGCCGACGTCTGGGTGTGCGGGATGTCCCCCGCCTCCGGAGGTTCTCGTGAAGCTCGTACTCGCTGTCGTCGGTGCCGTCGTCCTGGCCGTGATCGGAGGGGCGGCGGCGCTCCCGGACCACCTCCACGTGGAGCGGTCGCTCGTGATCGCGGCTCCCGCCGCCGAGATCCAGCCGCTGCTGGCCGAATTCCCGCAGCGGGCCAGCTGGATCGCGTGGGTCGAGACGGATCCGACCGCCACGTACGCGTACACGGGCGAGCCCGGCGCGATCGGCTCGACGATGGCGTGGACCGGCCCGAGCGTCGGCGAGGCGCAGCTCACGCTGGTCTCGGTCGACCCGGGGCGCGAGGTCGTGACGCGCATGGATTACCGGGCTCCGCTCGCGATGACGACGACCGACCGGTTCGTCCTCGAGCCCGTGGCGGGCGGCACTCGCGTCCGCTGGGTCAACGACGGGCCGCTCCCGTTCGGCCCCGCGCGCGTCTTCGCCGTATTCGCGGACGGCCTGCTCGGGCCGGACTACGAGCGCGGGCTGCAGAAGCTCTCCGACCTCTTCCCCACCCACTGAAAGGAGCCACCATGCAGTACATGATCCTGATCCACTCCGACCCCGCCGCCTGGGACGCCATGCCGCCCGCCGAGATGCAGGAGGCGTTCGACGCATACATGAAGTACAACCGGGACCTCGCGATGGCGGGGGTGATCCGGAGCGGGGGCCAGCTCGCGCCGGCGCACACCGGGACGACGCTGCGCTCGCGCGGCGGAACGGTCGAGACGACCGACGGCCCGTTCGCCGAGAGCCGCGAGCAGCTCGGGGGCTTCTACGTGATCGAAGTGGAGGATCTGGACGCCGCGCTCGCGTGGGCGGGCCGGTGCCCCGCGATCTATGGGGGCGGCGCCATCGAGGTGCGGCCGCTCGTGGTCATCCCGGAGTAAGGGGCTCCGGGAGCCGAACACCGGCCCATCCGTCGAGTGCTCCGAGGGCGGTCCGCAGGCGGCCATCCCGCTCCCACGCGCGGAAGCGGGCGTAGGCGGTCTGCCACGGCCCGTGGCGCGGCGGGAGGTCGCGCCAGGGGCGGCCCGTCGCGAGGACCCACACGATCGCGTCGAGCGCGGCGCGATCGGGGGTTGGCGGGCGTCCGCGGCCGCGCGGCGGCTCCGGAAACCACGGGGCGACGCGCAGCCAGAGGGCGTCCGGCAGGGGTGGCACGGCGCGGGTGCGGGTGGGCGGGCGGCGGCGCCGGACCGCGCGAGAAGGCCGGGACATCGCGGCGAGCCGGCGCTCCAGGTGGGCGCGCTCGGCGGGGTGGGTCGCCCACGCGACGGCCTGGCGCCACGCCGCGGCGGCATCTTCCGCGCGCCCGAGCCGCTCGAGGAGGTCGGCGCGCGCCGCCGGCAGCAGGTGGTACCCGTCGAGGACGCCGCGGGCGGCCAGAGAGTCGAGCCACACGAGGCCCTCCGCGGGTCCCGCCGACATCGCGAGGGAGATCGCGGCGTTCAGCTCGACCACCGGCGTCGGCAGGTGCTGGAGGAGCGCGCCGTACAGGGCGGAGATCTGGGGCCAGTCGGTGTCCTCGGCGCGGGGGGCGCGCGCGTGAAGGGCGGCGATCGCGGCCTGGATCTGGTACGGGCCGGGGCGGCGGGCGCCGAGCGCGCGGTCGAGCGCGGCGAGGCCGTCGCGGATCCGCCCCCGATCCCACAGCGCGCGGTCCTGGGACGCCAGCGGGACGAGCGCGCCGTCCACGAACCGCGCCGGCCGCCGGGCGTCGTGGAGCTTCATCAGCGCTCCGAGGCCGACGATCTCCGGCTCCGGGAGCAGCGCCGCGACGAGGTCGGCGAGCCGGATCGCCTCCGCGCACAGGTCGCCGCGCACGAAGTCGGCGTGCGTCGTGGACGCGTAGCCCTCGTTGAACACGAGGTAGATGCTCGCGAGCACGGCCGCGATGCGCGCCGGGAGCTCGGCGGGGCCCGGCACCTCC
>CAMCWU010000013.1 GCA_945882675.1 Klebsiella pneumoniae | reverse complement strand
GATCGAGCACGTTCGCGCCCTTGGACCGGAGCTGCGCCAGGACGCCGTCGAGGTCGTCCACGCGCAGGTTCATCATGAACGGCTGGGTCGAGGGCTCGAAGTACTTCGTGTCGGCCTTGAACGCGTTCCAGACCTGGGTGACGGGCGTGCCGTCCGGGTCCGTCGACTGGAACATGGCGCCCCACTCGGTCACGGGCATGCCCATGGCGTCCCGGTACCACTCGTTCGTCGCCTTCGGGTCTTTCGCCTTGAAGAAGATCCCCCCGATCCCGAGCACCTTCGCCACTGTGCACCCCCGTGGGCCTGATATCCCGCGGGAGCGCCGCCGCTCTAGCCCTTGTTCTCGTTCTGGGTTCCGGTCGCGGGCGTGTGGCCGCACTTCGGCGCGTCCTTGTCGCCGTACTTCGCCTGCTCGCCCTTGATCGGGTGATCGCCCTCGCCCGGGCGGAGCGGGCCGACGGCGCCGTCGTTCGGGCGGAGGTTGGCGTTGGACTTGGGATCGTTCTGGGTGGGCATCCGGTCTCCTGGCAGCGGGCGGGGTGCGCGCGCTGGTAGACCGAGACGTTGCAACATGGGTGCCACTCCTCCGTCGGCGTCACGTCGGAAGGTGTGCCGCGTCCGCACGCTCCGACGACCCTGCGGCCCGCCGGCATTGGACCAGAGCCACCTCGAACCGGACAGTTTCCGAGCAGAGCCGCCTCCAACCAGACTCCACGGTCCCCGGCGCGCGCAGCGGACGTGGATTATCGGCATCCCACCGTGGACGCATCCGCCGGGCGCGCAGTGGCAGGCGGGATTTGTCCGGTTCGCGATGGCTACGCTCCGGATCCGTCCGGTTCGACCCGGCTCCGGTCGGCCCGGTCGCGCAGATTGCGCAGCGCCGCGACCTCCGCACAGACCGCCAACGCCAGCCACCCTGCGACGATCCCGACGTCGAAGTCGGAAGACGCGTGAACCCAGCCTGCGAACGCTCCGTCATCCCCGGTCCTCCCACGCGAGATCATCCCGATGAGCGCGGTTCGGACAGTGGGGAGGCTCGAAGCCGTGCCTGGGCTCTGGGGCTCCGGTCCGTGCGCTCACACAGGGGAGCGCCCACCGTTCTTCGGTGACCCGCGGACGTCGAGGCGGGGCGCCGCGGATGGCCGCCGCGGGCGCACGGACCGGAGCCCTGTCCGCCGGGCATGGGCTCGAGCCCCCCAAACGCGCTAACGCCGGGATCGGCGAGATCCCCGCGCGGAGACTGGCGTCGGGCGCTGTCGCGACGCGGCCTGCACACCTCTCGAGCCGCATGGACGCACCGTCACCCGACGCGATCGGACGGCTCAGCTGCCCGATCAGCCTGCCCAGGCGCCCAGGCCGGAGATGTCACCCATGGTGAGCCCGTGCGCTCACACGGGGGGCTCACTCGACCCAGCCTGCGAGATCCGCCACGATCGCGCGCAACGCCACGAGCTCCGCGCGCACCGCGTCGGCTTCCTTCGGCGTCGGCTTCCGACCCGCGCGAATGGCGACCGACCACGGCCGGAGCAATCGCGTCGCCTTCGACAGGGGTTGCAGGCCCTCGGAGCGCGCTTCGGGGGTGATCTCGGTCCTGGGCGGCTTGCCCACGAGCTCTCGTGCCCGGTCCGTCAGCTCGCGCGCCGGCATCCCTGTCCGCGCCGCCTCCCGCGCCAGCCGCTCCTTCTCGAGGTGGGCCGCCGGCACCTGCAGCAGGGCGACGTGTTGGCTCGGGCTGAGCGCGTCCCGCACATCTTCGGGCAGCTGACGCGCCTGCAGCAAGATCCGCACCGCCCGGTACAGCGACGTCCGGCCCATGGGCGCGTCGGGTGCGGCGGCCACGGCTTCGATGGTCGCGTGCACCCCGAGGTTCGCGGCGCTCCCACCGTAGCAACGCTCGAACAGCAGCGCGCCGACGTCCAGCATGGCCTGCAGCCCCCTGCGCGCGATGACGACCCGGATGTCCTCGCTGATCTGCGCCACCACTGCCGGGTCCGCGACGTCGCGACCGCTCCACTCGGCTTCGAGCTCGTTCATGGGTGCCTCCGACGCGAACCCTACGATACGGCGGTCGGGACGGGTGTGCGGGCGCCCCCGAGCTGGGGGCGGCTGGACGGGCCAACGCCGGGATCGTCAAAGTGCACACGTGTGCACATTGGCGGAGCTTGCGCAGGGCTCGCGGCGCCGCTCCGCCGATCCCGGCGCGTGGGGAGTCGGGTAGCACTTCGCCGGAACCCGACTCGGGGGCGTGCTGTCCGATGGAGAATGCCCATCGTCGCCCAGGATGCCGCGGTTGTCGTCTGCCTCGCCGCGTACCGGCACCTCCCGCGGCTGGCGGACGCGGACGCCTCGTGCGCGGCTGGGGTCCGCACACTGGAGGGGGTGGGCATCGCGCGCGCGGACATCGTCACGCTGGTCGACCCTGATCTATCGCGGGTGAGGGATGCGATCGCGGATCTGCGCGGGGACGGGCGGCTATGGGTGTACCTGACGGGGTACCTGGCCCACCCTGTGCGCGGAGAGGCGCCATGGATCCTTGGTCTTGGCGCGCGGAGCCCGAGCGCCGCGAACGGGCTGCGATTCTCGGAGCTGGGCGCGGACGTGGTGCTGGCAGACGCGGTGGCTGCGCCTGGCATCGAGCCGGAGCTCGGGATCACGGACTGGTACGGCAGCCCCTTCGCCGTCGGGGCTGGGAATGTGGCAGCGCTGTTGGTGGGCGGCGCGGACGGGCTGCTGGACCCGCCCGACGGCATCGTGGTGGTGGACGAGCTCCGCGCCGGGATCGCCCTGCACGACCCGATCGCGTCGGGCGTGTCCGCGGTGTGGACGGCGGCGCGCTGCGAGCCGCTCGCGCGTGTCCCCGATGTCGAGCCGGTGTCCTATGCGTGGCCCGATGGGCCGGCGTCGCTCCTCGCGCTCAGTGACGCCTGGCATGACCCGCTGGCCCGGGCGTCTGCCGCTTGCAGCCGTCGGTATCTCGAGGCCCGGCTGAAAGGCATGATCTCCCACGATGAGCGTGGAGAGGTGAGGCTTCGGCTCGCGTCCCTGCTCCTCTTCGACGCGGAGGCCTCTGTCCTCGAGGACGCGCAGGAGCTCGCTCGGGAGCGGTACGCCCGCGCGGCGATGCTCTCGGGGGTCATAGTCGAGCACTGGCCGGGGAGTGCGAACGCAGACCACGCACGAGCGATCCTCGGGCGGGCCCAGGCAGCGCTAGGGGATCCCGCGGCGGAGTCCACGCTCCGGCTGGCCGCGGCGAGCGGGGAGGGAAGTGCGACGCTGGTTCTCGGCGACCTGCTGTTGGAGGCGGGCCGTCTCGCGGAGGCCATCGTCGCATACGAGCGGGCATCTGGCGAGTGGGCGATCTACGCTCGGTATCGCGTCGGCTGGGCGCGCGTGCGGATGGGTGACGCGGCAGCCGCGCGCAGGGAGTGGCTGGCCGTCCTCGCGATAGCGGACGCGGAGCCCGAGCGCGCCCTGGCGGCCTTGCGGATGGCCACGGATGTGGCGCTCGAGCGGCTCGCGACACGACGCGGCCTCCCTTGACCTCGAGCCGCGTTACCCCGACTCGGGAGCCTACGATGGGCTGGGTGAACGACGCACGAAGGGAGCTCGCCGGGGGACGGATCGTGCTCGTGTACCCGACCGGCGGCTCCATGCGCGGCCGCGTCGAGAGCGGGAAGCCCTTCGCGCTCGATCTCCAGCGCGCGGAGACGCTGCTCGCGGAGCTCGGGGGGACCTGGTGAGGGCAGACCGATGAGCGTCGACATCCGCGGACTCGTCGAGCTCGTGGCGCTCTCGCTCTTCTGCGGGCTCCTCTGGCGCGCCGAGGTCGAGTACCGCGGCTGGGAAGGCCTGATCTGGCTGATGTACTTCCACGCGTCCGTGCCGATCGGCGCCGCGCTGTTCCTGGCGTGGGTCGCCCGGTCCGACGCCGCACCGCGGGGTCGGAGGCGCGTCGCGCTCCTGGTGGTCGCGGGCGGGTACGCCGCTCTGGCCCTCGGCTTCGTGGCGACGACGCTCGGTGTGCTCTTCACGACGGGACCGTCAGCGCTGCCGCTGCTCGGCGCCCACCCCGGGTGGATCTTCGCGCTGGCGGCGCTCGCCATCGTGGGCGTTCCCACTGGCGCGTTCCTCGTCGGGAGGCTGCTCGGGGCGCGGCTGCCGTGGCGCGCGCTGCCGCTGTCGGTCGCGCTCGCCGCGGCTTCTGGGCCGGCCGGGCTGGCCATCCTCCGGGTACTGGAGCCCGGGCACGCGGACGCCATCCACGTCGTGAAGACGGGCGCGGCGGTCCCGTTCGTGGTGCTCGCGCTCGGGGCCCCGTGGGTGCTGTCGCTGCGGAAGCCCACGGAGGATGCCGAGGCCGGAGCTCGTGTACCCTGACCGCCACGAGCGGACGGACCGGAGCCCTGCCCGCCGGGCATGGGGTCGGACCTCCCACAACACGTCAGGGTCGGGGACCCGCTCGATGAACCCGCGGAAGTGCTGGGATACTCGAGTATCCGACCGGAAGCGCGGGTGATTCCCCGCGCAAGTGCCGGGATACTGGACTACGCTCCCGGAAGCGCGTGTGATCCCCCGCGGAAGTGGCGGGATACTCGAGTATCCGACAGGAAGCGCGGGTCGGCGTCAACGCGCACTACTCGGACGCCGAGAGCCTCGCGATGCGCCTGCCCCGCGCCGCGACACCAGTCCCGACGTCGGGACGAGCGTCTCGTGGCGTTCGTCCGTTGTCTCCGAGCTCGGAGCGGCCACTTTGGGGGGGCTCTATGCGGCCCGCGGCGCGATGGCTCCGGTCCGTGCGCTCTCACGGCCATCCGGGGGGGGCGGCCCGACCGCGGCTCCCCGTGCGCGCGGACCGGCGCCCGGCCACGATCCGACCCACGAGAACACGCCACAAACGCCAGATCAGCGGGGTGAACCCGTTCGACGCAGCGGGCGCGCTCGGTGTCGGGTAGGGTGGACCGGGGGGCCGATGCGGCTGCGCATTTCCGTGAGCTTGCTGGCGACGTCGATGGGGGGCGACGAGATCTGGATGGGCCACTCCGACTTCTCGTGGGGGCCGACCGGCCTCGTGCGCTGAGGGGGGAACCGCCGGCGCCCGCCGTGGTCACTCCGGGAGAGGTGTCCCATGGGCGTGAGCGTCGAGGCCGCGGGCGGCCGCAAGATGAACTTCGAGCTGAACCTGGTGCCGTTCATCGACCTGCTGTCGGTGCAGATCACGTTCCTCCTCGCGACGGCGGTGTGGGTCGAGATCGCGAGCCTGCCCGTCGATCAGGAGGCGGGCGGTGCGGCCGTGGTCGCGGCGGCCCCGCTCGCCGTCCACCTGCCCGCCGCGGGCGTCGAGTGGCGCGAGATCACTGCGGCGATCCTCGCGGATCGGCGCGCCCACCCGGACGCGCGGGAGGTGGTCCTCGAGACCGACGACGGCGTTCCCTACGACACCTTCGTCCACGCGCTGGACCTGCTGCGGGTCCACGGCTACGATCGGCCGGTCCTCGGGCGAGATTGAGCGTTCAGCGCTGCTTCACCCTCCGCCGCGCCCCCCGTAGGGGTCACGAGCGGCGACGTCCCCCCGAACGCCGCCGCCCGCCCCCCGTGCCGTCGCCCCCGTCAGTCGCGCGAAACCCCCAGCGCCCGCAGCATCACGTCGCACTGCGCCTTCATCGCGACCAGCGTCCGCGCCACGCGCACGGTCTCCTCCTCGTCGAGCTCGTCGACCTGGTCGAGGTCTCCGAAGCTGTCCGTCTCGTCCGCGAGCATCCGCTCGAGCTTGTGCGCCGACTTCACGAACGCGGGCAGCGGCGGCCGACCCCGGTTCCCGGCGCTCTGGCGGCGGACCGTCACGACCTCCCTCTCGAGCCGCTGGACCGTCCACACGCGCTCCTCGCTCGCCTTCAGCAGCCGCTCCTGCTCCCCCTCCGGCAGCCCGATGACGGCGCGCGCGTGTGACGCGGTCAGGTGGGGCCGGTCCATCACCCCGATCCGCTCTTCGAGGTCCCAGATCGCCACCGCGCGGTGGAGCACCGCCGCGGAGAGCCCGGGGACCTCCGCCGCGTCCAGCCGGCGAGCCAGCTTCCGGAACGAGCGGTCCTTCGGGCCGCGCGCACGCCAGGCGGCCCGGTCGCCGCCGTACAGGTGGACGATGACGACGCGCCCGAGCGCCAGCGCGAGCTCGAGCGTGGCGCTGTGATGCATGCCCCGAAGCTCCGCGATCACGTGATCGACCGCGTCGTCTGGCGGCTCGGGGTGGAAGTCGTCGAGCTCGTCGAGGATCGCGATCGCGAGGCTGGCTATGGCGAGGACCTCCCGCCGAGCAACATAGCGTCGCCCCGCACGGTGGGTCAACGCATGATGGTAGTTAGGAGGCTAGAAATACGCCATTTCAACGTTGAAATTGTCCGCGCTTTGGCCGCGCTGCCCGGGTACAAGCTCCACACGCGCCGGGCGCGGGATCGGCGGGTTATCGTGCGCCCCGGGGGGTGTCCGTGGTCCTGCTTTGGCTCTTGCTCGCGTGCGCCCACCCGGCGCGTCACCCGCTCATGGTCCCGCCCGACGCCGTGGTCGAGGTCGGCGCCCCCCCGTTCACCGCCGTCGAGATCCACGACGCGATGCCGGAGGGCACCATGGTCCGCATGCGGGTCGAGGAGGCCGGCAAGGCGCCCGTCGAGAAGCGCTGGGTCGTGACGAAGGCCACGGACGCGGACTGCACGATCCACGAGACGATCTGGGACGGCCCCACCCTCGTGGAGGACCGCGGCGAGACCACCAGCCGCTGGTCCGCGCTCCGGGATCACGCCGACTTCCGCGGGAAGAACGTGGTCGAGAGCGACGAGACGATCGCCAGCATGGACGGCCTCGCGACCGCGCACGTCTACACCCTGACCGACCCCGACGGCACGGTGACGAGCTTCGCGTTCCTCCGCGACCTGGCGGGTCCGCCCGTCCGGATGACCGTCACGCGCGGCGGAGAGACGATCTTGCTGATGACGCAGTTCGAGCGCCGCAGCGTGCGCAGCGACCAGGAGACCGAGTACCTGGACGCCATCGAGGCGATCCGTCAGGACTGATCGAGGTGGCCGGCGTCCGAGTCGCCCATGGCGATGTCGGGACCGGGGAAGTACTCCTTCCAACGCCGATCCACCGTCGCGCGCGTGTCGGGGTCGACGATGAGCTCCGCCGGGTACGTCGACTTGAAGCGGGAGTCGATCGCGATCGTCCCGCCGTAGACCACATGGTGCCGCTCGATCCGCGTCGACTGCGCGAAGATGTCGGCCGCAGGCTCGAACCGCGTGAACACGGTCCACAGGAACCGCGTGTTGGACCGGCCCGCCATCTTCGCGTCGTCCACGGCGATGACGAGCGGCCAGTCGGGGAACAGCCCCGGCAAGCGCGCGGCGAAGCCCGGATCTTCTCCGTGGCTCGGCCCCTCGACCAGCAGGCAGCCGCCGCAGAACACGACCGCGTCCTTGATGCCCGGCGGCAGGCCGTTCACCTTGCGCGGCAGCTCGCGCCACGGCTCGCCGACCCCGAGCATGATCCCCTTGGAACCCAGGTTGATCTCGGGCCCGGAGTAGTCGAGCGTGTCCATCGACAGGTTGCTGAAGACGTACAGGTCTGTCTCCGGGTGGAACCGCGCGAGCAGGTGCTCGAGCACCGCCTTCGGGTCCTTGAGATCGACCGGCTTGCCCAGGACCCACAGGAACTTCGTGAGCGCGAGCTGGCCTTCGCCGAGGATCCGGAACGCGGCGGCCATGGCTTCGCGCCGGAACCGCTCCTCCACCACCGCGCCCGCGAGCGCGTGGTAGCCGGTCTCGCCGTACGACCACAGGTCCTTCACGTTCGGCATGACCACGGGGAAGAGCGGCGCGAGCAGGCGCTGCAGGTAGTCGCCGATGAAGACGTCCTCCTGCCGCGGCTTCCCGACGACCGTGGCCGGCCAGATCGCGTCCTTCTTGTGGCACAGGGCTTCCACGTGGAACACGGGATAGTCGTGCTGCAAGCTGTAGTAGCCGTAGTGGTCGCCGAACGGGCCCTCCGGCTGCATCTCGTTCGGCTTCACGTGCCCGACGAAGGCGAACTCCGCGTCCGCAACAAGACGGTGCGGGTGGCCGATCGGGTTCGCAGCCATGGGGAGCCGCTCGCCCAAGAGCAGCGACGCGAGCAGCAGCTCCGGCACATTCTCCGGCAGCGGCGCGATGGCCGCGAGCGTCATGGCCGGAGGTCCGCCGACGAACAGCGTTACCGGCAGATCCTCTCCCCGCTGGCGCGCGATGTGGTGGTGGAATCCGCCGCCCTTGCCGATCTGCCAGTGCATGCCGGTCGTCGAGTCGGAGTGCCGGTGGATCCGGTACATCCCCAGGTTGTGGCGCTTGTCCACCGGGTGCTCGGTGTAGACGAGCGGGAGCGTGACGAAGTCCCCGCCGTCCTGCGGCCACGACTTCAGCATCGGGATCCGGTCGATCCGCGGCGGGCGATCGACCACTTCCGTCACCGGCCCGCGGCTCACCGACTTCGTGCCGATGCCCAGGCCCTGCCGGAAGAAGTCGCGCTCCTTCCACACCTTCCCGAGCGTCGGCGGCACCATCTCGTGCAACAGGCGCACGGCATCCCGCACGAACTTCTCCGGCCGCGCGCCGAAAGCGAGGTCCACCCGGCGCTCCGTGCCGAACAGGTTCGTCACGACGGGGATGTCGTAGCCCTTCGGGCGCTTGAACAGCAGCGCCGGGCCGCCCGCGGCGATGACGCGCCGGTGGACCTCTGCCATCTCCAGGTGGGGATCGACCTCTGCGTCGATCTCGACGAGCTCGCCGTTTCGACGCAGGAGATCGACGAAGCTGCGGATGTCGCGGACCACGGTCACCTCGGCTGGCAACCATAACCGGTGGGCGTGGCCCCCGAGCGCCGGCCCGGGCGCCCCAGAATGATGCAGGCCCCCTTCGTGTCTTCGTGCCTTCGTGGTGAATGCCCGATCCAGCGTCACCATCAGGAAGGCCCTACGCAGGCCGGATCTGCAACGGCTTCCCTTCCAGATCCGTGAACTCCATGAGCTGGTGATCCGCTATCGCCGCGTACGCCAGGATCAACGCCAGCCGCGTGCGACCGTCCGCGAACGGGATCCGCTGCACGTCCAGGATCGGGACCCACCCCGGCCCCTTGAACTCGCGCGGGAGATCGATCTGGAACCCCGGGCGCACGAAGCCGGACTCCATCCGGCCTGCCAGCGCGACCAGGTCCTGGTGGGGGACGTAGTAGACCGTCTCGACGTGGAAGGCCGCCATCGGCGCATCCTAACGCGGCCGGGGGCGCGTCGTGGTACGATGCGACATGGAAGCGGTCGCGGAGCTCAGCCTCGACACCCTGGTCGCGTATCTGGAGCGCCTCGGGATCACCTACGATCTGGAGGTCATCGGGACGACCCCGATCATCCGGAGCGGCTGGAAGTTCGACGTCGGGTCGGCGGCGCTCGTGATCGCGCTCTCGGAGAGCTCCCACGAGACGACTCGCCTCGAGATCACGTGCTCGAGCCGCCAGCGATACCCCGACCGGATCGACGAGCTGCAGGCGCTGCTCAACGCCCGGAACCGCGAGCGCGCGTTCGCCCGCAGCGTGGACGACGACGGGTTCGTGTACCTCGAGTACGTCGGCTTCTACCCCACGGGCTGCCCGTTCCCGCAGCATGTGTTCGAGGTCGTCTTCGGCGGCGTATTGCTGCAGTTCGAAGAGGACTATATGACGATCGAGGCCGGGCGGCTGGGCGAGAACTGACGCCCCGGGCGGCCGATCGGGATACGATCGGTGGAACCTCGCCGCCCCGCCGTGGTCAGAGTCTTCCGGAGCCGACCGTTTGATGTCCCGACCGTCGGACGACGAGCTGGTGGACCGGTTCAAGGCCGGGGACAGGGGGGCGTATGCCGAGATCGTCACGCGCTACCAGGACCGCGTCTACACGCTGTGCCTCCGCTGGCTCGACATCTCGTCGCTGGCAGAGGAGACAGCACAAGATGTGTTCCTCGCGCTGTTCAGGTCGCTCCCCAACTTTCGCGGGGAGTCGCAGCTCTCGACCTTCATCTGGCGCGTGGCGGTCAACCACTGCAAGAACCGCAGGTTGTACCGGAAGCGCCGCCACGAGAACGAGCACGACTCCTTCGACGCCCCCGAGCGGGACGATCGCCCTGCCCGACAGTACGCCGCGGACCAGCCGGATGCGGACGCGAGCGTGTTCCGGGAGCAGGCGGGGAGGCTCGTGCAGGCTGCCCTGGATACACTGGACGAAGAGACGCGCCAGATCATCCTGCTGCGCGACGTCGAGGACCTTCCGTACGAGGAGATCGCCGACATCCTGGAGCTGCCCCGGGGGACGGTCAAGAGCCGCCTCCACCGCGCACGAGCCCAGCTGGCCGCTGTACTCGCGCGACGACTCTCGGCCGCGGACGTGAACGGATGAGCGACACGCAGACCCCGTCCTCTGGCCCCTTCGAGGGCGGCGGCGGGCGGCACATCGCAGAAGCCGAGTGGGAACGCCTGTCGATGTTCCTCGACGGAGATCTGCCCGACGAAGACGCGCGGCAGCTCGAGCGCGACCTCGAGCTCGATCCGGCGTTGAAGGCGGCGTTGGGCGATCTGCAGCAGGTGTCGGTCGTCCTGCGCACGGTCGAGCGCGCGCCCGTGGGCTTCGCGGATCGCGTCCTGGCGGCCGTGGAGAACGAGCCGATCCCCGCGAACCGGAGCTTCCCGCTGGGGCGGTGGCTCGGCGGCTTCGCGATGGCGGCGGCTGCGGCCGTCGTGCTGTTCCTCGCGCTGCCGCAGGGCGGCGGGGACGAGCGGGAGGCCGCCGCGGCGAAGATCGATCTCCAGGCGATCGTGCAGGGCGTGCCGGACGAGCCGCCCCAGGTCGCGCCGATCACGCCCCCGAAGGCAGAGGTCGCTGCGTCGAAGGGCGCCCCGGACGCCGTGAAGCGCATGGAGGCCGCGAAGCCGGTCGGGCCGGACGCCGCGGGCGGCACGGCGGATCCGCTGGCCGTGGAAGCGCCCGTCGAAGTGGCCATGCCGGCGCGGCCCGAGCCCTACGGCGTCGCGCGCTCGCTGCAGTACCAGGTCCCGCAGGCGACCCGCAAGGAGCTGGCGAACCTCGCGGCGAAGTTCGGCGGCGGGTTGCAGGACGCGTCGGGGGCGGCCCTGACGATGGACTCGCTCGCGGCGGACACCTCGGGCGTCGTGTACCTCTCGGTGCCGACGGACCGCTTGTCCGAGTTCGACCTCCACATGCGCAAGATGGGCAAGAAGACGGCCACGCCCGACGCGGAGGTGCTGCAGGCGGGCGGGAAGAAGCCGCTGCGCGTCGAGATCGTGGTGGACGACCTGCGTTAGGGCCGCCACGAGGGCCAAGGTCGGGCACCAGGGGCCCCAGCCGCGAGATGCGTTACCGCGGCACCCTCCGTCGGCGAACGCCGGCCCCGGACGTCGAAAGTGCCTGGATGGTCAACCATCCCCCGGGAAACGACGGTCCCGACCGTCCAAACCACCTGGATGGTCAACCATCCTGCGAGAAACGCCGGTCCCGGCTGCCGAAAGTGGCGGGATGGTTCACCATCTCCATGGAAACGACGGCCCCGGCGTTCTGCCCTCCGCCGTGGAAGGGGGAGGGGGCATGAGGGCAGCCGTGCCGGGCGCGCGGACCGGCGCCCGGCCACCCGGGCACGGGCCCGAGCCACCCATCAAGAGATCCGGAGGATCCCCAGCTCTTCGAGGAGCACCCGGACCACGTCTCGCTGCATCTCGACCCGCCGCCGCTCCGGGAACCCCATCCAGGTCTCGACGCACGTGCCGATGCAGCCGACGGTGTCGACGATCACCTCCGTCGACGAGGTGGAGACGGGATAGTACAGGGTGGCCCAGGCTTCCTCTTCGCCCGCGCGGAGCCCGTTCAGGCGGTCCACCGCCGTCGAGATCAGCTCGGGGCAGGGTTGCACCCCGTACACCAGCGTCTGGCCGAAGCTCGGCGTAACGGCAGGATCGTAGCGCTTCTTGGACTCGTGGAGCGTCGCGACCAGGGCGGGGCGCTCCGCGATCGTGAGGGCCATGAACATGGCGGCCAGGCGGCGCTCTGGCGCGTCCGACGTGGCGTCGCCGGGGAAGCACCGGTTGAGGTCGAGGCCGCCGGGGGACGTGCGCTCGCGGGCGCGGTACGCCGCGGGGTTCATCACGGGGATGACGAGCAGGCGGCCGGCGTCGATCTGCACGCCTTCTTCCAGCCATTCCTGCAGGGCGTGGACGCCGCCGACCTCGTCCCCGTGGATGCCGGCCTGGATGATGGCGGTCGGGCCGGGGCGCGGCCCCTCGAAGACGTGTACCGCGATCGTGGGGGTGAGGTGGTGGATCCCCGCGGGGAGCAGCTCCCTACTCATGGGTAGGTTCCGGGCGGGCCCGGTGGGCGCGCGGCCGCGTGCGGTTGGCGGTCAGGGCGTCCCAGAACGGCGTGTAGACGGTGTTTCCGTCGCGGATCCGCTCGATGCCGGCGCGCGGGTGCAGGTTGAGCCACCCCGTGATCGCGTACGGGATCTGGTAGCCCCACTTGAGCGTGTTCCGCATCTCGATGTACTCGCTGACGAGCGCGAGGATCGGCTTCACATCGTGCTTCTCGTCGTCCAGGTACATGAGCAGGAGCTCGAGCGGGACGTTGCCGGCGCCGCGGCCCATGCCGCTGATGCTCGCGTCCACGAAGTCGACGCCCTCGTCGATCGCGGCGATCGCGTTGGCGAACGCGGTCTGCTGGTTGTTGTGCAGGTGCACGCCCACCTTCTGGTCGGGGCGGAGCCAGTTCTTGTACTTGCGGATGAGGTACCGCACATGGTGCGGGTACATGGCGCCGAACGAGTCGACGACGGCGACGTTCGGTACGCGGCTGCTGCGCAGCACGTCGAGGAACCCATCCACCTCCTGCGGGGTGCAGGTGGTCACGGCCATCACGTTGCAGTGCACGTCGTAACCGAGCTCCTGCGCGCCGTGGAGCAGCTCGACGGCTTCGGGCGCGTCCTTCGCGTACGTGGCGACGCGCAGGATGTCGACGACCGAGTCCTTCTTGGGCGGCAGGTCCTCCAGGCGGAACTTGCCGATGTCGAACATGGTCGCGATCTTCATGTTCCCGGGCTTGACGATATCGAGGAGATCGGCCTCCCGACAGTACTTCCACGCACCGACCTCACCTTCGGCGTGGACGCCGGCGGCGGTCTGGTAGCCGATCTCCATGATGTCGACGCCCGACGCGGACAAGGCGTCGAACGTACGCTTCACGAGGTCGCGGGAGAAGTGCCAGTCGTTGCAGATCCCGCCGTCGCGGATCGTGCAGTCGAGGACGGACGTGCTCCGGCGGCGATCGGTGATCAGGCCATCTGGGCAGCAGCGGACGCGGTAGTCGAGACCCATTACCCACCTTCAGGTTAGCGGCTCGTATCTTCGCTTCGAATCTAACTTCTTCGCGAAAGGCCGCCAGCGTTTCCGTGCACGATAGGCCCGGGGTGATGGCGTCCATTCGCTGCGAAGTTCGCTCCTCCGCTCCGCCCGAGCCTCGGGAAAGGCGCGTCACGTAAGCACGCCAGCGGCGTCGTCGAGCGCCCGCGATCCGTGGTATGGGAACGTCCGGCGGGGCTGCCGGGTTGTCCTGCGAGAGAGGGGCGCGCACGTGTTGTGGTTGGTCGCGGCGGCATACGCCGGTGCTCTGCCGGTAGTGGCGATGGGGGACGGGCTCGTCGCGGGCGCGTCTCCGTCTGCAGCTCCCGGCGGCTGGGTCGCGGTGCTGCAGGACTGCCTGGAAGAGCGGGCGCCCGGCCGGTTCTCCGTCGTGGACCGCGCGAACGGCGGGCCGGTCCGCGAGACGTTCGAGCGCGGGGACGCCGTGCGCGAGCTCGACCCGACGGTGGTGGTCGTCACGTTCGGCGCCCACGCGCTGGACGGGGTGAGCGCGCCGAGCCTCGAGAAGGACGTCGGGAAGCTGATCCGCGCCCTGCGGTCCGGGGACGCGCCGCCGCGGGTCGTCCTCGTGGGCGTGGCGCCGGCGGTGGCGTCCGTGGCGGCGGATCAGGCCAAGCTCGACGAGCAGATCGCCGCCTGGAACGCCGTGCTCACCACGGCGGCGTCGAAGGACGGGGTCCGGCGCGTGGACCTGCTGACGGACTGGCCCGCGGATCCGGCGGCGCGGGCGGGCCTCGCGTCCGGCGCGTGGGCGCTGTCCGACCAGGGGCACGCGCGCGTGGCAGCCGCAGTGTGCGACGCGGTGCTGGCAAAGCCCTAGGGGCTGATCCGCTCGCGCGGGGGCCTGCTCCTGCCGTGCGGTCGCAGGCGGGCTCGGCTCAGAGGATCCCGAGCGGCTTGCTCCGGTGATCGTCCCCGAGCGACCGAAGCCGGAGCGCGAGCGCGGGATCCCGGCAGCCGGCGATCGCGAGCGCGAGGCACTCCACCACGTCCGCGAGCCCGACCGTCCGCGCCGGCGCGGCGGCCAGCGCGAGCGTGACCTGGTGGTCGACCTCGTCCCAGCGCCCGGCGACCGCGCTCGCCGCCACGGAGACGCCGCCCCGGAGCGCCACCGCGAGCGCCCCGGCCGGCGGGTGCCGCGCGCCCTGCACCGCGAGCTCCTCCCACGCCGCGAGGCCGCGCCCCTGCGCCACGCGGCACCCCGCCAGCGCCGTGACGGCCCGGGCGGCCGCCGCGGCGCTCCCGAGCTCCTCCGCCCGCGCGAGGGCCTGCGCGTACAGCGCCTCCGCCGCCGCGGGCACCCGCGCGCGACGTTCCAGGTCCGCGGCGGCCTCCACCGCCGCGAGCTCCCGCACCCCGTCGCCGGCGGCGAGCCGCCGGGCGTCCTCCAGCCGCTCCCGGGCCTCCACCAGGCGGTCCTCGAGCTCCGCGGCCCATGCCCGGCCGGCCGCGACGTCCGCCGGGTGCGCGCGGCCCGACCGCTCCGCGGCCCGGATCGCCGCGTCCACCCGGCGGATCGCGCCCCCCACATCCCCCCGGAGCGCCGCGATCCGCGAGAGCGCCAGGAGCGCGTCGGCCGAGACGTGCCGGGCATCCGCCGCGTTCGCGAGCTCCACGGCGCCGTCCAGGTGCCGCTCGGCCTCCTCGAGCGCGAAGTCCGCGGCCGACGCGCGCCCGAGCACCAGCGCCGCGAGCGCCGGGATCTCCGGCGCGCCGCCCCGTCGGGCGTGGGCGGTCGCGCGCCCGGCCCACACGCACGCCTCGGCGGGCTCGCCGATCTCGAGGTACGCCGAGGCTTGTCGGGCGGCGAGCACCGCGTGCCGCGGATCCGTGGTCCCGACCCGCTCGAGCGCCCGCTCCGCTTCGCCGAGGGTGGCCAGGTACGCGCGCCAGCCTTCCGCGGGGAGCCGGATCTCCGCTTCCGCCAGGACGTCGTCGGGATCCCGCGTCCGCGGCGCTGTGTCGTCGGGGCCGTCCGGCTGCAGGTCGATGCCGGTCGGCCCGGCGACGAGCCGCCCCGCATGCGACCAGGCCGCCAGCCGCGCCACGAGCATCCCCGGGTTCCCACCTGCCTCTTCGTCCAGGCGGGACGCGAGCCCGGGCGCCAGGCCGAACTCCCCGAGCAGGTCCGCGCGCGCCACGGGATCGAGCGGTCCGAGCGAGATCTCCTTCGCGCCGGGCACCACCAGGTCGTCGGACGTCGTGGTGAGCACCCAGAGCACCGGCAGCGGGAGCGCCGCGAGCTCGCGCAGCGCATCGAGGAGCTCCGGCGCCCGGCCCACGTCGTCGAGGACCACCACGAGCGCCCGGTCGCGCGTCCTCCGCTCGAGCAGCGCGCGCGCCGTCGCGAGCCCCGGCGCGCTCTCCGGATCCGCGAGCATCGCGAGGAGCGCGCTCCCGAGCTCCGGATCTTCCAGGTCCTCGATCAGCGGCTCGAGCCACGGGGGCTGGCGCATCGCGCGGACCGGCGCGCGGAGCAGCTTCGCGCACAGCGCGCGCATGCCGGACTCGCCGGGGATCACCCGCACGATCGCGTAGTCGGCCGCGCCGAGCTCGTGCGCGCGCTCGCACACCCACGCCGCCAGGCGCGACCGCCCGATGCCGCCCGCCCCGCGCACGATCGCGAGCTTCGGGCGCCAGTCCCAGCCGACGGCGCGCAGCAGGAGCCACAGCGCGTCCCGCTCCGCCACGCGCCCGGCGAAGCGCGGCACGCGGACGCCCACCATCCCGAGCCCGGCGCCGCGCAGGATCCGGGGAAACCCCGGGTTCCGCTCGCGCCATGCCACCGGCACGTCCCCGCCCGGCCGGCCCCGCGCCCGCCGGTCCAGGCTCCCGATCGGCACCGTCTCCTCGTCGTCGTCCACCGGGTCCACGCCGAGATCGAGCAGGGCAGACGCCGCGTCAGCCGTCAGCCGGTACCTGCGGGGGACGTCGCGCTCGAGCAGCCGGTGGAGCCAGGCGGTGAGCCCGGGCGGCACCGCGAACCGCGGGACGAACTCCGGCAGCGGCCGCGTCAGGTGCGCCATCACGGCCTCCACGCCCCGGTACCGGCCGAACGGGCTCCGACCCGTCACCAGCGCCCACGCCACGCAGCCGAGCGCGTACAGGTCGGTCCACGGCCCGTGGGGGTGGAGCGTGCGATCGATCTGCTCGGGAGCCATATATTGCGGCGTGCCGGCCACGCCGTGCTGGGTCGACGTCGCGTAGTCGCCGAGCGCCGTCGCGAGGCCGAAGTCCGTGAGCTTCCAGCCGGGCCGCAGGTCGCTCGGGAGCGCCAGGATCACGTTGCCGGGCTTGAGATCCCGATGGATTACCCCCCGTCCGTGCGCGTGCGCCAGCGCCCCCAGCAGGTCCGTGAGGATCGGCCGGACCGCGGCCCAGGAGTCCATGGTCGCCACCCGGTCGGTCAGCGATCCCCCGGACGCGAGCTCCATCGCGAGCCAGGTGGTCCCGGCCACCAGCCGCCCACCGGACTGCCGCTCGGCCGCCTCTCCCACGGTGCCGGCGCCCAGGATCCACACCACGCCCGGGTGGTCGAGCCGCGCCATAGCCCGGATCTCCGACCGCAACACGGCGAGGTGCCGATCCGACCGCATGTGCATCGGCCGCAGCAGCTTGATCGCCACCGGCGCCAGCGAGGCCCGGTGGGTAGCCTTCCACACCTCTCCCATCCCCCCTCGACCGATCAGATCGTAGAGGTCGAAGGGGCCGAGGGTGATCATGCGATTAGTCTGTTTCGTTGGAGATTGTTCACTCGACGTCCCCTCCTGTCCCCGCCCGTCACGAGCTGGTAACAGCCGTGGCACCCCCAGGTAACCGGCGCCACCACTCGGTTGGTAACCCCGTTCCGGGCAGCTCGGCAAAAGCGGGCTCGGGTTCGTCCGCGAGATACCTGTCACGCAGTGGTACACCTGTTGCAGAGCATCTGCCGAGATCCAGTGTCAGCGGGGGCCATCATGATCCATCCTCTCGAGCTCCGGGCGTTCCGGGGCCCCAATCGCCATGCATCGACTCCGCTGGTCTTCCTGCGCGTCGACATCGGCGCTGTCGATGGCCGGCCGACCGACCCGATCCCGGGGCTCGCCGACCGCCTGCTCTCCGAGCTCCCCCGCCTCCGCGAGCACGGCTGCTGCCTCGGCCAGCCGGGCGGCTTGGAGCGCCTCGAAGCCGGCACCTGGTTCGGCCACCTCCTCGAGCACGTGGCGCTCGAGCTCCAGCGCCTGGCCGGCTACGGCGCGGCGCGCGTCCCTGCGCGCACGGCCCGCACGCCGGGCACGTACGATGTCCTCTTCTCGTACGACGACGAGGAGGTCGGCCTCGAAGCCGCGCGCGTGGCGCTCGCGTACCTGTGCAGCCTCCTGCCGCCCGCGCTCGTCGGTGACGTGGCCCCCGCCCTGCTGCCGGTCTCGCTGGAGGTCGCCGAGCGGGTCGTCACCGTGCAACCCTCGATCGACGTGTACACGAGTTGCTTCCTCGCGTACGCGAAGCGCCGCCAGATCGGGCCGTCGACGAAGAGCATCGTGGACGAGGCAAAGCGCAGGAACATCCCCGTTCAGCGCATCGGCGACAAGAGCAGCAGCGTCTACCAGCTCGGGTGGGGCGCGGCGAGCCGCCAGATCCAGGCGACGATCACGGGAAACAGCTCGTACCTGGCCGTCGAGCTCGCGCAGGACAAGCGGAAGACCGCGACCCGCCTCGGCGCGTACGGCCTGCCGGTCCCGAAGCAATCCTACGCGTACTCGCCGGAGGAGGCGGTCGCGGCGGCCATCGACATCGGCTACCCCGTCGTCGTCAAGCCGGCGGACCTGTCGAAGGGGCGCGGGATCGGCCTGAACCTCCGCAGCGCGGACGCCGTCACTGCCGCTTTCGATGTGGCGTCCAAGCTCTCTTCTAGCGTGCTGGTCGAGACCTTCCTGCCCGGCCGCGACTACCGCATCCTCGTCGTCGGGGACCGGGTCGTCGCCGCAGCCGAGCGGATCCCCGCCCACGTCGTCGGGGACGGCGTGCACTCGATCGAACAGCTCGTCGAGCTCGTCAACCAGGACCTTCGGCGCGGCGACGGCCACGAGAACGTGCTGACGAAGCTGGAGCTCGGCCCGGCGGAGCTGGCGCATCTCTTCCAGGCGGATCTGCGCCCGGAGAGCGTCCCGGCGGCGGGCCAGGCCTGCTTCCTGTGCACGACCGCGAACCTGTCCACGGGCGGCACCGCCATCGACCGCACCGACGAGATGCACCCCGACAACCGGATCATCGCGGTCCGCGCCGCCCGCCAGATCGGCCTCGATGTCGCGGGCATCGATCTCGTGTGCCCCGACATCGCGAAGTCGGTCCACGTGACCGGCGGCGGCATCGTGGAGGTCAACGCGGCGCCCGGCTTCCGCATGCACCTCGCCCCGAGCGACGGCAAGCCGCGCGACGTCGCCGGCGCGGTCGTCGACCACCTCCTGGGTGGCACGCAGGGCCGGATCCCGCTGGTCGCCGTCACGGGCACGAACGGCAAGACCACGACCGTCAAGATGATGGCTCACATCCTGTCATCTGCCACGGGCAGGACGGTCGGCCACACTTGCTCGGAGGGCATCTACGTCGGCGACAGTCGCATCGCTGCCGGCGACTGCTCGGGCCCGCAGAGCGCTCGGATCCTCCTCGGCGATCGCGGCGTGGACGCGCTCGTCCTCGAGACCGCGCGCGGCGGCCTCATCCGCGAAGGGCTGGCGTTCGACGCTTGCGACGTCGGCTGCGTGCTCAACGTGACGGCGGACCACCTCGGTCTTAGGGGCATCGACACGGTCGAGCAGCTCGCCGAGCTCAAGTCCGTCGTCGTCCAGTCCGTGAAGAGCCTGGGAACGAGCGTGCTCAACGCGGACGATGCGCTGTGCCGGCAGATGGCGGACATCGCCGGCGGCCGAGTCTTTTGGTTCTCCCTCGAGAACTCGGACTTCGCCCGGGAGCGCATCGCGCGGGGCGAGCGGGTCGCGGTGTACGAGGGCGGCAACCTCGTGATCTACGAGGGTTTGAGCGCCACGTTCGTCGCGCTGGCGACCGACCTGCCGGCCACCATGAACGGCACCGCGCGCTTCAACATCGCGAACGCGCTCGCGGCGTCCGCGATGGCGTGGAGCCTCGGCATCCCGGTGACGGAGATCCGTAGGGCGCTCCAGGGCTTCAGCTCGTCGGTGGAGGAGAACCCGGGTCGCCTCAACGTCGTGGGCGACGGCCTGCCGTACCAGGTGGTCGTCGACTACGCGCACAACGAGGCCGCGCTGCGCGCCGTCAGCGACTTCGTGGTCCGGCAGCCGCACCGCCGGTCGATCGCCGTGCTCATGTCCGCCGGCGACCGACGCGACGAGGACATCCGCAACATGGGCAGGATCGCGGCGGAGAGCTTCGATGTGCTGATCGCCAAGGAGCACGGATCGCGCCGCGGCCGCGCCGTGGGCGACCAGGCCCGGCTGATGATGGAGGGCGCGCGGTCCGCTGGGATGGGAGCCGAGAGCATCTTCCAGGCCATGAGCGACGACTCGGCGGTGGAGCTCGCCTTCCAGCTCGCGGAGCCGGGCGACATCGTGCTCCTGTGCGTCGAGGACGCCAAGGGCATCCTCGACCGGGTCGCGCGGGAGAAGGTGCGGTGGGCCGCACGTGATGAGCGAGGAGACGGGCGCGTTCGCGCTCGGCCCATCGACGAGTCGAACGGGCCGCTCGACATCATCGGCGAGACCGCCCGCGAAGCCGAGCGGCAGGTGATGGCGCGGTGATATCCTCGCGGCCATGCAGTCGAACGGTCGTGAAGATCCCGCGCTGACCGCAACCGTGACCCGTCGCGTGCCCCTGTGGTACGCGGACGGCGCAGATCCGGCCTTCGACCGTCCGCCGCACGTGCGGGCGGCGTCCGGTGTGGTCGGATATGGCCGCGAGCTCGCGGTCGTGCAGGACGACGCGCTGTTCCTCGCGTTCGCAGACCCCGCGACCGGCCTGTGCCGCGGCGTGCCGCTCCCGTGCGAAGACGGCGTCCGCCTGTTCGACGCCGGCCGACGGAACAAGATGCGCAAGCCGGATCTGGAGGCCGTGATCCGGCTCGACGACCTGCTCGTCGGCTTCGGATCCGGGAGCGCGGCGGGGCGGGACCGGCTGATCCTCGCGCGGGGGGACTTCACGCGGTGGTTCGACGGGTCGGAGTTGTACGCCGCGCTGGCCGCGAACCAGGCCTTCGCGGGCTCCGAGCTCAACGTGGAGGGCGTGGCGGTCGTCGGCGACGCGATCCGGCTGTTCAACCGTGGGAACGGGCGGCAGATCGGCGAGATCATGCCGGGGGACGCGACGTGCGACGTCGATCTCGGGGCGTTCCTCGGGTGGCTCGACGGCGGGCCGGTGCCCGCGATCCGCGACATCGTCCGGTGGGACCTCGGGTTCATGGACGGGGTGCGCCTGACGTTCACGGACGCGACGGCGACCGGGGAGGGGGGCGTGCTGTTCCTCGCGGCCGCGGAGGCGAGCCCGAACGCCGTGGACGACGGGGTCGTGGTCGGGGCGGCCGTGGGGCGGCTCGGGGACGGCGGGTGGTGCCGGATCACGGAGGACGGCGCGCCGCTGCTCGACAAGGTCGAGGGGATAGCGCTCGATCCCGCGGATCCGGGGCGGGCGTGGGTGGTGGTGGACCGGGACGACCCGGATCTGCCGGCGGCGCTGCTGGAGCTGCGGCTGGGCGGGTTCTGACTCTGTGGTGGGAGGGCCGATGCCAGTCGAGGACAAGGCGGTGCGCCGTCGGATGCGCGAGATCGTGGGGCTCGTGAGTCGCGCGGCGAGGGACGTGCGCGAGCTCCAGCGGGACTACGAGGTGCGCAACGTGACGCTGGGGATCGTCGCGGCGGGCACGATCGTGCACGGGCTCGTCACCGCCGAGGAGGCGGGACCCGACGTGATGCTGGCATTGGACCCAACGATCCGGGGTCTGAGCGCGGATTGAGGGCGCGGCGGGATGGCAGTATCGGATCAGTTCGGCGCGCCGAACTCATCCGTTACTGGCACCTCGGGCTCGGCGCGCGGCGGGGGCGGACGTTCCGGGGAGGGTGGTGCACCAGCCCCCGACGAAGGTCCGCGGTGGCGGACGTTCCGGGGAGGGTGGTGCGCCAGCCCCCGACGAAGGTCCGCGGTGGCGGACATTCCGGGGAGGGTGGTGCACCAGCCCCCGACGAACGTCCGCGAGCGCCTTTCCCGAGCGCACGGACCGGAGCCCCAGAGGGCCGGCACGGGCTCGAGCCCCCCACCAGAGCCGTCAGCGCCGCCGCACTCCCCCGATCCACACCTGATCCGGGTCCGCGAGGATCTCCGGCTTCGCGAGCGGATCCGCTGTGAGCACTAGCAGGCTCGCCGACTTCCCGACCGCGATGGCGCCGAGATCCTCCCAGCCCCAGTACCGCGCCGGCGCGGATGTCCCGGAGTCGAGGATCGCCCGGCCATCCATTCCCGCCGCGAGCATGAGCCGGATCTCCGCCCGCGAGATCCCGGGCGCCGAGCTGTTCCCGAAGTCCGTGCCGTATAGCACCGTCGCGCCGGAAGCCCGCAGCCGCCGCAGGTTCTCCACCGCATCCGCCCCGCCCCCGAACGCCGCGAGCGTCGGGATCACGGCCCGGGTCGCCCACGCGGCGACCGTGGCGTCGCTCATGCGCTCCACCGGCAGGTGCGCGAGGACATCGGCCCCCGCGAGAGCCGCCTGCGAAGCCGACACATCGTCGAGGGCGTGCACCGCGACCTTCGCCCCGCGCGCGTGCGCCCGCTGGACCACCGCGGCCTGCGTGGCGGCGTCGAGGACGGGCGGCCCGGTGACCGGGAACTTCACGACCTTCGCGCCCGCATCGAGCAGGAGATCCACCGCTGCCGAAGCCGTGATCGGGTCGCTCGCGGGCCACCCGTAGCCGGCTGCCCCCCACGAGCTCAGCGGGTAGCCGTCCGGCGCCGTCACCATCGGGCCCGACCACAGGACGCGCAGCGGCGGCGCGTCCCGCCCGATCCACTCGAGCGGCGCGGCGAGGTCCACCGCCGCCACGATCCCGCCATCCGCGAGCTTCGCCGGCTCGAACAGGTACGCGAGGTGCACGTGGCTGTCCACGAACGCCGGCACCACGTACCGGCCCTCCGCGCCGACCTCTGGCAGGCCCGCGCCAACCCCCGGCCCGATCGCCGCGATCTTCCCCCCGATCATCGCGATGTCGGTGCGCGCCCCGTCGACGATCACGCCGCGCAGGACCGCGTCGGTGGGTCCCGCCGCCAGCGCACAACCCAGGAGCCAGGGGATCATGGCGTGACGTCGGGCACGGGGTTCGGGAACGGCGCGGACGCGAGCGGCCGATCGATCCAACGGCGGACCCCGTCTGCCAGCGAGCCCTCGAAGGCGAGGCGGCGCGCGAACTCCTCTCTCACGAGGTCCGGCGCGTCCGTGATCGGCACGGCGAACCGGCGCCACACGTCGATGATCTCCGTGATCGGGATGGACTCCGCCGGGCGCGCCAGCAGCCAGCCGAGCTCCGAGCGCACGACGATCCCGCTCTTCTCGAGGATGTCGACGACGGGCCGCAGGTGGCGCGCGGGCAGGCGCGTGGCGGCCGTGAGCGCCTCGAGCGACGCGGGGCCCTTGCCGGCCTGGTACAACCACGCGATCCACGTGGCGACCTGCACGGCGACCTCGAACGAGGGGAAGCGGTTGCCCTCGTCGACTTCGAACTCCGCTTGCGACAGCGTCGAGTGGTTCTGCGCCACGTTCGTGACCTCCACGCCGAGCAGGACGAACAGCCAGAACAGGTAGATCCACAACAGGAACACCGGAAACAGCCCGATCGATCCGTACACGGCCATGAGCGGGTCCTCGCCGCCGAAGAGCGAGACGTACGCCGAGAACCCCCGCCGACCGAGCTCGACCAGGAAGAACGACGACGCCGCGCCGAGGAGCGCCGGGATCCAGCGCACCCGCATCGACGGCAGCAGCTTGATCGCCGCGAGCATCACGAGGAACACGAGCATCCGCCCCACGATCGGCAGCGTCCACGGCCCGCCCGCTCGGGCGAGGAAGCCGTCCAGGCTCGACCGCAACCCGATGAGCAGGATCACGGGTACGACCGTGATCGCGAACCAGAAGCTGAGGAGCCGCGACTGGAACGATCGGCGGACCGGCACGCCGAGGATGTCGTTGTATGCGAGCTCGATCGAGAGGTACAGCCGTCCGGCGACCACCAGCAGGCCGACCGTGGCCACGATCCCGAGCGTACCCAGGTTCACGCGCACCAGCCCGTCCACGAGGACCGCGCCGACCACCGGCATGTCGCCCATGAGCGGATCGACGAATGCGCTGAGCGTATTGGCCGGGTCGTCGCCGATGATCCCGAGGGGCCGCGCGAGCCCGATGATCAGCACGAGCGACGGGACCAGCGCCACGACCGTCGCGTACGCCATGCCGGCGGCTCGCACGAACGCGAGATCCTGGCGGAGCTCCAGGTAGAACAGCCAGCCCCAGCGCACCAGGTACACCAGCGGCTCGAGCGGCGTGCCGTGCGCGGACTCGACCCAGCGCGAGAGCGGCTGCGGCAGGCCCATCAGCCGCCTTCCGACGGCCGGATCCACGTCCCGGACTTTCCACCGCGTTTTTCCAGGAGGCAGATCCCGCCGAGCGCCATGCCGCGGTCCACGGCCTTGAGCATGTCGTACACGGTCAGCAGCGCCGCAGATACGGCGGTCAACGCCTCCATCTCGACGCCGGTCTTCCAGTCGGTGCGCACGGTCGCGGTCACGACGATCCGTCGGTTCGCGGCGTCCGGAGACAGGTCCACCGTCACGCCCGAGAGCGGGAGCGGGTGCGCGAGCGGGATCCACTCGGCCGCCCGCTTCGCCCCGCCGATCCCCGCGATCTGCGCGATGGTCAGCACGTCGCCCTTGGCGGCCCGCCGCTCGATCACGGCCGCGAACGCGTCTTCCGAGAGCGAGATCCACCCCGTCGCGACGGCCACCCGCGCGGTCACGGCCTTGTCGCCGACGTCCACCATGCGGGCGTTCCCCGCGGCGTCCAGATGGGTCAGCTCGGGCACGTGCACTCCCCCGGCGTGGAGTATCGCACGGGGCGGAGCGTCGGGCAGCAGCGGGTGGGGGATCCGCGTGGGCCGTGGGGTCTGGGGGCGCCGGTCCGCGCGCCCGAGACATGCCGGCGTGACGTCCCGACCGCAGAACCGGGACGGTGAGGGGTCAGGGTGCGAGTTCTGCGGCGGTTCGGCCGCACAAGTCGGAGGGTGAGGGGTCAGGGTGCGAGTTCTGCGGCGGTCGCCTCGGCGACCCCGAGGACGGCAGGATCGAGCACGGGAACGGGAACGGGAACGGCAGGATCGAGCACGGGAACGAGCACGAGCACGGCGGATCGAGCACGAGAACGAGCACGGCACATCGAGCAAGAGCACGAGCACGGCGGAGCGCGCTTCGCGTGCGCGCGGATCACGTTGCCGGGCCTTCGCGCTCGCCTCGGATCTCGCGGCCCTGCAGATCTCCCAAACTCCGAATACCTGTGCCCCCCGCGCGTCTCCCGGGTGTAGGATCCCGCACATGGAGCTTCAGCCCGGGACCCGGGTCGATCGGTACATCGTGGAGGCCACCCTCGGAAAGGGTGGTATGGCCGTGGTGTATCGGGTGCGGCACGCGCTGCTCGGGCATGCGGCGGCGCTCAAGATCCTTCTCGTCCCGTCGCCGTCGATCCGCGCACGGCTCTTGCAGGAGGGTCGGGTACAGAGCAATCTTCGGCATCCGAACGTGGTCGCGGTCTCGGATGTCGTGGACGTGGGCGGGGCGCCGGGGCTCGTCATGGAGTACATCGACGGTCCGCCGCTCGATCGGTACCTTGAAGGCCGGCGGCTGACCTTGGCGCAGGCGGACGTGCTGGCGCGCGGCATCCTCCGCGGCGTGGTCGCAGCGCACGCGGCGGGCACGATCCACCGCGATCTGAAGCCCGGGAACATCCTGCTCGCGATCCAGGACGGCGACATCGTCCCGAAGATCACGGACTTCGGGCTCGCGAAGGCGGTCGAGGGCGACGGGGGCGGCGGGCAGGCGACGCGCTCCGGCCTCGCGATGGGGACGCCGGCGTACATGGCGCCGGAGCAGATCCGCAGCGCGAAGGGCGTGGATGGCCGTGCGGACGTGTTCTCCCTCGGCGCGATCCTCTATGAGCTCGTGACGGGCGCGCGCGCGTTCCCGGGCGAGGACATCATCGACCTGTTCGCCAAGATCGGAGCTGGTAACTGGCGACCGCCCACCGAGCTGGTCCCCGATCTGCCGGAGCGCATGGCCGCCGCGATCGCGGGGGCGCTCGTGCCCGACGCCGATCGCCGGATCCGCTCCGCCGCCGACCTGTTCGAGGCGTGGACCGGCGAAACGCTCGGCGCGGCCCGCTCGCGCACGTCGGCGGGCCCGTGGGACGCCGCCGCGCTGGCCGCCGCGACGTCGATGGGCTCGTCGGGCTCGGGGGTGGACCTGGTCCCCGTGCCGGCCGACGGCCTCGCGCCCGCGACGATGGCGTCGTCCCTCGGCGAGGAGCCGCGGTCGCAGGAGACGATGGATCCCGGCGCCGATCTGCCCGCGCTGCGCTCGGTGGCGCCCGCGACGCACGGATCGCTGGTGGAAGCTCGGCTGCCGCCCCCGGCCACCCCCAAGCCCGCGCGCCGCGGCGGAGGCTGGGGCGGGGCGTGGCTAGCGCTCACGG
>CAMCWU010000012.1 GCA_945882675.1 Klebsiella pneumoniae | reverse complement strand
CCACCCTGATGAACATCCTCGGGTGCCTCGACCGGCCGAGCGCGGGGAGCTACCACCTCGACGGCGTGGCGGTCGCGACGCTGGACGACGACGCGCGCGCCGACATCCGCAACAGCCGGATCGGCTTCGTGTTCCAGGGGTTCACCCTGCTCCCCCGCACCACGGCCATCGAGAACGTCGTCCTGCCGATGCTCTACGACCGCGCCGGCCGGTTCCGCGATCCGGAGAAGCTGGCGATCGATGCGCTCACTCGCGTGGGGCTCGGCGCCCGGCTGCACCACCAGCCGAACGAGATGTCGGGTGGCCAGCAGCAGCGCGTGGCGATCGCGCGGGCCATCGTCACCGGGCCGGCCGTCCTGTTCGCGGACGAGCCGACGGGGAACCTCGACACCCGCACCACCCTCGAGATCATGGCGTTGTTCCAGGAGCTCCACGCGTCCGGCGTCACCCTGGTCATCGTCACGCACGAGGAGGAGGTCGCTTCGTGGTGCGCCCGCGCGGTGACGCTGCGCGACGGGAAGATCGTGTCGGACGAACCGGTCGATCAGCGCAAGGCGGTGCACGCGTGAAGGCGAGCCGCCTCGTCGGGCTGGCGCTCCGGAGCATCACGCGGAACCCGGCGCGCTCCTCGCTCACGGCGCTCGGCGTGGTGATCGGCGTCGGCTCGGTGGTGGTGATGGTCGCGATCGGCGAGGGCGCGCAGGCCCAGATCGCCGCCCGGATCGCCAACCTCGGCACGAATATGGTGGTGATCACGCCCGGCGCCGCCACCACGGGCGGGCTGTCGGGCGGCGCGGGGAGCCAGGCGAGCCTGAGCGTGGCGGACGCCGATCTGCTCATGCGGGAGAGCCAGCTCCTCGCGGCGGTTTCGCCCGTGATCATGACGCGGTCGAGCGTGGTGGGCGACGGGACGAACTGGCGCGCCAACATCTACGGCGTGGACGACGGCTGGCACGACATCCGGGCGTGGAATGTCACATCCGGCCGCCCGTTGGAAGCAGAGGATGTTCGCGGCAAGCGCAAGGTGTGCCTGCTCGGCGCCACCGTCGCCGCGATGGTGTTCCCCGGCGAAGATCCCGTCGGCCAACGGGTCCGCCTGCGCGACATCCCGTTCGAGGTCGTCGGCGTCCTCTCCGTCAAGGGCCAGACGGCCGAGGGGACCGACCAGGATGATATCGTGATAGCACCGTACAGCACGGTGGCCACGCGCCTCGCGGGGCGCCAGTGGATCGGCCAGATCCTCGGATCGGCGCATACGGAGGGAGATCTCCCGGCCGCGCTCGCGGAGACCCGCGCGATCCTCCGGCAGAGCCACCGCCTGGGCGGCGGCGCACCCGACGACTTCGAGGTCCGCGATCAACGCCAGATCGCGGAGACCGCGCAGGAGACCACGCGTGTGATGACGTGGCTGCTCTCGGCCATCGCCAGCGTGTCGCTGGTCGTCGGCGGGATCGGGATCATGAACATCATGCTCGTCAGTGTGACGGAGCGCACGCGGGAGATCGGCATCCGCCGGGCCATCGGCGCGCGATCGTCGGATGTCCTCGCGCAGTTCCTGGTGGAAGCCGTCGTGCTCTCCGGATCCGGGGGGATCATCGGCGCCACGCTCGGCTGGATCGGGGCGCGGCTCGTCGGCTGGGCCACGGGCTGGGCGACCGCGGTGTCGCCCGGCGCGGTCCTGCTCGCGCTGGCGTTCTCTGCGGCGGTCGGCGTATTCTTCGGGTGGTACCCCGCGAAGCGCGCGGCGGCGCTGGACCCGATCGAGGCCCTACGCCACCAGTGACCGACGACTACGGGAGGCTGTTCAGCACTTCCTGGTAGTCCGCGTCCGGGTTCTCGGCGGTCGAGCAGCCGAGGTCCTTCGCGAGCCCCTGGATGTCCGCCACGCGCGACTCGCTCGACGGATGCGTAGAGAGGAACTCGGGGATCTCGTACCCACCGCTGCCGCTCTCGTCGAGGAGCTTCTCGAAGAAGCCCGCCGCGCCGTCCGCGGCGTAGTCGGTGTCGCACAGGTACTTCACCGAGTACGAGTCGGCCTCCGCCTCGTCCGCGCGGGAGAACGACAGGCCCGCGACCGCGGACGCGATCTGGCCGGCCAGCCCGCCATCTTCGCCGAGGAGGAGGTTCGCGACGGTCTGGATGCCGTACGCCTCCGTCAGCTGCTCGGTGCTGTGGCGCTGGTCCGCGTGGGCCATTTCGTGGCCGAGGACGCCGACGAGCTCGTCCTCCGTGTCGAGGAACTTCATGAGGCCCGTGTAGACGTAGATGTAGCCGCCGGGCGCGCAGAACGCGTTGAGCGTCTCGTCGTCCTCGATGATGAAGAGCTCCCAATCAAACTTCTTGGCGTTGTCGAAGTCGTCCGAGACGAGGATCTCGTCGCGCATGCGGTACAGGTGCGCGTAGGCTTCCGGGTACTGCGCCTCGTCCAGGAGGGGGTAGTTCTCCGGATCGTCCTCGATCGCTTCCTTCGTCTGGAGCCCGAGGTCGATGTCGTCCTGAATCGTGAACAGGTTCACGCCGTCGAGCGGGTCGCTGCCGTCGGCGCAGCCCACGGCCAAGAGGGGGGCGACGGCCAGGGAGGTGAGGCGAGCGATGCGATCGATGCGGGTCATGTGCGTCTCCGGGGATGCTGCCGGTGGGACGTCTCGGCCGCTGGGATATTCATAAGCACGCGGGGGGCGTTGGCGACATGGCGGACTGGGAGCGCTTCTTCGTGGACGGGCCGGAGGCCGCTTCCGGCCGTTGCGAGCTCGTATCCGGGGCGGTCCCGCCGGATCTGACGGGGAGCTTCGTGCGCAACGGGGGCGGGCGCTTCCGCGTGGGGCGGGACCGGGTGGGGTTCTTCGACGCGCACTCGCTCGTCGGGGCGGTCGGCTTCCGCGACGGGAAGGCCTGGTGGCGCGCCGCGATGGTGGACACCCCGCTCGCCCGCGAGGAGGTCGCTGCGGGCCGCGTGACCCGGCGGCGCACCTGGGCGAGCGGCCACGGGGGCTGGTGGATGAACGCGCTGCAGGGCGTCGCGGCGGAGCCGGCCAGCCATGACGCGTTCGCGTGGCGCGGGCGCCTGCTCGCGTCGGGCGTGGGGGCCAGCCAGGCGCTCGATCGGTCGCTCCGGACGCTCGGCGGGACCCGCGTGGATCCGGGCGCCACCCGGGCCGCGCGGGCCGCGCCCATGCCGCAGCTCGACCCGGTCACCGGCCACCTGGTGGGGTTCACCCTGCAGTCCGGCGGGCTAAGGGCCGACCACATCGGCTTCGTGGAGGCCCACGCGGACGGCACGGTGCGGCGGGCGCCGTGGGTGGCCCTCGGCGGCGCGGGCGCGGTGGTCCACGCCGTGGCGTTCAGCGCGCGCTGGTACGTGGCCGTGGAGCTGCCGGGGCGGCTCGCGCGGCTGCCGGCCCTGTTCGGGACGTCCACGCTGGCGGACGCGCTCCGGGCGCCCGATGGCGCGACGTGCACGCTGGTCCTCGCGCCGCGGGGGCGGGCGGGCGCGCCCGTCCGGATCCCGCTCCCCGGGGCGGCCGCGATCCTGCACGTCGCGAACGCGTTCGACGACGGGGGGCTCCTCGTGGTGGACGCGGCGGTCCACGCGAAGCCGCCGGATCTGGGCGCGGTGGGGCTGGGGGCGCCGCCCACGGGCAGCCCGCCGGCGCTGGTGCGGTACGTCGTGAACCCGGACGCCCGGACGGTGGCTGCCGAGCCCGTCGCCGGGCCGGCTTCGGACTGCGCGGCGGTGGATCCGCGGCGACGCGGGGCGCGGGCGCGGTGGCTGTGGGGCCCGGTGCCGGGGGACGGGCCCGTGCCGGACTTCTACGGGTACTACCGCGGGATCGCGCGGTTCGAGCCCGGCGGCGCCGTCGCGGACTCGTGGATGGCCGAGGGCGACGGGCTGGTGTCACCCCCGGCGCTCGCGCCGGAGGCGGGGTCGGACGCCGAGGGTCGGGGTTGGCTCCTCGCGTGGGTGACCCGGCCGGAGGGGACGTCGGTGGTGGTGCTCGATCCGCTGGACCTCGCGGCCGGGCCGTTCGCGGAGCTCGCGCTCGGGGTCGCCCTCCCGGTCCCCGGACACTGCAGGTTCCTCGCGGACTTCATGGTAACGGCCCCGGACGAGGACGACTGGCCCGTGGCGTCGCGCGAAGACGCGATCCGATCGATCTCCATCGGCGGCTGAGCGGCCGACAGGGGAGGACTGCCGAGCTATATTGCGTCGCGACCCCGGTGCCGGGCGTGAACGTGAAGGAGGTTCGGTGTACGACGTGGTGGTGTATGGCGCGTCGGGCTTCACCGGCCGGCAGGCGGCGGGGTATCTCGCATCGCGCGGGATCCGGCTCGCGGTGGCCGGGCGCTCGCGCGAGAAGCTCCAGGCCGTCGCGGACGCGCTCGGCGGGGACATCGGCGTCCTCGTGGCGGACTCGTCGGACCCGGCCAGCGTAGACGCCGCGGTGAAGCAGGCGTCCGTCGTGGTCAATACGGCGGGGCCGTTCTCACTGTACGGCGACCCGGTCGTGGACGCGGCCGTGCGCCATGGCGTCGACTACGTCGACATCACGGGCGAGACGCCGTGGGTGCGCAACATCATCGATCGCCACCACGCCGCCGCCCTCGCCAGCGGGACGCGGATCGTGCCCATGTGCGGCTTCGACTCGGTGCCGTCGGACCTGGGCGCGTTCATGGTGGCGCGCTTCATCCGGGACACCTGGGATCAGCCCACGAAGGAGATCCGCGCGGCGTTCTCGCTCAAGGGCGGGGTGAACGGCGGCACCATGGCGTCCGCGCTGGCGATGGCGGAGAGCGGCGCGCGGGGGATGGGCGATCCCGTGCTCCTGAACCCGGACGGCCACCGCACCCAGGCCGCGCGGAAGGCCGCGTTCGAGCTGCGTAGCGTGCGACGCGACCCGGACCTCGACCGCTGGCTCACGCCGTTCTTCATGGCTCCCGTGAACACGCGCGTCGTGCGGCGGTCGGCGGCGCTCTTCGACGCGGAAGGGCAGGGCTACGGCCCCGAGTTCTCGTACTGGGAAGCAATGGAGACGCGCTCGCGGCGCACCGCGTGGGGGACGCTGGCGGGGCTCGCGACCTTCGACCAGGCGCTCCGGCAGCCGCTCGGGCGCCGGCTCGTCGGGAAGCTCGTCCCGAAGCCGGGAGAGGGCCCGTCGGAGAAGACGATGGACGAGGGGTTCTTCCGCGCCCGGCTCGTCGGCACGGCGGCGGACGGCCGCAAGGCGCTCGGCGTCGTCTCGGACACCGGCGACCCGGGCAACCGCGCGACGGTAAAGATGCTGTGCGAAGCCGGGCTCGCGCTGATCCAGGACCGCACGGAGCTGCCCGACCGCGGCGGCGTCCTCACGCCGGCGACCGCGTTCGGCGACGTGCTGATCCGCCGGCTGCGCGCGGCCGGGATGATCTGGGATGTCGCGCCCCTCGAAACGGTTTCATGATCCTGCTCTTCGCGCTTTCCTGCGCGAAGCCTGCGCCGCCCGCCGTGGCCGCGGTGGCGCCCGCTCCCGTCGTGGCTCCGCCCGTGGCCCGCGAGATGGGCGGCTGGCCAGCGCCCGCGCGCGAAGATCTCCCTCCGAACTTCATCGTCATCGTCATCGACGACATGGGCGTGGACAAGCAGGCGGCCTACGGGACGCACCCCGAGCCGTCACCGACGCCGAACCTCGACGCGCTCGCCGCCCGGAGCCTCGTGTTCGATCACGCCTGGGTCATGCCCGGGTGCACGCCCACGCGCGCCGCCGCCCTCACGGGCCGGATGCCGTCCCGCACGGGCGCTGGCGTCCCGGAGCCCATGCCGCCGCCGGCCTGGGAGCTCCCGCTGGAAGAGGTCACGATCCCCGAGATGCTCGCGTCCGCCCCCGACACCTGGTCGACCGCTGCCGTCGGGAAGTGGCACCTGAACGACTACGGGAGCCCGTCCGGGATCCGACACCCGCTGCTCCAGGGCTTCGGCTCGTGGTCGGGCACGCTCGGCAACCCAGGGCCCGTCCCGGACGGCCTGGGCCGCGGACAGCACGGGTACTACCACCACGCCTATGTGGACGTCTACGGCGCGCTGCGCGAGAGCGACGAGTACGCGACTACCGAGACCACGCAGGATGCGCTCGCCGCCATGAGCGGCCTGCAGCCGCCGTTCTTCGCGTGGATCGCCTACAACGCCGTGCACACGCCGCTCGAGCCGCCTCCGCTCGCCCTGTACGACGGCCCCGCCGGCGCCGAGCGCGGCCCGGTCCGCTACGACGCCGTTGCCGGCGCGCTGGACACCGAGCTCGGGCGCCTGCTCGCGGAGATCCCGCCGGCCGTCCTCGCGCGGAGCGTGCTCGTGGTGATCGGGGACAACGGCACGCCCGCCCACGCGATCCGCCCGCCCGCCGTGGCCGCCCACGGGAAGATGACGTTGTACGAGGGCGGGATCCGCGTGCCCCTGTACGTCTCGGGCCCGGGGGTCACGCCCGGCCACACCACGCGCCTCACGCACGTGGTGGACCTGCTCCCCACGATCGCGGAGATCGCGGGGGTGGATCTGACCGGGCAGGCGCTGGACGGGACGAGCTGGCTCCCGACCCACGCGGACCCCGCCGCGCCCGGGCCCGCCACGGTGTACACGGAGATCCTGGGGCCGAACGGCCCGCCGCCCTGGGCGCACCACCGGCGGACCGCGCGGGACGCCGCGTTCAAGCTCGTCTCCGACGGGGAGACGGAGCGCCTGCACGATGTCCGTGGCGGCTCCGACGACGGCCCGGACCTGCTCGCAGCCGGCGAGCTCGCGCCGGACGCTGCCGTTTCGCTGGAGCGGTTGCGCGCCGAGATCGCCCGGCATGTCGTGCCGTACGGCCAGGCCGGCGGTGACAACCCTTGACGTAGCGGAGAAGCTCGCGACCATCCACCGTTCGGTGGGGAGTCGGGGTGGTCGGATTCGAACCGACGGCCCGCAGCTCCCAAAGCTGCTGCGCTACCAGGCTGCGCTACACCCCGGAGCCTGTTACCCGTGTGGTGTATCCGGGTTGCGCCAACGCGCCAACCGGCGGGGGAGCACATGCGCGTCATGGTTCGAGTCTTCTTCCTGGCTTTCGCCACCGTGATGGCGGGTTGCGACGACGGAGCGGTGAAGGACACCGCGACGGACGGCGACGCCGACACGGACACCGACGCGGACACCGACACGGACGCGGACACGGACACGGACACGGACACCGTGGTCGTATGCGAGTACCCCGCGACGTGGGACGGAATGAACGAGTTCTTCGCGGTCAACTGTGACGCCTGCCACGCGGACGCCAACGGCGCCGGCAAGCTCGACCTCCGCGTCGTCGTCCAGGCAGAGGTGGAGGCCGGCGGCGCGAGCCTCGTCTTCCCGGGCGACTCCGCCAGCTCCCAGCTCTGGAAGGTGATCTCGGGCGACGGCGTCCCGGTCATGCCGCCGCAGGGCCTGCTCCCGGAGAGCGAGACCTGCCATGTGCAGGAGTGGATCGACGCCGGGGCGCCAATCTAGGGGTCTTCGATTCGGGGCGCTGGCGTTCCACGGGCGGGGAGTGTAGTCTCCCCGGCACGGAGGTTCCCGATGTCCCGAACCCTGATGGCCGCCCTGTGCGGGCTCGCGTTGCTTGCGGGCTGTGACGATCACCTGTTCCCCGCCGTCAGCGGCGGCGGAGAGCCCGTCGCTGCCGACTGGGACGGCGTGCAGGCGTTCATGGCGAACAACTGCGAGTCCTGCCACTCGGAGTCGTCCGCGCTGGGCGACCTCGTGTTGCCGGCAGACGTGGAAGCGGACCTCGTCAACCTCGACGAGCCCTCGACCGGCTACCCGGAGCTCGTGATCCCCGGCGACTCCGCGAGCAGCCACCTATGGCTCGCGGTCGCGTTCGTGGACGACCCGGGCATCACGCCGATGCCGCTCGGCGCCACCGAGCAGCACCCGGATGCGTACGTCATCCAGGAGTGGATCGACGCCGGCGCGATCCTCGACTGACCGGCCTCCTCCCTGCTCTTCACCGCTGTCGCCCCCGAGAGGTGTCGCTTGACGTGGTCCCGCATCGCCTTCCCGCTCGCGGCTCTCGCCGCCTCCAGCTCCGCGTTCGCCCAGGTGGCGGAGGAGTGCCAGGACTTCATCGGCCCCGCCCCCGAGGGCTACGACGAGCAGGTCCAGGCCGACTTCCTGGCGAACTACACGGCGCTGGCGACCAGCTACTCGGCCATCCACGGCCCCATCCCGCACGAGCCCGGCCGCGGCGCGGTCGGCGTCGACATCGGCATCATCCCGCCGCTCGGCTGCGAGAAGCGGTTCGCCCTCGCGCACACGAAGACGGAGGACACCAACGTCACCCCTGCGGTGCCGAAGATCCACATCGGCGGCGCGTTCGCGGCGATCGGCGGCAAGCTCGTTCCGTACGTGTCGTTCTCGTTCGTCCCGCCGGTCCCCCTGTTCGGCACCACGAACGTGATCCTCTCGGGAGAGGTCGGCGTCGGCATGCCGTTCGGCGAGCACTTCCAGCTCGGCGCCCGCTACAACGCCACGCTCCAGAAGACGGTGGGCGAAGTCGTGACGCCCATCTCGCCCGAAGATCCGGCAGTCGAGGACCTGTACATCGCGTCGACCCAGGGCTTCGACCTGCTCGCCGGCTGGAATGTCGGCACGGTCACCCCGTACGTGGCGCTCGGCGTCCTCGACGCGTCGACCTTCCTGTACATCGGCGACGACGCGATCGCGCCGAACAACCTGCACCCGTACTTCGGCCTCGTCGGCTCGCTCGGGGTGGACGCGCTGGTGTGGGATCGGTTCCGGGTCGGCGGGGAGTTCTTCGCGGCGCCGGGCGGCCACTCGGTGCCGGAGGGCGACGACTCCATCACGGACGTGGAAGAAGGCGCGTTCTCGCGGTACGGCAACCTGTACACCGGCCGCTTCCGGTTCGCGTACGAGTTCTAGCCCCGGATCGACTCCAGCATGGCGTGCAGCCGCGCGAACGCCCGGGCGCGGTGGGAGACGAGGTTCTTCTCCGCCATTTGCAGCTCGGCGAGCGTGCGGCCCGGCACGTCGTCCGGCCAGAACAGCGGATCGTAGCCGAACCCGTGCGCCCCGCGTAGCTCCGTGCCGATGTGGCCCTCGCACCGGCCATCGGACGTGAGCTCGCCGCCGGGACCCACGACGGCGAGGACGCAGCGGAACCGCGCCCGCCGGTCCACCACGCCCGTCATCCGGTGCAGGAGCAGGCGGTTGTTCGCGTCCGCCGTCTGCTCCGGCGAGAAGCGCTTGCTGTGCACGCCCGGCGCGCCGCCGAGCGCGTCGACCTCCAGCCCCGAGTCGTCCGCGATGGCGACGCCGCCGAGCCGCTCGAACACATACCGCGCCTTCTGGAGCGCGTTGCCCTCGAAGGTGCCGGTCGTCTCTGGGGGATCGTCGGTGAAGCCGTGATCGGCGAGGGTGGTGAGCGGGAGCGGAGCCGCTCCGGTGCCGGCGAGGAGCGCCAGGACCTCGTCCACCTTGTGCTTGTTGTGCGTCGCGAACACGAGTGCCATGCGTCCGCCTATCCCGCGCGCTAAGGAGGGGCCGGAGGTCCGTGTGGACGACGAGACGACGCCGATCCGGTCCGAGCTCGAGGTGTTGCTGGAGCAGCTCGACGAGCTCCTCGAGGAGGGCGCGGTGGACGCGGAGGACGCGCTCGAGATCGCGGTCGTCGCGGGGCTCGCCAAGCGCCTGGGGGCGGACGCCGCGGCCATGGCGGACGCGGAGAAGTGGCGCGTGGGCGACGGCGCGGACCTGCTGGCAGAGGTGTGGGGCGAGCTCGACATCGACGCCCTGCAGGAGGCCGTGGACGCCGCCGCGACCGACGAGCTGTCGGAGGAAGAGGTCGAGGACGCCATCTACGACGTGGACGAAGTCGTGACGGCCGCCTGGTGGGTCGGCAAGACCGCTTCCGTGAAGACGCTCGTGGCGGGCGTCGCGAAGACGATCCGGGACGTGCCGGAGCGGTTCGCGGCGCTGGCGGACATCGGCGCCGGCTTCGCGAAGATGCAGGCCGTAGGCGAGAACTACGACGTCTACGACTACTGGTTCGCCCTGGCTGATGCCGGCCGCTGGGCCGACGCCTGACTCTCTAGCTCAGCGCGTGAGCCCGGGCAGCCGCCTGCACCACTTCTACGTGCGCGCGCTGCCAGGCCTCCACCTCTCGCGGGTTGGACGGGTCGAGCCAGTCCGGCGCGCCCGCGAGCAGCCGAGCCTGGTGCACGCGCGTGGCGGCTTCTACCCGGCGCACGTCCAGCTCCGCGAGCTTGAAGCCGTGCCACATGCGCGCGATGCCGAGCGTCACGGCCGAAAGCGCCACGATCGGGAGCCCGAACACGGTCGACATCACGATGAGGACGATCATCACGTCTTCCATGGAACCCCCTGGGCCGGGTACGGCTGCCGCCGGCCGCTATTTCCTCAGAACTGGAAGTACACGAAATCGTAGGCGGAAGCACGCCAGTAGATGAACATCACCATGATCAGCACCGACCAGGTGAAGGTCTGGATCGGCAGCCAGAGCTCCGACCGCTGCAGGCGCGGGAGCGCGTACTTCTCGACATAGTGGCTCGCGATCATCGGGAGCGCGAAGGTGATCGTGACCCCGACGACCGCGATGGCGGCGGTCCACTGATCTTCCGAGCCGACGAACGGGCTGCGGGTCAGGTGCATCCACAGGCGGTCGAGGTGCGTCTCGCGGAACATGAGCGATCCGGGCAGGCAGACCGCGATCCAGTGGAACACGATGGCCACCGGGCGCCCGTATGGCACATTCTTGACGCCCGCGGGCATGTACCGGTTCAGAAGCGTGTAGATGGTCATCCAGACGCCGTGGAAGAACCCGAACAGGATGAAGTTCCACTGGGCGCCGTGCCAGAAGCCGATGATCGTGAAGGTCAGGATCGTCGCCCAGATGAAGCGGAACAGCGTGAGCTTGCTGCCCGAGCCGAGGAGCGGCACCATCAGGTAGTCGCGGATCCAGAACGAGAGGCTGATGTGCCAGCGCTGCCAGAACTCCGGGGTGGACGCCGCGAGGTACGGGCTGCGGAAGTTGTGCGACAGCTCGAAGCCCATCATCCGCGCGGTGCCGCGGGCGATGTCCGTGTACCCCGAGAAGTCGGCGAAGATCTGGATCATGAAGCCGAATGCGCCGGCCCAGACCAGCGGCCCCGACGGGTCCACGTGTACGAAGACCTTGTCGACGTACGGCGCGATGGTGTCCGCGATCACGATCTTCTTGAACGCGCCCCACAGCGCGAGGCCCAGGCCCGACTGCATCCGCTCCCACGAGAAGATGCGGGGCGACTCGATCTGCGGCAGCAGGTCCACCGCGCGCTCGATCGGGCCGGCGACCAGCTGCGGGAAGAGCGTGACGTACGCCAGGTAGTCGACGAGATCCCGCCTGGCCCGCAGCTCCCGGCGGTAGATGTCGATCGTGTACGACATGGTCTGGAACGTGTAGAACGAGATGCCCAGCGGCAGCATGATCCCGAGGGTATGCAGGTTGGTGGGGATCCCGAGCCGGAGGAGCGCGGCGGCGAAGTTCTCGATGAAGAAGTCGAAGTACTTGAAGTAGCCCAGGATCGTCAGGTTCGCGCAGATCGAGAACGTGAGGATGTACTGGCGGTACTTCGGGTTGTTCTCCATCGCGATGCCGCTGGCGAAGTCCATCAGCGTCGCCAGGTACAGCAAGCCGAGGAACCACGGATGCACGAACCCGTAGAAGAAGCTGCTCGCGCCGATCAGGAACATATTCTGCAGGCGCATCTTCGGGATCACCCGACCGGCCACCGTGATCTGACGGGGCAGACCCCAGTAGATCGCCAGGACGACGAGGAAGAACCAGATGAACTCTTTCTGGACGAAGTTCATGCACCTGCCGTCGGGAGGCCAACGCCCCGCGGGCCGGAGGGTAACGCACGGGCGGGATGGCGGCACGGTCCTGGTGTTCCGGGTTATCCGACCCGACCGGAGGCGTGATGGCGGGGAGCACTGACAGGCGGCTCGGGATCGCGGGCCTGGCCGCACTGGTGGCCGTCTCGGGCCTGGGCGGGCTCGCGGTCGCGCGGCTGCGACAGCCAGTGGCCTCCCCGGGCGGCGTGGAGTTGGCGGTCGTCCCGGACGCGACGGGGCGTCCGAACGTGCTCTTCATCGTGTGGGACACCACCCGCGCGGACCGCATGAGCGTCTACGGCAACCCGCTACCGACCACCCCGCGCATCGCCGAGTACGCGAAGCAGGCCGTCGTCTACGAGCGCGCGTACTCCCCCGACATGTGGACGATGCCGTCGCACTCGGCGCTCTTCACCGGGCTGCCCACGTCCACCCACGGGGTCACGTCGGACCACCGCTGGCTGGACGAGATGTACCTCACGCTCCCCGAGCACCTGGCGGCCGCCGGGTACGACACCTACGGGTTCACGGCGAACCAGTTCGCTTCTTCCAACTGCAACCTGTTCCAGGGGATCGCGACGGAGGAGACGTCCTGGCAGGGGAAGTGGGCCGCGAAGAGCAAGGCCGCGACGCGCGAGAAGAGGATCGCCGACGATCGGAGCACGGAGATCAGCCCCGCGTGGGTACCGCCCGCGGGGGAGCCGAACATGATGTGGGACCGCGGGCTCGCGAAGGACGCGGGGCCGATCGCGCACCAGGCCGTGACCGGGTGGATCGACGAGAAAGGGAACGACAAGCCTTGGTTCGCGTTCATCAACATGATGGAGGCCCACTGGCCGCGCGTGCCGAGCGAGAAGGCCCGCCGGCAGGTCATGGAGCAGGCCACCTACCAGAAGGGCCTCGAGACGGACGCCACGCTGTTCACGGCGTTGAGCTACACCCTCGGGAAGCACGAGTACACGCCCGACGAGCTCGCGGCTCAGGTGGCAGTGTACGACGCCACGCTCGTCGACCTCGACCAGGCCACGGGGGACCTGCTCGACGACCTGAAGCAGCGCGGCGTGCTCGACAACACGATCGTCGTAATCACGGCGGATCACGGAGAGTACCTCGGTGATCATCATATGTTCGATCATCGCTACGGCCTGTACGACAGCATGATCCACGTGCCGCTCATCGTGCACTACCCGAAGGGCGCGCCGGCCCGCCGCGTCAGCGAGCCTGTGTCGACGGCAGGCATCTGGACGGAGGTCGTGAAGCTCACGGGGCTCCAGCTCCCGGCCGACGACTGGAAGCGCGCGACGCTCGATACGCCGCAGACGTCGCCCGTCTTTAGCGAGTTCCCGGTCTTCGACAGCCGGGCGCTCGGCCGGTTCGTGAAGCACTACCCGGAGCTCGATCTGAAGCCGTGGCAGCGGACGCTGGACTCGGCCGTGGACGGGGCGTACAAGCTCATCAGCTACCACGATCACGTGGGCACGGAGCTCTACGACGTGGTCGCCGACCCCGGGGAGACGAACAACCTCGCGACCGCCCAGCCGGAGAAGACGGCGGAGATCCAGGCGAAGCTCGATGCCTGGCGCGCGAGCGTCCGGAAGTACGATCCGAGCGGCGCCGGAGCAGGGGACGGCGAGAAGGTCCAGACGCTCGACGAGCGGCGGATGATGGTCGAGCTCGGATACCTCGACGAGCTGTTCCCGCAGTGCGCGGGGCTCGCGGGGGACGCCCTGACCACCTGCGAGCGCATCGCGACTGCGTGCTTCCCGTATGATGGGGACAACCTCGCGAAGTGCGAGACCCGCGGCAAGGCCTGCGTCGAGAAGGAGGGCCCCGCGGCGGACACCTGCTTCACGCTGTTCGAGAAGCAAGCCGCGAACTGGGCCGAGAAGGCCGGAAAGGGGAGGAAGGCCCAGTGAACGACAAGAACCGCAACGGCCTCATCGTCCTGTGCGCGGCGCTGCTGATCGGCGGCGGTGCCGGCTGGGTCGCGAAGCGGTCGGGGGTCGTGCCCGCGGGCGTCGGGCCCGCATCGGTGGCCTCGAAGGCCCCGGTCACTCGCTCGGAGCACCCGAACGTGCTGGTGATCCTGTGGGACACCACGCGCGCCGACCACCTGAGCCTGTACGGCCACGACGAGCAGACGACGCCGAATATGGCGAAGTGGGCGGAGAACGCCGTCGTGTTCGAGCAGGCGATCAGCCCGGCCATGTGGACCGTGCCGAGCCACGCGTCGATGTTCACGGGCGTCATGCCGACGACGCACAACGCCGACTACGACTATCGCTGGCTCGACGGGACGAACCGGACGCTGGCCGAGTGGCTCGGCGAGAGCGGGTACGACACGTACGCGTTCTCGGCCAACCCGAACCTGGCGGACAAGCGGTACAACCTCCTGCAGGGGGTCGACACCGTCGAGATGTCCTGGAAGGGCCAGTGGACGAAGCGCGTCGGGGCGGAGACCCGCAAGAAGCTCATCCAGCGCGACCGGAGCACCGAGATCTCGCCCGGGTACGCGGGGAAGAAGGGCGGCCCCTTCTCCAACAACGCGGCGCCGTTCACCGGCAAGGCGCTGACCACCTGGATCGACCAGCGGCCGGATCCGGGAAAGCCCTGGTTCGCGTACCTCAACTACATGGAAGCCCACAAGCCGCGCGTCCCTACGTTGGAGGCCCGCCGGCGCATCGCGGACAGTCCGGAGTCGATCGAGCTGGGGCTTTCGACGGACCTCTCGCTGGAGAACCAGCTCCTGTACAGCGTGGGCGCCCGGGAGTACACGCCTGCGGAACTCTCGGCGATCGAAGACGTCTATGACGCGTCGCTCACCGAGCTCGACGACTGGACCGGCAAGCTCATCGAGGATCTCCGCCAGCGCGGCGAGCTCGAGAATACGATCATCGTGTTCACGTCGGACCATGGCGAGAACCTGGGCGATCACCACCTGTTCGGGCACCGGCACGGGCTGTATCAGGCGCTCGTCCACGTGCCGCTCGTCATCGCGTGGGAGGGCCACCTGGAGGGCCGGCGCGTCGCAGAGCCGACGTCGAACGCCGACCTGTACTGGACGATCACCCGCCTGGCGGGCCTTCCCCCGCCGGAGAGCCCGCAGCCCGGGTACCGCACCGATCTCCTCGCCGGCACGTCGGAGGCCGTGTTCACGGAGGCCATCGGCATCGACCGCGAGGGCATCGAGATGGTGAAGCGCGCGGTCGTGGACCCGACGCGGTTCGAGCACCGGTTCAAGGCGGTCGTGCAGGCGGGCTGGAAGCTCATCGAGACGGACGCCGGCGTGAAGGAGCTGTACCACCTCGCCATCGACCCCGACGAGCTCACGGACCTGTCCGCGAGCGAGCCCGCGCGCCTGGCCGAGCTCGACGCCGCGCTGGACCGCTGGGCGGCCGCGCAGCCCGCCTACGACCCCACGGGCCAGACCGCGAGCGACGTCCCCGTCGAGGACGACGAGGCGACCAAGGCGATGCTCACGGTCATGGGCTACATCCCCGAGGAAGACGAGGAGGCGCCCGCGGACGGCACTGCCGTCGCGTCTGCGGCCCCGGCGCCCACGGATGTGTGCCACGGGCTCCCGCCCGCGACGGCGAGCGATTGCCGGCAGCGGCTGGCGGCGTGCGACGGCTTCGCGGAGCCGAAGCGCTCCGAGTGCATCAAGCCGATCGCGGGGAAGGCCAACAAGCTCCGGGACCGCGGAAAGTCCCGCTAGTTCCCGATGCCCCGGGTGCGCTCCGAGAGCACCGCGGACGTCAGGAGCATGAACTCGCCCGTAGTGTTCTCGACCTCCAACCGGATGTTCCGGGCAGTGCTCGAGATCGGCGGGTCGAGCACCCACTCGCGCTCGCCCTGGTCGTAGGCGCCGAGGACGAACGCATCCGCCACGCGGAGCTCGCCGTCCACCATGAGCCGGAAGGATGCCGTGAGCTTCGAGTCGGGGGAGGCGGGATCGAGCAGTTCCAGCCGCAGGGCCGTCGCCCCGCCCTGCATCCGGCTGACGCGCTGGGTGGGGAAGAACACGCGGATCTGGTCCTTCGGGTACAGCCACACGGCGCCTTCGCACTCGCGCGCGGGGTCGAGCCCGAGCGCGTAGGTCTTCCCGTTCGTCGTCGGATCCGTGTTGTCGGACGCCGAGAAGCCGATCCGGTCGGCGATGTGGCACACGCGCCCGCGGCCGGCCTTCGTGACCTCCTCGCAGCTCACGTTGTGGTGCCCGAGCGCGGCGCCGTCCTCGTACACGCGGATGGGCGAGCAGCGGGCGCCGAGGGGGTGCATGCGCTCGGTCGCGATATCCGACAGGAATGCGAGCCGGGGCGACGGCCAGAACCAGAAGTCCCCGCGGCCCCCCTGGAAGTCCGGGGCGTAGGCGCGTGACGGGATCCCGGGGGGCTGCGGCTTCGCGAACTCGACGTTCGTCCGCTCCTCCACCAGCGCGCCGTCCACCAGGCGGATATCGCCGAAGAGCTGAATCTCACGGCCTTTCTGGGCGCGAGCGATCGGGCCGCGCGAGAGCGGGTCGATCGCGTCGAGCGCGAGCGCGACGGCCTCCGTGAACCGCTTGGCGCCGCGCTCGTTCATGTGGTCGACGTTGTGGAAGTCGGTTTCGACCATGGGAAAGTCGCGCATGTCCATATAGGTCCCGCGCCGGTCCGCGACGGCCTGCCGCACGGCGTCCTCGCGGTCCGGGAGCACGTAGTCGCCGTGCTCCTTCGGCAGGAGCGGGGAGTACGGCGGGCGCAGGTACACGACCCGCCCATTGTTCGCGACGACCAGATCCGTGATCTCCGGGATGAACGACTGGTCGACGGTCGGCAGGAGACTCGGGTCGAACGGCTGGAGGCCGCCTCCCGCCTGCATGATCGGGATGACCTCCTTGTGCAGGCGCAGGTCGGTGGACCCGGCGTCGAACACGCGGTCGACCGCTGCGGTCGTGCGGTTGTTGCTCGCGCCGTTGTACATGCGGCCGCGCATGACGAGGTCGACCCACAGGTTTCGGACGAACTTCAGGCTCGCTTCGCGGACCTTGCCCTTGTTCTCCCACACCCGGTTCGACGCCCAGCCGCGGCCGCCGGCCTTGGCGTCCAGGTACGCTTCGTCCTCCGGGTCGTCGACCTGGACGCGGAGGTTCAGGTAGCTCGCCTCCGTCAGCGGCTTGGTCGCGAGGAGCGACTGCATGTCGGACAGGATCAGGACCAGGCGCGGCTTGTGATTGTTGCCGTACACCCGGTTCTTCAGCACGACCCACCAGTGCGCGCCGATCGAGTTCGGGATCGAGAAGCGCTGGATCTTGTGCCGCGGGATCGAGAAGTGGCGGGCGAGCTGGATCGGGTTGACGTCCGTGTTGCAGAGCGAGTTGCCGAGGATGACGATCTGCGGGTCGGTCTTGTTCAGCGTCTTGTCGATCATGGCGACGACGCCGCCTTCGCCGACGACGCGCCCGTTGATGACGTGCCCGACGTTCTGCAGCTCGCGGTGATCGGCCTCCGTGCGCAGCTTGTCGATGGCGGTCAGGAACACCCAGACCACGAACATGGGCAGGATGACCGCGAGCACCCACGAAATGGTCCGGACGATGGCGGTCCGCGTGTCCTGCGCAGCGGGTCCGGGCGACCCCGGGGGCGGGCTGCCGGGATCGTGGGGGTCTTGCATCGTTCAGTCCTGGCGCGTGACCGTGTAGCGCTGTCGAGTATCCAGGCCGGCACGCCGTGACACCTCGCCGTCCGGCCAGACGATCTCGACCAGGTCGACGGTCTCCGCGTTGTCCAGGCCAAAGTGGGCCTCTGGCGGCAGGCCCGTGTACATGGACGAGCTCCCGGAGTGGATCCACCGGGTCTGCGTCTGGTCCCCCGCAGGCCCGTGGGTGGTCACGCGGATGGTGGCTCCGATCGCGTCCGGGTTCCGCGTGCCGGGCTGCTCGAGCGCGAGCTCGAGCCAGGCTTCTTCGCCGCAGCGCGCGGTACGGATGAGCGTGGGGCCCTTCAGATCGCGTTTGACGATGTCGAGCCAGCCGTCTTTGTCCAGGTCGACCGCCGCGATCCCGCGGGTGATGCTGCGATCGTCCAGATCCCAGGCGTCCGTGGCAGAGACGTCGGTGAAGCTCAGGCCCGCGTCGCCGTCGTTGAGGAAGAGCGAGTCCGGCTGGTCGGCCGGATTACTGTTGTACGTGCTCCACAACCCGTAGCCGATGATGGCGTCGAGGTCGGCGTCGTTGTCGGCGTCGAACAGCTCTGCCCCCCAGCCGTACCGCTGCTGTGCGGGATCGACGGTGAGGCCCGCGGCGTTGACCTGATCGATCCACTGGATGCCGCCGGGGGCATTCTCCGCTGGCACCGCCAACGACTCACTGATGCACAGCTCCTTGAAGGAGGTCAGGAGGAAGTCGGGCAGCCCGTCCTCGTTCAGGTCCCCGATGCCGGCGCCCATCCCGAAGGTGTTGCCGCAGTCGAAGGAGGTCGCTGCGACGAGCTCGAACGAGGTACCGCCGACGTTCAGCAACATGGACGACGGGTGATAGTCGGCGAAGTCGTTGACGAAGAACAGCTCCGGGTACTGGTCGCCGTTGATGTCGTACCACGCGGTCATGAAGGTGTAGGACTCCTGCACGTACTCGGGGAGGAGCTCGGACCGGTCGGTGAAGGTCCCGTTCCCGTCGTTGGTGTAGAGCGCCTTCGGGTCGCCCGGGATCTGAGCGGTATCGAAGGCGTCGTCTGGCGTGGGCCCGTAGGCCCCGGCGACCAGGTCGAGGTCGCCGTCGAGGTCGAAGTCGGCCCAGGACGATGACTGCCACTTCTCCGAGCGCTCGCCGAGCCCCGAGATGTCGCTGACATCGGTGAAGACGCCGGTGCCGTCGTTCAGGAACAGCATGACCGGCAGGTCGAAGCGGGTGACCAGCAGGTCGAGGTCGCCGTCGCCCTCCACGTCCGCGGCGCTCCCGCCGACCGCCATGGCCATGTCGGCGCCGCCGAAGCTCTCGAGCTCGCCGCTGGTCCAGTTCCCGTCGGACATGCCCGTCCAGAGCTGATAATCGTGCTCCGAGGAGATGAAGACGTCCAGGATGTCGTCCCCCGTGAAGTCCGCGATCACGAGCCCGCCGCCGGCCAGGTACGCGGCGTCGATCTCCATGTGGGCGGCCTGCTGCACGTCGTACCGGGCTTCCTCGCGGGCTCCCGGGTCGACGCACGCCGGCACTTCAGCGGACGTGAAGCGCGCCCCGACCTCTCCCGGGGGGACGAGGGGCGCCGCGGTGTCGCGGGTGCTGTCAGCGTCGGCGTCGGCGTCGCCGCCGTGATCTCCCGTGACGGGGCCGCCGCACGCCAGCAGCAGGATCGGTGCCGCTCCCCAGAACGCTCGGACCATCGACGCACCCCACGCCCTCCCGTTCTATCCCAGGAACGACCCCGGTCGCAACGGAAACCGCACGGTCGGGGACAGGCCGACGCGGGTGCGCGCGAACCGACAGTTCCAGCTGTCGCGCTCGAGATCCCGGCAGGCGGTAGGGCGATCCTCGTAGATCGCGCAGCGCCACGGGCTCGCGCCGCCGTCGCCGCCGAGGTTGATGCACCGGGTCCCGCACCCCGTCGGGGAGGGGACGCGGCGGAGGTGCAGCCACCCGTCCTCCGCCACGAGCACCACGTCCGGGTGGCGGGCGCGCGTCGGATCGTCCTCCTCGACCGGGACGGCGTCGAAGGCCTCGCGGCAGCAGGCGCCGCAGGTCTCGCACGACACGGGGGGCTCCCAGAGCGCGCAGGCCACCTCGTCCGGGGCGAGGGGCACGCCGGCGTCGTCCTCCGGCGGGGCGGCGGCGAGGCAGCGGCCGGTGAGGCCCCAGGCGCAGCCGGCGCAGCGGCGGCCATCGTCGGGGGCGCCGGGGAGCCCGGTAGGGTGCAGCTCCATCGGGTCCTCCGCGCGGGACCCACGGCTTAGCCCGCTAGCGGTCGACGCTCACCCACGGGCGGCGCGGGCTCGGGACGGTCGTGGTGGCGAGGTCGATCCGCTCGCGGACCGCCGGCTGCGCCACCGGCCCGGAGAACCAGCTCACCTGGATGTCGGATAGTGGCGGGGAGTTCGGCGTGTGTCCCAGATCCTCCGCGAGGACGAGGGTAGGCAGGGGCGGGCGGTTGGGCATGAGGACCTCGTGAGCGGAGGAGGTACACACCCAGCGGCGGCGTGGAGGGCGCGCGCCCGTCGGTGACACATGGTGACCTGGGCCGGGCGCGTTGCCCGCGGGATCCGGCGGCGTTATCGCTCCCGATCTGGGGAGGTTGGGAATGCGGTTGATCTTCATCGGCCCGCCGGGTGCCGGCAAGGGCACCCAGGCTGCTCGCCTGGTCGAGAGCTACGGGATCCCGCACATCTCGACGGGCGACATGTTCCGGGCGGCCGTGAAGGCGGGCACGCCGATGGGCCAGGAGGCGGATCGCTTCATGAAGCTCGGCCAGCTCGTCCCGGACGAGGTGACGATCGGGATGCTGCGCGAGCGGATCTCCCAGGACGACGCGAAGAGGGGGTTCCTCCTGGATGGGTTCCCGCGCACGGAGCCCCAGGCGCGGGCGCTCGAGGCCGCGCTCGACCTCGACGGCGTGAAGCTGGATGGCGTGCTCGTCCTCGAGGTGGCGGACGACCTGATCGTGAACCGGATCGTCGGCCGGCGGTCGGACCCGGTCACCGGCGCCATCTACCACCTGGAGTTCAGCCCGCCGCCGCCGGAGATCGCGGACCGGCTCGTCCACCGCAAGGACGACACCGAGTCCGCCTGTCGCGAGCGGCTCGACGCATACCACCGCTACACCGCTCCGGTGGTCCCGTTCTACACGGCGCGCGGCCTCGTCCGCCGCGTGGACGGCGTGGGCGACCCGGACGACGTGACGGCGCGGATCGCCGCGGCGCTCGCGGAGCTCTAGTGCCGGAGCTGCCGGAGGTCGAGCACGCCCGCAGGCAACTGGAGCGCTGGGCGGCCGGCGCCACGCTGACCGGGTCGCGGGTCGCGGATCGCGCGGTCGTGCGGGCGGGGCTGTCGTCGCGGCCGTCGGACGCCGTGGCCGATCCGGAGGCGGCGCTCGCGCCGCTGGTGGGGCGGGTGGCCGGCGTGCCCGAGCGGCACGGGAAGCGGCTCGGGTGGCCGTTCGGCGACCGCGTGCTCCTCGGTCACCTGGGGATGTCGGGGAAGTGGGTGCGCCGGGCGCCGAGCGATCCCGCGCCGGTAGCCGGCCGGCTCGGCCTGGAGCTTCGCCGCGGCGGGGAAGATCTCGTGTGCTGGCTGGTGGACACGCGGCGGTTCGGGTGCGTGAGCGTGGGGATGGACCCCGATCTCCACGCGGGGCTCGGGCCCGACTGCGCCACGAACCCACTGGACGGGCCGGAGCTCGCCGCGCGGTTCCAGGTGCGGCGGCCCGTGAAGGTGGCGCTGCTCGACCAGGATCGGATCGCGGGCCTGGGGAATATCCACGCCGCGGAGGCCCTGTGGCGGGCGGGGATCCACCCGGATCGCGCGTGCGCGGGGCTGACGGCGGCGGAGTGGGCGCGTCTGGCCGCTGCGATCCGCGTGCAGATCGCGGGCGCGCTGGCCGACATGGACGGCCAGGACGAGGTCACCTACCTCTCGGAAGGCGGCGATGACAGCGCGTTCTCGGTCTACGGGCGCCACGGCGAGCCGTGCCCGCGGTGCGGCGGGATGGTGGTGCGGGAGGTCCGCGCCCAGCGGGGGACCTGGTGGTGCCCGACCTGCCAGCCCGATCCCGGTCGCGCGGGGACGTGACGGCGGGCGACCCACCGGTTAGCTGGGATGGCCGTTACCCCTCCGCGCGCCCGCCGGCCGCGACCCGAACGCAGGATTCGACAAGATGAGCCGCAAGAAGTCCTCTCCGCTGCAGCCCGGTGAAGTCGTCGACTACAAGGATATCCGCAAGCTCCAGCGGTTCCTGACCGAGCGCGGCAAGATCCTCCCGCGCCGCGCCACGGGCCTCACCGCCAAGCAGCAGCGCCAGGTCGCGCGCGCCATCAAGCGCGCCCGCCAGATCGCGCTCCTGCCGTACGTCAAGAAGGACTGATCGATCCTCCACCCTTCGCGGGTGGAGACGTCGGCCCGCCCCGCGATCCCACCGTATGGTGTGGATCGCGGACGTGTGTCCGGGCGCTGTGCTCGGGCCGACACAGCAGCGCCCCGCCCGGAGTGATCCGGACGGGGCTCGCGTCTGCGGGGCCCGCGGGGGGCCCCCCGGATCACCGCTCTAGCTGCAGCCCGTGGTCGCGCCACACGACGCGCACTTGAGGCACGAGCCGTTCCGCACGAGCGTCATGGCGCCGCACTCGGGGCAGGCGTCGCCTTCGTAGCCCTGGGCCTTGGCGTTGCGCACGGCCTGGATCCGCGCGCTGCCCAGGCGGACCTCTCCGCCGTCGGCGTGCCGGCTGGTCCCGCCGTTCGAGCTCCGCGGGGCGAGCCGGATCACGTTGTGGCCGCCGCTGGGCGGCTCCTGGATCTTCGGCATGGCGTCCACGTCGATGGTGGCGCCGAGGAGCGGCTCGTCTTCCACCGCGGCGGCGATCGAAACCGGGGGAACGGACGGGATGAGCGCGACGGTCTCCTCCTCCGCCCACTCGGGCTCGTCGTTCACGTTGTGCATGGCGTCGTGCCGCAGGTCCTCTTCCGACACGTGCGCGAGCTCGTCCCGGCCGAGGTAGGTGATGGCGAGCTCGCGGAAGATGTAGTCGATGATCGACGTCGCCATCTTGATCCGCTCGTTCCCCGTCACCATGCCGTTCGGCTCGAAGCGGCTGAACGTGAACTGGTCGACGAACTTCTCGAGCGGCACGCCGTGCTGCAGGCCGATCGAGATGGCGATGGCGAACGAGTTCATCAGCGAGCGGAAAGCGGCGCCCTCCTTGTGCATGTCGATGAAGATCTCGCCGATCGAGCCGTCCTCGTACTCGCCGGTGCGCAGGAACACCTTGTGGCCGCCGACGACGGCCTTCTGGGTGTACCCGCGGCGGCGGTCCGGGAGCCGGCGGCGCTTCGCGAGGTACCGGACGACCACGCGCTCCGCGATCTGGGCGATGTCGGGGCCGGGCGCCGCAGCGAGCGGGGGCGCGGATGCGGAAGCGGACGGCCGCTCGTCGATCGCCGCGAACAGGTCGGTCGCCGCCACCGAGGACAGCGGCTGGCTCAGCTTCGAGCCGTCGCGGTACAGCGCGTTCGCCTTGAGCGCGAGGCGCCAGGACAGCATGTAAGCCGCCTTCACGTCGTCGATCGTGGCCTCGTTCGGCATGTTGATGGTCTTGCTGATAGCGCCCGAGATGAACGGCTGGCAGGCGGCCATCATGCGGATGTGGCCTTCCACCGCGATGTACCGACGACCGGTGCGCCCGCACTTGTTCGCGCAGTCGAAGGTCGACAGGTGTTCGTCCTTGAGGTGCGGCGCACCTTCCAGCGTCATCGTGCCCGTGGCGAAGATGTTCGCGGCGTCGATCTCGTCGCGCGAGAAGCCGATCGCGTACAGCAGGTCGAACGTCGGGTCCGCGAGCTGCGCGTCCGTGAGCCCGAGCGTGGCCTTGCAGAACTCGCGGCCGAGCGTGTACGGGCTGAACACGAACTTGATGTCGAACGCGGACGGGACCTGCGCCTCGATCTTGCGGAGCGTGGCCTCGTCGAAGCCCCGAGCGGCGAGCGCCTGGTGGTTGACGCCGGGCGCGCCGTGCAGCGTGCCGTGGCCGGTCGCGTGCTTGATGATCGCGTCGATCTGGCCGACCGAGTAGCCGAACCGCTTGAGCGCCGGGGGCACCGACGTGTTGATGATCTTGAAGTACCCGCCGCCCGCCAGCTTCTTGAACTTCACGAGGGCAAAGTCCGGCTCGACGCCCGTGGTGTCGCAGTCCATGACGAGGCCGATGGTGCCCGTCGGCGCGATGACGGTGGTCTGCGCGTTGCGGTAGCCGTGCTTCTCGCCGAGCGCGAGGGCGTCGTCCCAGGCGCGCTTCGCCGCGGTGAGCAGGTGCGCGTCCTCCGCCGCGAGGTGCGAGGGCTCGATGCCGACGGGGCGGATCGACAGGCCCTCGTACCCGCCAGTGTTGTGGGCCGCGCGCCTGTGGTTCCGGATGACACGGAGCATGGACTCGCGGTTCGGGGCGTACCGCGGGAACGGCCCGAGTGCTTCCGCCATGCGCGCGGACTGTGCGTACGACTCACCCGTGAGGATGGCCGAGAGCGTGCCGCACAGCGCGCGGCCGCGGGGGCTGTCGTAGGCCACGCCCATGACCATCAGCAGCGCGCCCAGGTTCGCGTAGCCGAGGCCCAGCGTGCGGTAGTCGTACGACCGCCGCGCGATGGCGACGCTCGGGAACTGCGCCATGGCGACCGACACCTCCAGCACGATGGTCCACAGGTGGATGCCGTGGATGTACCCGTCGAGGTCGAACGCGCCCTTCTCGGCGTCGTAGAACCGCATGAGGTTCAAGGATGCGAGGTTGCACGCCGTGTCGTCGAGGAACATATACTCGGAGCACGGGTTGCTGGCGTTGATCCTACCGTCCGTCGGGCACGTGTGCCACTCGTTGATCGTCGTGTCGAACTGCACGCCGGGGTCCGCGCACGCCCAGGCGGCGTACGCGACGTCGTCCCACAGGCCGACGGCGGAGATCGTCTTGGCGACCTTGCCGTCGATGCGGCGGATCAGCGCCCAGGGCTCGTCCCGGAGCACGCTATCCATGAAGTTGTTCGGGATGCGGACCGAGTTGTTCGAGTTCTGGCCCGACACCGTGTTGTAGGCCTCCGACTGCCAGTCGGTGTCGAACACCGGGAACTCCATCTCGGTGAAGCCCTGCTTCGCGTACTGGATCGCCCGGTAGATGTAGTTGTCGTGGACCTGATCGCGCTGGGCGTCGCGGATGGCGTCCGCGAGCGCTGCGTTGTGGCGGGGATCGAAGCGGGACTCCCCGAGCGACTCGTTCGCGCAGGCCTTCATCACGCCGTTGAGCCGGCGCTCGTTGAGGCGGCTGCCCGTCACCATCGCGGCGACCTTCTGCTCCTCCGTCACCTTCCAGCCGACGAAGGCCTCGATGTCCGGGTGGTCGAGGTCGAGGCACACCATCTTCGCCGCGCGCCGCGTGGTGCCGCCCGACTTGATGGCGCCGGCGGCCCGGTCCCCGATCTTGAGGAAGCTCATGAGCCCGGACGAGCGGCCGCCCCCCGACAGCCGCTCACCGTCCGCCCGCACCGCCGAGTAGTTGCTCCCCGTGCCCGACCCGTACTTGAACAGACGGGCTTCCCGGACCCACAGGTCCATGATCCCGCCCTCGTTCACGAGGTCGTCCGCCACCGACTGGATGAAGCACGCGTGCGGCTGGGGCCGCGCGTACGCCGAGGTGGACTCGACGACCGTGTTCGTCTTCGGGTCCACGTGCTGGTGGCCCTGCGCCGGCCCGTCGATGCCGTACGCCCAGTGCAGTCCGGTGTTGAACCACTGCGGCGAGTTCGGCGCGCACATCTGGTTCGCCATCATGAACCGCATCTCGTCGTAGAACGCCCGGGCGTCCTCCTCTCCGTCGAACACGCCCTCCGCCCAGCCCCACCAGGTCCAGCAGCCGGCCAGGCGGTCGAACACCTGCCGCGAGTCGCGCTCGCCGATGTTGCGCTTGTCGGCCGGCAGCGCGGCGACCGCGGGGGCGTCCGCGACGCGGCGGCGGAGCCAGAGCGGGACACCCGGCTCGTCGGCGGGGACGAGGGCGCCGGGGATCCCCGCCTTGCGGAAGTACTTCTGCGCGATGATGTCCGTGGCCACCTGTGTCCAGGTCTCCGGGACGAGCACGCCATCGAGCTCGAAGACGACCGAGCCGTCCGTGTTGCGGATCTCCGAGCGGCGCGGAACGAACCGCATGCCGTCGTAGGGGGAGTCGAGGCCGACCGTGAAGCGACGCGGGACACGCATGGGAGCACCTCTAGAGACTGGCGGGGGATGGCGGGTGCGCCTCCGGCCGGTGTCGACGCGGGCGGCGGCGAAGCGGGGCGGCAGGCGAGGGGGGCAACCCCTGGATCATAACAGGGGCGTAGAAGCCGGTCCACAACATGTAGTGGGTCGGACGCGGGGGTACCCCCTACAGGTTGTGTCGGGGGGGCTGGCGACCGTCATTCACCATCCACAGGGGTGGGCCCGTCCCGATCGGCTCCCCGAGCCGACCGCTGGGGCGCTGCACCGCGTTGTTCCCAAGGGTCCCACAGGCGATACCCAGGCCGTGCCCAGGCTGTCCCCTGAGTTGTCCACAGAGTTGGAGCGATCGCGGTTTGAAGGGCGACAGGTCTTTGAACATACGTTCAGTTAAGCCGACCTTGTCACGGCGGCAAGACGATCGCGTGAAGATCGCGACTTCAGCGATCGAGCTCGCGGACCATGCGCGCGAGGCGGTCCCGCAGCGACTCGAGGTCGCGCCGCAGCCGGGCGCGCTCCGCCAGCGGGTCGTCCGTCGCCCGCTCGAGTCGGTACACCACGAGGTCGAGGTCGCGCGCG
>CAMCWU010000011.1 GCA_945882675.1 Klebsiella pneumoniae | reverse complement strand
GGCGGCAGCCGCGCGGGGAGCACCCACGCCGGAAGCACGCGGAGCCAGGGCAGGCGTCGCCTGCGCGACCTGTGGTGCTTCCGGCTCGAGGAACCCGAGCGGAGCGACCGCGGCGCGGCGCGGCGCGGCGGCGTCCGGCGACGAGATGTGAGCAGCGCGACGCTCGAGGCCACCGGCGGCGGCCATGCCGCGCGCCACGAACGAGCGCGGCTCGATCGCGGCCCGCGCCGCGATGCGCGCCGTGGCGGATCCGGCGGTACGCGCCGTGGCCGATCCCACCGGCGACGCCGCGGTACGGGCGGGCTGAGCAGGAACGCCAGGGGTGACCTCGGGGGTCGCCACCTGGCGTCGGAGCGCGCGACGGACCGCGGGGGTCCGGCTGTCGACGGCGGACGGCCCGGCGCGGCCGGCGGCCTGCTGGGTGCGCACGCCCTCGACCGCGCGGGTCTCCTGCGGCTCGACGAACACGCCGGCCTGGGCCGGGAGGCGCGCCGAGGTGGCGCGCGCCGAGGTCGCCCGCCCGAGGGCGGACAGGACGGAGGCGGCCGAGGACGGATCCTCGGCGATCGCGACGGACGGCGAGCGCGACAGGACGCGCCGCAGCCCCTGCGTGGCAGCCGGACCCGCGCCGCGCGAGATCGCGACGTCCATGGCCGCGTCTTCCGTGCGGGCGCCGCGGCGGGCTACGCCACCCGTAGCGCGGGCCGCGATCTGATCGGCGGCCGTACGGACCGCCGCCCGGCCCGTACCCTTGAGGGAGCGCACCGCGCGCTGCACCGCCGCGAGCTGGCGCCGCTCGGGGAGCCGCTCCACCTCCTCTGCGAGCTCCCGGAGGCGACCGCGAGCGCTGCCGCCGACCTCCGACATCAGAGCGACGAGCTCTTCTGCGATCTTTCCGCCACCACGCACACCGTCGCGAGAGAGCGCGCGGCGCATGGGCTCGGCGGCGCGGCGCACGGGGGCAGCCGGCGCCTTGTTCACGACCGTCGCGTCCGCCGCGGCGTCTGCCGACAGCAGGTTCACCCGGTCGATCGCGAGCTCTCCGACGAGAGACGAGCGACGGGGCATCTCCGCGGCCGGGGCCGCCAGCTCACGGACGCGCGACCGCCGGAGCCGGGGGCGCCCGTGGTCTTCGAGCCGCTCCAGGATCCGCAGCCGGCTCCCGCGCCGACCGAGCGAAGCGTAGTACGCGTCCCCGCTCAGGTACGAGAACATCGAGTCGGCGCCGTCTCCCTGCGCGCCGGACGACGTCTCCGCGCCCGTCCCCTGGCCATAGGGATCGGCCACGCCGAAGCGCTGGTAGAACGAGGGCTTGGGGCCCACGGGCATCCGAGAAGCGAGCCGGCGCGAGAGCCGGTTCACGATGGATTGCCCGGGAAGTTTCTGGGCGAGCGACATGCGAGTCCCCTGACACGTGAGGAGCTTCGAGGGGCCGGATCGACGCGGTCCGGCCCGGGAGGGACCGACGCATGCGCGCCGGTCGAGCAGCCGTCAGCTGATCTGGAGACCGTCGTGCGCGATCTCGAGCGACTCGATCGCGAGCTCGGAGCCGGACGCGTTGAGCGACGGGCCCTCCCAGCTCACCGGCCACGCCCGGGTGAACGCCCAGGTGCGGATGACGTCACCCGCGTTGTTCTTCAGGTGGATCGCACCCGGCCGGTAGACCCCGCTCAGCGGCTGATCCGTCAGCAGGGCGTCGCGCCACTGCAGCAGGTACAGGCTGGCCGACGTCGCCGTCCGCAGCACGATGTTCTCCCAGGTGCTCTGCCCGGGTCGCTTGTGGGTGAAGCCGTTCGTCCCGCCCTCTTCGATCTCGAAGACGGTGGTGTTGCTCTTCAGCCCGGAGCACTCGACGAAGTGCGCCACCTCCGTCCCCGAGATCTCGAGGACGAAGAAGTGGTTCCCATAGGGGTTCGAGACTTCGGTCTCTACGCCACCTTTGGTCCGCCAGGAGCCTTCGCCGCTGTACCGATCGGCAAACTTTGCCATCACATCACCTCGCGAGAGCTAGAACGATAGCAGAAGAGGAGTTCAGTCACCAAGTCTCAGATCGACTACGATGTACTCCGTGGTAGAGACCGGGCGGAGCTGGACTTGGATATTGATCTGTCCCGCGTCCCGAACCTCCTGGGGGTTCAGCTCCGCGTCACACTTGACCAGATATTGAGATCCTGCCCGCTCGCCAGCAAGAAGTCCAGCCTGCCACATCTGATCGAGGCGCCCGCTCACGACGCGGGTGACGATTCCCCAGAGTTCAGGCCGCTGATTCTCGAAAACGACCCACTCCGCATCTTTCCTGATCTGCGCCGCGATCAGCGACGTGATGCGGCGCGAGTTGATGTGGATCCAGCGGGGGTCGCTCGACAGGGTGCGCGCGCCCCACACGACCACGCCGCGGGTGGGCTGCGTGAGGATCGGGTTGATGTGGTGGTCGATCAGCAGATCGCCTTCGCGCCACCGGAGCTCGACGGCCGGGTGCGACACGCCGCGCAGCACCTGGTTCGCAGGCGGCCAGTGGACGCCGTACGGCTGGTGCTCGTTGTCGGTCCGCGAGTAGATCCCGGCGACCGCGCCGCTCGGCGGGAACAGGTCGTCCCCGTTCATGAGCCAGGGATAGTAGATGGCCGCGTAGCAGGCGGCCTCGCCCAGGCTCTCGCGCAGCTCGCGCACCCACACGCGCAGCGGCTCGTCGTGCAGCTCGCGCGGCGTGTCGAGGATCAGGAACCGGTGGTTCATCTCCCGGCAGTGGTCGACGAGCATCTCGATGAAGGGCTGGCACCGGACGATCGCGCGGCCGCCCGGCTCGTAGGTCACCGGGAGGTACGCGAGGACGGGCATGGCGAGGAGCGCGATCTCGTCCTCGTTGCGGAGGCGGTCGATGAGCGCGAAGGCCACGTCCGCCCACGGGTCGGGCGTCAGCAGCGACTCCTCCGATGGGGCGCACAGGGCGAACAGCCGCGCCTCTAGCCCGCCGTTCTGGAAGAACTGGAAGACGGAGCGCGCCGTGATCGGATCGAGGAAGTCGAGCACGGGCGAGGAGGCGAGATCGTCCCAGGCGAGCAGGCGCTTCTCGAGGAAGTCCCCGGTGACGGCGCCCGTCGGCCAGCGACGGAACGGGATGAGGCCGACGAAGGCCGTGATGTCCCCGCGGACCCGATCGTGGGCGACCGGTTCCTCACGGGTATGCTGGAGCGTGATGCCAGGGCGCAACAACACCGGGATCTCCAGGCTCGGGAGGGACGCTACGGCGTCCGGGGGAGAGGCCCCCGGCGCCGGGGACACGGGGGAACCCGGTTACGGGGGGAGTTGGTGACCGCGACGAAGATCAACGACCTTTGTTGATCTTCTCGTTGATCTCGGAGACTTCCTTCACCCACTTGTGCCGTTCACGATGGGACATCCCCATGAGCTCGTCCCGGCCCCAGTGGAAATGGTATCCGAGGAACGCTACCTCCTTGAAGATGTTCTCCAGGGGGTAGCTCACTATTCCCCCAGGCGCCCGAACTCCTTCTGGAAGGACGCGCCGCATTCGGGGCACGTAACCTCCACCATCGCCTCATCCTCGTTGATGCGGTTGTACATCTCCTCGAGGAAACGCAGGTCCGCCGCGAAGAGGTTCTCGATCACGGTCGAGTTCACCTCGGACAAGTTGCCGAGGCGGGTAACCACCCGCGAGAGCAGCACGATGATGAGGTACGCGCGGTTGCGCTGGACCCGCAGGTCGTTGAGCGGCGCGATCTCGTCCTTCGCGTTGGCCAGGCGCATGACGCCTTCGCGGTGGACGTTCCCGTCGGCGTCGATGAAGCCGCGCGGGAGGATAAACTCGTACTCGGTCTTGAACTCCATCAGATCCCTCGTCCATGGGCGCAGTGGGCGCAGTGGTGGTGCAGATCCCAGGCAAAGGCCCGGGGGAGCGGCGCCCGAGGGAAAGCCCCCGGACCGGTGCGCACAGAGCCTACATGGATCCGCGGCGGAAGGGAACGGCGCCCCTCCTGAAAAATACGAACCCCCCGGAGATTGCTCGCCGGGGGGTCGTGACCGCCCGAAGGCGGGTCGGACGCGGAGGTGCCGCGCCCGGATATCGACCGACCTGCGAGAGGTCGGTCAGCCGATCACTGCACGCGCTCGCACTTCTCGACGGCGACTTCGATCTTCTCGATCGCCATCTCGGACGAGTCGGCCTTCATCTCCGGGACGTACCACTTGCAGGGCCAGCCCTCGTAGAAGTTGTACACGGCGACGACCGTGGTGAGGTCCTGGTCGAGGCAGGTGATGGTGCCCGAGCGGCGGTCGATGAGGCCGTCCTCGATGTTCTTGCGCCACAGCCAGAGGTCGTCGGACCGCGTGAACCCGCGCTCGAGCACGATGTTCGCGTAGGTGGTGCGGCCCGGCTTCTTGCGGACGACGCGATCGTTACCCTGCTTGAACTCGATGACTTCCGTCTCGGAGTCCATGCCGGACATGGACTTGAAGCCACCGATGATGGTCTTCTGGTCCGGGGTGATACCGGCGACTTCGAACAGGAAGTTGTAGGTACCGTACAGCTCTTCGGTAGGCATCGTCTCGCTCCACTGGTTGGGTTCCCCTCCTGGTCGCTCCAGAGGAGATGTTGCAACGGCGACGTGGGCCTTCTGAAGAAGGGTTTGCGACCTTGCCCACGGCGTCGAACTGCTGACTCCGTGAGAATACACGGGCGCCGGACGCGGGGTAGCCGGCTGCCGAATCTTTTTTTGGCGTACTCCGTTAACGAAGTTTCGAAGCCGAAAAATAGTTGCGGATCAAGTTCGATCCGACGGCGATCGCGCCCCCGGGCGCCGCGGCGCGTGATCCACGACCACACCCGGGACGGGGCGGGCCCCTGCGAGCGGTGCACCCCACCGGCCGGCCTCCACGGGCGCACGGACCGGCGCCTCGGATCGCGGGCCGGGAGGAGCCCCCCACAGGTCCAGACAGACGAACGCCCGCCAGATCCGCAGACCTGACGGGCGTTCGGTTGGATCACGGCGCGGCGCTCTCCCTGTCCGAGGGAGGGCGCCGCCACCCTCGAGGCTACTCCTCGATCAGGCCGCCGCCATCCCACTGGCCGATCGTGAAGATGACGAACTCCGCGGGCTTCACCGGGCAGATACCGACCTGCACGTTGACCTGGCCGGCGTCGATCAGGTAGCGGGGGTTGGTCTCGGCGTCGCACTTGACGTAGAACGCCTCGTCCTCGGTCGAGCCGAAGAGCGCGCCCGAGCGCCAGACGCGGAGCAGGTACGCCTTCACGTCGCGGTTGAGCTTGGACCAGAGCATCTGGTCGTTGGGCTCGAACACCGCCCACTGCATGCCCTGCATGATCGACTGCTCGATCATGATGAACAGGCGGCGAACGTTCACGTACTTCCACTCGGGGTTGGACTTGGTCGCGAGGGTACGCGCGCCCCACACCCGGATGCCGCGATCCTTGAAGATGCGGATGACGTTGATGCCGCGGTCGTTGTACTGCGCCTGCTCGAGGCGGTTGATCGACTGCGACAGGCCGCTGATGCCCATCACGATCTCGTTCGCGGGGGCCTTGTGCACGCCGCGCTCGGTGTCGACGCGGGCGAAGATGCCAGCGACGTGACCCGACGGCGGGACGAACACTTCGTTCTTGTCGGCCTTGATGAGCTTACGGCGCAGCGGGCCGGAGACGTTGACGTTCTGGCTCCCGACGTACCAGCTCGGCTTCGTGATCTTGACCCACGGCACGTACATCGCGCCGAAGCCCTTCTGCGACGCCGGGATGTCCACGTCGCCCGACGAGACGATCGGACCGTCGAGGATCGCGAAGCGGTCCTTGCGGGTCTCGCAGTGCTCGAGGGTCTCGCGCTGCTGGTGGACGTTGAGGCCCGGGGAGACCATCATCGCCATGTCGTCGCAGTCGTCGAACGCGTACAGACCGAGCTTGTCGGCCTGGTTCTCGCGGACGGAGATCTCGAGATCCTGCACGCCCATGAGGTAGACGTAGGACTTGCCGCCGCCGTTGTCGTAGAAGCCGTTGACGCCAGCAACGAAGTTGAAGACCGACGGCTGGCTGAGCCAGTCGCGGAACTCGCCCTTGAGCTTGTCGTCGCTGGTCAGCGCCTCGAACACAGCGTCCGCGGCCTCGTCGACGTCACCGACCGAGCGGCCGATGAGCTCCTCGATGGCGCGCGTCTCGACCAGGTACTGGGCGAAGAAGCTCTGGAGCCAGCGGAAGAACTCGCTCTTGTTGTGCACGGCGAACGGCGGCACCGAGTACTCGGACTGCAGCGCCGTGCCTTTGGCGCCCTGGAACTCGAACCCGTAGACTTCGAGGAGGTCGCGGGCGGTCTTGGCCTGCGGCTTGTCCAGAGCGAAGGTCGCGCCGATGGTGTTGAGGAGATCCTCCACCGCGCGGTCGTCATCGGTGACGACCTTGCCGGCGGCGTCGAGGAGCTTCTCGTCGACCTCCACGGCCTCCTTGCCGACCGTGATCTTCGTCTTGCCCGGCGAGCCCTTGCCGATGCTCGGCTTGTGGCCGTTGAGCTCGAGGAGGGCCTTCAGGTTCTTGACGTTGCTGTTCTTGAGCTGGAAGGCGCGCGTGAGGGCCGTCACGGCCTCGTTCCCGTTGGTCGCCGTGATGGCGCCCTTCGAGTCGACGAGCTGCGGCATGACCTTGCCGACCAGGTTCCGGGTGCCGTCCGTGGCGTTGATCGCGATGGCGTCGGCCTTCGGCGTGTGCTTGAAGAGGCCGAGGAAGCCGGGAACCGAAGTCGCAACCGAGCTGATCGGCTTCGGACCGGAGTCGATCTCACGGATGTAGACGCCTGGAGTATGATATTCCATGGTGACCTATTCCTCGCTGTCGTCGGGTTCAGCGTCCGCGAGCGGACGGTAGTTATGGCCTGGGGGGCCGATAGGGAACTTGGGCCTGCGATCCCCACCGCCGAGGTCCATCCGGCCGAGGCGTCCGTTGCTCTTTTCAGCAGTCGGACGGTCGTCCTTCATGGTCTCGAGCGGGGGCATCCTCACGGTAGTCGGCTGACCGGCGACGAGGTAGCCCTCGAGAGAGCACATCGCGCGGTAGGTCAGGAAAGGGCGAAAAGGTGCTTCGTGAATGGTGAAGAAGTTGATCGCGTCTCCGACCGTGAGGTCATCGACAAGGCCGACCGCGACCTTCTCCATCACGAGGTTGTCGTCGTCGGCTGCGTCCGCGGCCCACGGGCGACCGATGGAGTCCACCGCCTCGCTGCCGGCGGGGAGAATGTACTTGCGAGGACGATAGATCAGGTGCGTGGCGTCGTGGAGGCGCAGCATGAGCCAGCCCATGAGCCGCTCGGTGTCCGAGCGGAACTTGGAGTGGAAGCCTACCATATAGTACAGGTTCAGGTAGAGCGGAGGCCGCTCATAGTACACGACACCATCGTTGCGTCCGCCGAAGACCTGGACCTTCGCCGGTCGCCACTGCTTGCTGTTCATGAGCTGGGTGTTCTGGCTGACCCGGTACATGTATACGTACAACACCTCCTCCCGATCTTTCGGGACGAAGGAGAGATCCTCCTCGATACGTGGCGGCGGTGTGTCGAAAGACCATCCATCGAGGATGAAGCGGTGCAATGCCTCCGTCACGTCGCCGATGACGGAGAAGCCCTGCATGGGGCCGGCGGCGTACCCCGGAGGCAGCTCGCGGCCGATGATCGGGTTCTCCTGCTTCACGTGGACTCCTCCGACCGGAGGTACGCGTTGTCACGGGAGCGCGAGAACGGGTGCGGGGGAGCGGCGAGCCGGTGGTACCCGGCGGACTTCATGAGGCTGACGGTGCGGTGGGCGGCGTGGAGCGCCACCACCTCCGCCGAGAAGGTGGCGCGGGACAGGTCGACCTGGTGGCGTGGGCGCACGGCGCCGGCGGGGACGCGCTGACCCTTCGAGACGCCAAGAGCGTAGGGCTCCCGCACCAGCCGCATGAGCAGCGGGGCGTTCGGCTCCACCTTGACGGTGCGCAGCGCGCGAAGCGTGGGCGCGGGCGCGAGACGCACCCGCGACCCGGCGAGCTCGGGCTCCGGACGATCCGGCTTCTCCCGACCGCGGAGGCGCACGACGAGCCCCCCGTCCTCGGGCATAGGCCCGGGGATGCGGTGATCGAGCCGTTCCTGGAGGCGCGAGACCAGGCTCATCCGAGAAGTGCTCCCCTGCCGCGCGGCCCTGCAAAATGCAGGCCCTGCGAGGAGAGATTTTCGCCAGAGTCTCAGCGGGAGATCAAGCCCCCCCGACACGATTTCCCGCCGCACCGCGGGGCGGTCCCGGCCCTATTAGGGAACAACGCCGCAATGTTCGCGTGACCGGCAGCGATCGCGCACGGCCGTGATACGCTCGGAGGCATGAGGGACAACCGCAACGGCCAGCGCACCCCCGAGACGCTCCCCTCCCAGGCGGGGGCGGCGACAGCGTCTGCGCTCAAGGACAAGAGCTCCGAGAAACTCGCTAAGATGGCTAAGAATCTCGGGAACGAGGAGATCCAGAAGCGGATCGACTCCGGCAACGCGCACCGCGACGAGCTGCTCAAGCACCTGGTGGACCGGCTCCAGACGATCCGCGACGTGCAGCTCCGCGAGATGGCCATGTGCGACAAGGACGCCAACTTCGACTGGTGGCGTACCGTCGGCGACTCCCAGAAGGACGTGGACAAGCCGGATCCTACGCGGTGGCGGGAGTGCGCGCGCGCGTACGAGAGCGCGGCGTTCCACCTGTGCCGCGGGGACCTGACCCGCGGCATGGCCGAGATGCAGAAGGCGATGGAGGTCGAGCGCCGCGCGTTCGACACGCTCACGAAGCTCGTGGAGGTCTCGGAGAACGAGCGCGAGGTCTCGGGTCCCGAAGCCCTGCAGGCCGCGCCCCTCGGGTCGAGCGCGGGCGGGTGCCCGGAGCCCGAGGGCGTGAAGATCGCGACGGATATCCAGAACGTCACGATGACCGGGAAAGACACGCCCGTGCGGGAGCGCGTGCTCGATCCCTGGTGGACCCTCGAAGAGGAAGAAGAGGAGGAGAAGCCGGATGGAAACGCGGGCTGAGGCCGTGGTGGCGGATCTGGCGCGGCTCGTGGCGTTCGACTCGGTGTCGAGCCGGCCAATGCGCGAGCTCGCCGGGTTCGTGGCGGATCGTTGCGAAGCCCTCGGTTTCCGCACGGAGATCCTGCAGGACGCGACGGATCCCGGGAAGGCGTCGGTGATCGCGTCGATCGGGCCCGAGACGGGCGACCGCGAGGGTCTCGTGCTGTCGGGGCACCTCGACGTGGTGCCGACGGAGGGCCAGCCGTGGACGAGCGACCCCTTCCGCGTCGTGGAGCGCGGGGGGAACCTGTACGGGCGCGGTACCGCCGACATGAAGGGCTTCCTGGCGGCGACGCTCCAGGCGCTCGCGGAGATCGACCGGCGGCGCTTCACGCGCGAGCTGAGCCTCGTGTGGACACACGACGAGGAGGTCGGCTGTCTCGGCAGCGCGCAGATCGCGGCGAAGCTGCTGGAGAGGCGGCGGGTGCTGCCGCGCGCGTGCCTGATCGGCGAGCCCACGGGGTTCCGGATCTTCCGCATGCATCCTGGGCACGTCGGCGTCGAGATCGTCCTCCACGGCCAGGCGGCGCACTCGAGCCGGCCGGATCTCGGGATCAACGCGATCGACGCGGCGGCGCGGGTGGTCGCGGCGATCGGGGACGTGGCGCGCGAGCTCGAGGCCGAGCGCGGCGGGCCGCCGGAGATGGGGCGGCCGTGGGTCGCCGTGAACGTCGGGAACATCCAGGGCGGGAGTGCTATCAACATCGTGCCGGATCGGTGCCGGATCCTGCTCGGCTACCGGCAGCTCCCGGGGATGGCGGAGGACGCGCCGTTCGCGCGGATCCGCGATCGGATCGCGACGCTCGACCTGCCGGGCGGCTGGGACGCGCGGATCCTGCGGGTGACGCCCGCGCTGCTCACGCACGGGGGAACACCGCTCGAGAGCGATCTCCTGGCGCACGCGTGCACGCCGGAGTGCGGATCGGCAACGTTCGCGACGGACGGGGGGAACCTGGCAAAGCTCGGGCTCGAACCCCTCGTATTCGGGCCGGGCTCGATCGAGGTCGCGCACCAGGCGGACGAGTACGTGCCGATCGCGGAGCTCGTGCGCGCGGTGGACGTGATCGGCGCACTCGTCCGCAAGCGGTGCTGTTAGCCCAGGTATGGAGCAGCTTCCCGCATGATCGCGTCGCGGTCGGGGTGGCGCCCCGCAGCGACGATCCGGCGGCCGGCGACCCACACCTCCTCGACCCACTCGGGCGTCGCGCCGAACACGGCGGCCTCGAGCGGTGGGACCCCGAGCGCGGCGGGGCGGCGCAGATCGAGGACCACGAGGTCCGCCGGGGCGCCGATCGCGATCCCCTGCCCCGCGCCGCCGAGCGAGCGATCGCCCTCGACCGTCGCGGCGCGGAGCAGCGTCGCGGCCAGGCCGTGCCGGGATCCCTCGGGGGAGAGCACGTTCCGCCGGCCTGCGAGGGCGCGCGCGTGCAGCTCGAGGCTTCGCGCCTCCGCCCACAGGTCGATGCTCGCGTGGCTGTCGGATCCGAGGCACATGCGGCTGCGCAAGCGCGCTTCGACCGGGAGGAACCCGTCGCCGAGATCGAGCTCCGTGGACGGACACACCACGATCGCGCCGCCGGCCGCCGCGAGGCGATCGATGTCGCCCGGCATCGGGTGGGTGAGGTGCACGGCCGAGAACCGTTCGCTTACGAGCCCCGCGCGCTCGAGCACGGCGAGCGGAGACATGCCGAAGGCCTGCTGGCAGGCGTCGTTCTCGGCGACCTGCTCCGAGACGTGCGCGTGCACCACGCCGCGCCACGCCGAGAGCTCGCGCAGGTAGTCGGGCCCCGCGGCGCGGACCGAGTGCGGCGCGAGGCCGACGGTCACGCCCGGATCCGCGATCGCGCCGAGGCGCTCCACGGCGCGCAGGACATCCTGCGGGTCCGGATCGCCGAAGCGCCGCTGATCGTCGCGCAGCGGCCTGCCGATCCCGCCGACGGCGTACGCGACGCGGAGCAGCGTGATCCGGATGCCGACGCGCCGCGCCGCGGCGATCACGCGCCGCGCGAGCTCGTCCGGGTCGGTGTAGGGCATGCCGTCCGGCTGGCGGTGGACGTAGTGGAACTCGCCGACGCGGGTGATCCCGGACTCGGCCATCTCGAGGAAGCACAGCGCGCTGACGGCCTCGATGCCCTCGGGAGTAAGGGAGTTCGCGACAGCATACATCCGGTCGCGCCAGGACCAGAAGTCGTCGTGGCCGGCCGGCCGCCACTGCACCTGGCCGCGGAACGCGCGCTGGAAGGCGTGGCTGTGGGCGTTCACGAGGCCGGGAACGATCAGGCGCCCCGGGAGGAGGATCGCGTCGGGGGGCTGGCGATCCGGCGGGAACAGTCCTACAATGTCCCCCATGGGGCCGATCTCGAGGCTCCAGCCCCGGCTCGCGCCTGCCTCCTCGCCCGTCCGCTCCCCTCCAGGAGCGCGCGGGATCCAGGTCCACTCCGGTGCGAGTACGGTCATCTTTCAGCTCTCCTCTATGTTTATCGTCCATCGGAGGCTCCATGGCACGCCCCCCGCTCACCGATCGCCTGCTCGCCCGGAACGCCGGCTCGGGCCTGACGCGCCGCTCCATGGCGGACGGCGGTGAAGTCTACTCCGGCGCGCTCGCCCAGCGCGTGCTCAAGACGGTCGGCGCGCGCGCCTTGACGTACGAGGGCAAGATCCTCGTCGGCAACGACTTCAACGCGAACAACGCCGAGCACGCCGCGGTGTACGCGCACGAGCGGCTCCACGAGCGCACGTCGGGCGGCCGCGACATCCACGGCGCGCACGACGCGGAAGAGGTTTCGGCGCGTGCGATCGAGCGCATGGTGCTCCACCAGATCCAGGCCGGGCACGACATCGCGTCGGTCCTGCGGGACGCCGCGGCGGGCAAGCTCAAGGAGGCGGCGGCCACAGCCCTCGGCGGGGTCCCGACCGACAAGCAGGCCGGCTCGTGGATGGGCTACGTCGCGCTGCGCGCCCAGGGCAAGCCGCATCACCAGATCGTCCGCGAGCTCGCGGACGCGATCGTGCGCAAGTTCGACCAGGAGGAGAACCTCCACCGCGACCGGACGACCGAGCTCGCCTCGGTCTGATCTGGTTCTCACAAGCCCGCGGAACCCGGAGTCGGCCGCCAGCTCATGCAGGATACGACCACCTTCAGCGACCTCGCCCGCCGCCTCCGCCGCACCGATCTCCTCCTGCTCCGCGCGGTCCGCCGCCAGCGCGCGCGTCCCGCTATGCGCGCGAAGGGGCAGTTCTGGGGCTCCGTCATCACGGATGACGAGGTCGACGCGCTGCTGCGCGCCCACGGAGAGATCGACTACCCCGCCGGCGCGGACGGCCTGGAGGACGCCATCGCGGCGTCCGCCGCCTATCGTGACGCCCCGGGTAGCCGGTTCACCCGCCTGCGGACCGCGTTCACCCTCGACGGCGACGACATGGATCTGGTCCTGCTCGCCCTCGCGCCCGAGATCTCGTCCGGGTACGGCAAGATCTTCGCGTACCTCAACGACAACCTGAACCAGGCGTACCTGACCGTCGACCTCGCCACGCGCGTGCTGCGCCAGGAGCGCCGCCAGCGCCTCTCGCTGCAGTCCCGGTTGCTCCCCGGCTCTCCGCTGATCGCGAACCGCCTGCTGCTGCTCAACCCGCCCGACGGAATGGACACGCACACGTCGCGGCGCGTGCACCCGGCACCGCGGCTGCTGCACTGGCTCCTGAAGGACAACCTCGTCGCCCTGTCCGAGGGCGCGACCGTCATGGACACGACGCGGATCCCCTTCATCCCGACGATGACGGACGAGCGCCTCAAGCAGCTGCACGGCTCGCTGAACACGCCGATCACCGTCGCGATCGTCGGCGGGACGACCGGCATGCGCGAAGGCGTCGCCATGGCCGTGGCGCGGGAGGCCGGCCACTCGCTGGTCCGCGTCGACATCGAGCGTTGCAAGGCCTACCTGCAGCAGCCGATGGACCTCATCCGCGATCTCATGCTCGACAACTCGATCCCGTACCTGGTCAACGTGCCGGACACGAGCGAGGAGCCCGCGCTCCGCATGCAGATGATGAACATCGGCACTGCGCTCGCGACGCTGCCGTACCCGGTGTGCGTCGGCGGCAACGACCGGCGCGCCGTGTCGCTCATGCTCGGTGGCGAGCGCCCGAACGTCACCGTGCCTGTCGGCCGATCGAGCACGGCGGAGCGGGTCTCTGCCTGGGCGGACGCCTTCGAGCGCCGCGGCTGGAGCACCGTCAACGCGCCGGAGCTCGCGGAGCGGTTCTATTCCGTCGGTGGCACCACGATCGAGCGCGTGTGCGAGCGAGCGCTGGCCGAAGCCGGAGGTGCGGAGCCGGATACCGAGACCCTCTGGTCCTCGGCGCGGGAGGCTGCGCGGCCGGAGTTCTCGGGTCTCGCCCAGCGGATCGTGCCCAAGTACAACTGGAACGACCTCATCCTGCCGGACAAGGTGCTCGGCCAGCTCCGTCACCTCGAGCAGTACCTGGCGCAGCAAGAGACCGTCATGCAGCGGTGGGGCGGCCAGAAGATCCGCCCCCGCGGATACGGGATCAAAGCGCTCTTCTCGGGCGGTCCTGGCACCGGCAAGACCATGTGCGCAGAGGTCATCGCGGGCTCCCTCGGCCTCGACCTGTTCAAGGTGGACCTCTCGAGCGTCATCAGCCGGTGGGTCGGTGAGACCGAGAAGAACCTCAAGGAGATCTTCGACGCGGCAGAGGGCGGCGCGTCCGTCATCCTCTTCGACGAAGCCGACTCGCTCTTCGGCTCCCGCGGAGACGTGAAGTCCGCCCAGGACAAGTTCGCGAACCAGGAGGTCAGCTTCCTGCTGCAGCGGCTCGAGGTGTTCGAGGGCTGCGCGATCCTGACGACCAACCTCCAGGAGAACATCGACGAGGCGTTCCTCCGCCGCTTCGGCGCGGTCATCGAGTTCCCGATGCCGACGCCGTCCGAGCGCCTGAAGCTGTGGGAGCGGGCGATCCCCGAGTTCGCGCCCCGCGACGACAAGCTCGACCTCGACTACGTGGCGCGCCAGTTCAACCTGGCGGGCGGCTCGATCATCAACGCGTCGATCAACGCGTGCATTGTCGCTGCGTCCGAGGGAAAGGACGTCGGGATGCCGCATGTCGTCAACGCGGTCGCGCGGGAGCTGCACAAGATGGGCAAGCAGATCAACCGCGTGCACTTCGGCCAGTACTACGACTCGGTGGCGGACCTGTTCTAGGGGGCCGCTTCAGGGCGTGACGAGCAGGTTCTCGCCGATCTGCGGCGCAGGCTCGTCCGGCGCGAGCAGGCGGAGCTGGACCTTCTGGACGTAAGGCACGCCCGTGCCCCCCTCCGCCATGATCGAGGACGGCGTCAGGTCGCCCTGCACGGTGTACTGCCGAGCGACGAGCGCGTGCTTCGTCGTGTCGAACGTGGCAGATCCGGTGAGCTTCATCTGGTACTGGTTCGCCGGCAGGCCCGTCGTGCTCATGGTCTCGCCCGGGCCGGCGACGCCCGCGCCGCGCGTGAGCAGGGTGACGAGGTTCCCGGACTCGCGCGCCACCTGGATCGTGACGGGCACCGACCCGATGGACCCGCGCAGGCTCGGGAACCCGACGGCGAGCGCGCCCTGCTGCTCCCACGGCTTCCCCTCGTCCTTCCCCTCTTTCGGGAGCTCGAGGTCGAGCGCGGCGAACGCGCGCATGAGGACGACCCGCATGGTCTCCTGCGCTTCCCGCACGCGATCGTTGACGTTCTTCGTGCTGAAGCCCTCGAGATCTATCGTGCGGATGTGGCCGTCGTACCCGAACTCGAGCTGGACGTACGCGCCCTGGAGCATTTTCTCGGTCTCGTCGAGGACGGTGACGAGGTTCGCGGCGTCGATATCCTGCGGGATGGCCGCGAACGCGATGTCGTCGATGCGGCAGTGCACTTCCCGCGTGCGCTTGGCCGGCTCACCGTGGGGCTCGCAGGTCGTGACGACCCGCGTGGTGGACGCCCAGACCCGCGACTGGATGTTATTCTCCGCCATCAGCGTGATGCGAGTGGGGTAGTTGACGTCCGCTTCCAGGTAGTACCGGAGGGGGGCGTCCCAGGTCCACTGAAGGCCCTCTGCCGCGGCGGCGTCCGCCGGTCCGAGGACCGAGGAGAGGGCGAGGACCAAGGCCCCGATGGTTGCAGCTCGGCTCATGGGCTCCCTCCGCGCGGCGCACCCATTGGTGTCGGCCAGAGGGAACCCGTAAACACCGGTCCCCCTTCCGGGGAGGCCCCAGGTCAGAACGTCGAGCCGGCGAGGACCTGCAGGCCGAACAGGGGGATGAACGGGCCCTGCTTGTTGTCCCCGTTGATGTAGATGCTGTCGCGGAACGGGATCATGCCACCGCCCCAGAAGTCGAGGTCGAGGACGGGGTTCGCGCGGCCGTCGGGCTTCTTCAGGAACGGGTTCGCGGCGAGGCCGAGGTGTCCGGTCAGGTCCACGGCGTGCGGCCCGTTGTACCAGCCGGTGCGGATCCATCCGCGGTAGCCGTACCCGATCGAGGCCTTCCGCCCCAGCACCACACCCACCCCGGTATAGGCGAGGCGCTGGAAGGTGCGCGCGCGGAGCACGGCGCTGCACACCAGCTCGCTGCTCGCCCCGGTGCCGGTCGCGACCGGCTCGCACGCGAGCATATTGTAGTGGTCGTAACCCTCTTCTGCCTTGTTCCAGGCCTGGAAACTGTCGCGGAACTTCAAGTCGTCGTACGCCTCGTCCTTCACGACCCCGAGCGAGTACTGGAGGCCCACCGGGATCATCAAGCGGCCGTAGTGGCCACGGAGCTGCACGTTGATCGGGATGCCCGAAGCGTTGGGCGTGATCTGGTCGAGGCCGCCCAGGAGGTTGAACAGGTTCGGGGGCCCGCCGACCGACGCGGACGAGGTGGCGACCTGGGTGAGCTGCTCCTCGCTGGGAGGCGTGTACTTCACGCTGGAGAACGTCACGCCGGTGCCGCCCAGGAGGACGAACCGGATCGGGAAGCCGCCGGTGTTGTCCTCCACGCGGACGAGCGCGCTGATCGCCGGGTCCCAGCGCCAGAGCATGATCTTGTTCGAAGCCGTGCTCCCCGCGAACGGGATGGCGATGTAGACCTGCGCCAGCGGATGCAGCTTCTGGTAGATGGCGAGGTAGTTGACCACGTCGCCGTCGATGCGCGGCATGCAGTCGTTCGGGTTCTCGAGGAGCTGGTCCTTGAAGTCGAGGCCCATCTTCTTCCGGGCGACGCCGCGGACGAAGTACACCTTTTCCTGGAACTTGCTGATCTCGATGCGGTCCGACATCGAGTGCCCGTCGTCCCGCTTGAGGTAGACGTCCACCCGCCCGGGGGGCCATTCGAGGAGGCCCTTGTCGCTCGTGACGGTCTTCTCGACGCCGTTCATGAAGACCTGGTAGCCGTTCGCGAACGACGACGGGTCGAAGCGGCCGTTCTCCGATTCGAGCGTGAAGTCGAGCTTCAGGAGCGGGATCTGGCCGGTCTCGAGCATGGTCCGGTAGTTGGACACGCTCGCGTTGAGCTCCTGGTCCGGGATCTTGGCGAGGAGCTCCGGGGTCTCCCAGGCCATGCTGCCGGCGAGGTACCAGTAGTAGTTGACCGTGACGCCGCCGATCGCGTCGTAGAACGGGGGCGATCCGCTGGTGCTGTTCTCCGCCGCGCGCCCGACCTGCACGTAGAGCTGGAAGAGGGGCTCGCGAAGCTCCGGGCGATCGACGAACCACATCCTCTCGGCGACGTCGCGGAGCTCGTGCGCCTTGAGGGCCCAGTCCTGCTCACCGAGCGCGTTGTACGGGATGGTCGAGACCTCCGCCACGGCGTCATTGATCTCGTTGATGGCCGAGTCGGGGACGACCGCGCGCTGGTCCTCTGGCCCCACCGACTTGTCCTGCTCCTTGCGGCCCGCCTGGTACAGGTCGATGTCCGGGTAGAACTTGGCGTCCGGCCGGGCGATCCGGATGGAGACGTTGGCGCGGAGGTTCTCGTTCTGCCAGAAGTCCTCGCCCTCCCAGGGCAGCACGATGACGCGCGCGGCCTTCTGGGCGTTGGCAGCGTCGATCTGGGCCTGGCGGGCCTCCTGCTCGAGCTGCTTCTGGGACTTGGCCTCCTCGACCTTCTCCTTGACCTCGTCCACCGGGCCGGCCGCCAGGGAGGCAGGCGCAGGCGACGGCGGATCGGACGCGCCGATCGCGAGCGGAACGGCAGCGGCGGCGGTGGCTCCCCACCACAGGCCCACGGCGGCGAAGACTTGCTTGATCATGCGCATCGACCTCTCCGACCGACCGCCGGCCGGGCGGTCGTAGCCTAGCACGAGTCGCGCGCCGTGCGAGGGGAAGATCGAGCGGTCAGTGACAGACCACCCCAGTGGGGCCGGGGTTACAGTTGTAGGTCGTGCCAGCTCGGACCGGCGTCTTCGCAGGGGGCCCTCCCTTGAAGCTCGCGTAACAGTCCTGGCCCGACGGGACGTTGGCGATGGTGGCGCTGCCGCCGCTGAAGGCGACGCGCGGGCGCTCGTAGCCGGCGACGTCGGGGCACGAGATCTCGACGCTGGTCCAGGGCGAGCCGGCTGGCAGCACGATCGTGACGCCGGCCGTGGCGGTCGGCGCGGGCGGCTGGGGCGTGGACGGGGGGCGCGGCGACGGGGCGGGGCGCGGTCCACTCGGGCCCGACCGCACCGGGGCCGGCGGCGGCGGCGGCGGCGGGACGATCTCCTCCTCCAGCTCCTCCTCGGGCTGGGGTGGCGGACGGGTGATCGCGACCTCCTGTTCCCGCTTCGGCGCGTCCGGCCCGAGGTACACGACCCCGACGACCAGAATCACGCACGCGAGGAGCGCCGCGCCGAGCACCATGAACAGGCCGATGACGACCGCGGCGACACGGAAGCTCTGGGCGCGCTCGAGCTCCGGCGGCGGCTCCGGGGGGCGCTGGTTGTAGCCGTGCGGGCCGTTCGGACCGCTCGCGACCGGCCCCTGGATGCCCATGACCATCGGGTAGCCAGGCGGCGGCATCATGCCCGGGTGCTGCTGCGGCATCTGCATCTGGGGCGGAGGCTGCATCTGCGGCGGCGGCGCAGCGGCGCGCGTCGGCACCATGCTCTCCTCCTCGTCCCGCTTCGGCGCCTTCTTCTTCGGGTTCGGCAGGGAGAAGAACTGGGTCGCGCCCTGCGGCGCCTCCTCCGTGTCGGTGTCGCTGGATACCTTCTTCATCTCCAGGAGGTCTTCGGGCGGCTTGCGAACGGCGGCCGGCGCGCCGCTCTTCATCTCCGGGGTCCACTCCCCTTTCCCTCCCGTGGGGGGACGCGGGGGCCCACCGGGGCGCGCGGAGGCACCGGGGCGCGCGGGCGGGGCGGCGCCCGGGCGGGGCGGCGCCGCGCCGGCGGCAGGGGGACGTGCCGCCGTGGGGCGCGGAGGAACCGGCGGGATCCCTGGCTTGTCGGGCAACGACATTCAGTATTCCTCCCGCGGCAGGGTCCCCGGAGGGCTCCGCCGCGCAGCGTGATCGGTATCATACCTTCGGGGGTCAGCGCTGGCGCGGCCGGATCCGCCGGAACACCGCGCGGCGCGCGTTGAACAGCGCCGGCCCCGCGAAGGTGAGCAGGACCAGCGCCGACAACGTGCACAGAACCACCGCCACCGACTGGCGCAGCGGCGTGGGCGTGATCCCGCGGTCGCCGGGGGCGCGGGTGCCCGTGGGGCCGTCGAGCCAGCCCGACGGGCGAAACTTCACGCCTGTCACGGCCTTCTCGGCGTACGTGAGGCGCGTCTCGAACGTCATACGGTGGTAGAAGCTGTCCGGCACGCGATAGTAGAGCGTATACCAACGGTACCGCTCGGCGGCAGCGGCGCGGAACACCTCTGCCAGGCCCTTGCTGTCCTTGCGCACGAACGGGAGACCGCCACCGGCTTCCGCGATCCACTGGAGCGAGACGTGGTCGATGCCCGCGAGCTCGAGATCTCGGTCGATCCTTCGATCCACGTACTGGTTGCACAGCGTCGCGGGCGTGACCTCCTTGGCCTTCACGGCATCCGGCTTGTTCCCCTTACGGTACGGCTGCCCGAGGCCCACCGTGAAGATCCGCGGGCGCCCCGTCGCCAGGGTCCGGCGGATGTCGCGCAGCTTGTTCACGAGCGCCTGGAGCCGCGGCACGTTGGACCCGCACGTGTCCTCCGCCGACTCGTTGTGGAACCCGTCCGTCAGCAGCACGATCGTGGGCTCAGCGCTCCGCGAGTTGATGAAGTTCTTCACCTCCGGCACGGCGAGGAGGTCGACGGCGGCCCACTCGACGGCGCCGTACAGGTTCGTGTACCCGCCGCTGGGCTGCAGCAGGTAGGTCTGAATGACGCGCTTGTACTCCGCGCGCGTCGTGATCACGCGCGGAGGCCCCCCGTCGAGGCCCGTCGGCAAGCCAGTGTTGAACTTGACGAGGACGACCCCGGACTTCGTCTCCGAGTCCGGCAGGAACGAGTTGATCACCGACTCGGTCATGAGCGCGCTGTAGACCTTGTTGATGCGCTCGTTGTTGTTCTCGTGCATGGTCAGGGTCTTGTCGATGACGAGGACGAAGAGCTGCCCCCCCGCGATCGCGTCGTGCGGCACCAGCTCGAAGATGTCCTGCTTCCCCGAGCTGTGATGAACCGAGAGGTTCTCGGCGCTCACGGACTGGTAGAGGGTCTGCAGGTTGCCCGGATCCTTGACGTCGAAGGAGACCCGGACCTCTCCAGCCGCGCGATCGACCCGGGGCCGGCACAGCTCGAGGTCGTCGATCTTGGCGTTCGCGCACTCGCTCTCGGTGGCGAAGATGTCGAGCGTGACTTCGCTCCCGGGCGTGGGAACGTCCTTGTCGATCCGCCAGGTGGAGCCGAGCACGGGCGCGGGGTACGGGTCGCCCTGACAGCCGAAGAGGAGCGCAGCGGCGGCCATCCAGGCCTTCCAGCGGATCACTGCTCCTCCCGCGGGAGGAGGAGGAACTCGACCACGGTGTCGCCCTTCTCGCCGAGCCGGATCCGATCCTCCATGCCGAGCTCCGTCTCGAAGGGGGCAGGTCGCCGCGGGTCGTAGCGCAGGTCGATCTTCTCGAGTGGGCGCTTCACGACGGTCGGCTGGATCGACAGGCCGCGAACGGAGTACTTCTGCTCCTCGGTCGCCAGGAACGACGTGTGGAGCTCCGCCACGCCCCGCTCGACGGGCAGGTACAGGTCGAGCCCCCGTGGGAAGTGCCCGACGAACCGCTCGACGGTCCCGGCGCTGCTCCCGAGCGGGATCCGCAGACCGTACCGATCGTGCGAGAGCACCCGGATCCAGCCGGCGTAGAGATCGTCCGGGATCCCCCAGCACAGCAGGCCGTGGAGGAAGCCCCACACGAGCGCGCCCGCGGCCCCGGCCAGGTACAGGTCGTGGATCAGCGCTTTCTCGAAGCCGAGCGCGTGCCACACCGCGCCCCCGAGGAGCCCGCCCACCGCGCCGCCGCCCACATGGTAGTAAAAGTTTGCTACGAACTCGAATATTCCGATGGATCGCTTGCGCCAGCCGACGTCCACGCCGAAGCCCCAGCGGTTGGCCAAGGTCGCGTGAAGGATCCGCGCCACCCATGCGGACGCCCCGCTCGCGAGGCCGGCGAAGAGCCAGATCGCGATCTTGTACCTGAATGTCACCAGGGAAGGGTCCGAAGCGACCTCGGCCGCGGACTCGTCGAGGAACACGGGCGTGAGGTACGCGAGCACGATGTTCGTGAAGATCGTGCCCATCCACGCCATGCCGGCAGCAAGGCCGGCGTACAGCCAGCGCCAGCGGAAGGCGCGGCGCCGCAGGCTGCCTTCCACGTAGATGCTCGTGAACGCGATCGTGGCGGAGACGGTGCCGAGGTACATCCCGCCCTCCCACCCCTGGGGCCAGTACAGGCCCATCCGCCACGCGAGCGGGCCTCCGACCAGGATGAAGAGCAGGACGGCCCACCACGCCACGACGGCGGCGCCGGCCACCACGAGGGCGACCGCCACATGTCGCGCCCAGCTGTACGGGATCAGGTAGATGTTCATCGCGGCGGGAGCTTAGCCCAGGAGTCGGCTCCGCGTCTCCCGTCTCGTGCTATGCTCGCGCCACCATGCCCAGAACCCTGACGTTCCTGCAGCTCGCCGACGAGTTCGGTGGCACCCGGTTCGGCCCGTTCGACCGGGTGGAGATCCGCCTCGGATCGGATCCGTCCCGGAACGACATCACACTCCCCGAGTCGCTCGGCGTGTTGCCCGAGCACGTGCGCGTCCTCAAGCAGGGGGACGAGAGCTACATCCTCGCGCCGGTCGAGCGCACGGCGGCGGTGTTCCACTGGCGCGCGAACGGGGGCAAGCCGAAGCAGGTCACCGCGCCGCTCGCGATCGGCAAGGGCGACGGCTTCTCGCTCGTCACGCCGGAAGGTCCACGATTCTACGTCCACGCGGAGGCCGAGCAGCGCGCGCGCGAGCTCGCCGCGGACTCGAAGGGCCCGCCGCTCTTCAGGCGCCGGCTGTCCGGAACGGCCGTCCTCAAGGAGATCCGGCGCCAGGGCTTCGCGAAGTTCGCGACCACCGGCATCGGAAACTGGCTCCAGTGGGCGGTCCGCTTCGTCACGACCGGGAACATCTTCAATCCGTACTACATCGTCATGGGCATGCTCGTGATGGGCGGCTGGTTCTTCGCCGGCGGCATGTCGTGCACGGCGGTGAAGATGAACTCCGACAAGGGTGGCGTGCAGCGGCAGCTCAACACCTGCCGTGACCAGCTCGGCGTCACGGGAGAGGGCTCCACGGGCGACCCGACGCCGGGCGAGCTCGCGTCCAAGATCCTCAAGGATCGGGAGTGGAAGTCCACCCTCGCGGGGGACGCCGACCTCTACAAGGAGTTCGCCGTCCAGATGAAGGAGGCGTTCAAGAACGCAGAGCGATACCGGTGGGTCTATCGTGACAAGAGCTCGAAGTTCTCGCGCTTCAAGAAGGCGCTCGAGAGCGAGGGGCTCCCCGATCCGCTCGTCCGCGTGCTCGCCTTCGCGGCCGCCCAGCCCACCTTCGGCACCGAGAAGGACTGGATCAAGTCCGTCGACTCGGACGACAAGGAGGTCTGCGGGCGCGGTCCCATCGGCCTGACCTTCCGCCAGGGGTTCAAGCTCGGCTTCTACAACGTCCAGCCCGACGCGTTCGTGGACCGCCAGCTCGCGGAGTCGGCCGACACCGAAAAGCAGATGGAAGCGCTCCGCAAGACCCTCGCCGCGGCGCAGAGCGAGCAGGCGATCGAGGGCACGATCAACTACAGCGCGGTGCTTCAGGGCCAGTTCGAGTGCATGTTCCTGGAGGGCGAGGACGACCGGCTCGACGCGAGCAAGGTCGCCGACAAGCTCAACGACGTCATCGGATCGAAGGCGAAGAACCTGCCGCGGGAGTCGGAGCCGTTCTGGATCGCGGCGCGCCTCGTGAAGCTGTACAGCTACGACTTCCCGAGCGGGTCGGAGGATCTCGTGTTCGACGCGAAGGACTCGCCGTCGACCGTCATCGACTTCGCGAAGCTCCCGGCCGGCCGCAAGAAGTACGCCGTCACGGCCGCAGCGGAGATTCTGGCGCGCAGCGTGGCGATCCCGTGCCTCGCCCGCTTCGACAAGGACAACTCAGGCACGAACGACACGCTCGGCGAGCTCCCGAGCCTGTTCGACTGCGCGGTCGTCAAAACGTTCGTGGAGTACGATCGGCTCTAGGTCGCCCGTGCCCGCCGGGCGAAGAGCAGGAGGAACCCGGAGAGGACGAGGCCGTGCGCTGCGGACTGGCCCTTCCCACACGGGCCGCCGCCGGCCTCACCGGCGAGGTCTGCCGCGCTCGACCCGGTGTAGACCACCGTGTCGGTGACCACGGCAGTGTCCGTGTCCGTGTCCGTGTCCGTGTCCGTGTCCGTGTCCGTGTCCGTGAGACCGCCCGTGTCCACGGTGTCAGCCGTGTCGGGGAACGTGTCCGTGTCCGAGCCCGTGTCGCCCGGACCGGTCGCCGCCGAAGCCACGCCAACGGTCAGACACCACCCGATGAGCGCCGCGTGCATCCCGCCTCCCCTGCCCCCCCTAACAGCGTAGGCGGGCCCGCGCTTGATTCGGCGGGCCGGTCGGATTACGTGGTCCGGCCTTCAGGAGTCGGTCCATGACGAAAGCGGTGACGATCGCGAGCCTCGTACGAAACGCGGCCAAGGAAGAAGCCGAGTTCGTGTCGACCATCGTGAACGTGTTCGAAGACGACGATGTCGAGCGCATCGCGGAGTTCTTCGATCGCCTGAACATCCCCCGCTCGCAGGGCACGGAGACGCTCTCGGCGCCGCTGCCGGCCTTCGACTTCCAGAGCACGCGCGTCACGCACCTGCAGGACGAAGCCACGATCAGCAAGGGGATCCAGCGCTTCCTCGATCGGCACGAGCGCAAGGTCAAGTGGCACAGCAGCCACCCGGCCGCGGACGGCATCGAGAACGTCCTGCTCCTCTTCCGCTCGGCCATGATGATCACGAACCTGCGCCTCGCCCGCCTCCGCTCGCTCCTGCGCGCGAAGGAGGAGCTGACGCCGGACGAGTGGGCCGTCGCCCGCGAGCTGATGAACCGCTCGTACCTGTCGTTCCGCAACTTCCTCGGGGTGGTCGCGAGCGAGTGGGTGGACGCCATGCTCCAGGTCGTCTCGCGCGAGGACCTCACGGCCAAGCTCGGGAACTTCTACGAGCTCGTCGACAACGAGATCCGCACGCTGGAAGAGTTCCGCTCGGAGCTCGAAGAGCGCCGGCAGGACCTCACCGTGGTGCCGGAAGGCTACCCCCCGGTCAAGCCGCCGAACTACTTCGGTGGCGATCTCCTCGGCCGCGGCCCGTGGAAGCAGTTCTGGGCGAACATCCAGACGCGCGCCCACCACTTCCGTGAGGCCACCGGCTAGGGTTCGAGCTGGTCGGGCGCGTCCGGCTTCGCCGGGAATGCGTCCGGACCGACGTCGCGCGGCCCGTCGAGCGGTCGCGCAGGCGCCCGCGGCGGCGGCACGATCGGCTTGAGCCCGGCGCGCGGCCCCTGGCGTCGCGGTGGGATCACGTTGGTCTCGGGGACCACCCCGAGCGCGATCAGATCGTCGTTCAGCATGCGCGTGAACCGCTTGCGACCACCCCGGTTCACGTGATCCGGGTCGTGGAACAGGTCGTTCCGCCCGAAGTACGTGGCGTGGTAGTCCAGGTGGACGAGATCCGGGCGCCGCGCCTTCAGCGGCCCGAGCACGTCGTGCATGGCGGCGACGGGCCCCATCTTGTCGACGAAGTACCAGTACTCTTCCGACACCGGGTACGAGACGAGGATCGGACGGATCCCTTCTGCGTCGCACAGCGCGAGGGTCTGCTCGAACGCCCAGATCTGGAGCGGATCGCGGTACTCGTGGCCTTTGAAGTGCCACTCGGCGCGCCCCTGGCCGAGCGCCCACTGCTCCGCGGGGCCGGCAGCCGAGAACCGCATGGCGCCGAGCTCGTCGTGGAAGTCCCGCTTGTTCCGGAGCATCTCTCCGATGGTCTGGGACTCGCCGGTGTACGGCGCGAGGTGCGCCTTGACCCACCAGTTCGCGTACTCGACCGGGCGGCCCCGCTTGAAGCCCAGCTCGATGAACGGCACGTACCGACCGTACACATACTCGGGCTGGTAGTAGTCGGCGTGCCAGCTGTCGAATGCCTGGGGCTCCATCGTCAGCAGGACGGCGCCGACGCGCCGCTCGCTGCGCGCCAGCAGGTACTTGAGGCGGTAGTACGTCTTGACGTACGATTCCCCGCCATTCGCCAGGTTCAAGGCGCCGGGGAGCAGCTCGTCGTCCACGGCGTTGCGCGGGTGGCTGTCGCCGACCACCAGCAGCCGCACCGGCTCGGGATCGGCGAGGAACGCGTCATCCGCTAGGACCACCCGGTGCTTCGCGTTCACGTTCGACGTGTACCACCCGCACAGCGCCAGGTGCACGGCGAGGAGGCCGCCGAGCCACGGCAGCAGCCGGCCCCAGCGCAGCGGCGCCAGCTGACCCGCGGGCGCGAAGTGCTGCTCGACAGCCTGGAACGGCTGGTCGATCGGGCCGACCTGCTCGTCTTCGGGCGGGAGGGGTGGAGCGCTCACCTCCCCAGGATAGCACGACGGCCGCCGCGGATCACCGCGTGCGCGACCGGTCCGCCGAGAGGCTGCACGAGGCCCGCGGGCGTGACCGGGAAGCCCGGCGGGGGCCGCATCACCGCGAGATCCGCAGGCAGCCCGACCGCGATCCGCCCGAGATCGGGGCGCCCGATCGCGCGCGCCGCGTTGCGCGTGAGGCCGAGGATCACCTCCTCCACGGTGAGGCCCATGGTGATCGCGGCGAGCGTGCCGCACGCCCACGGGTCCGCGACGGGCGAGGATCCCGGGTTGTAGTCGGTCGCCACGGCCAGCGGGATGCCGGCGGCCCGCATCTTCGCTACGGGCGGGGACGGATCGCGCAGGTAGAGCATGGCGCCCGGGAGCAGCACCGCGACGGCTCCGCTCCGCGCCACGGCCGCGATCCCGGCGTCGTCGATGTGCTCGACGTGGTCGACGGCGAGCGCGCCGAGCTCAGCCGCTGCGGCCGCGATCCCCGTGAACCCGACCTGCTCGGAGTGGGCGCGGACGTGCAGGCCGGCGGCCTTCCCGGCGGCCAGGATCGCGCGGCCCTCTTCCAGGGTGAACGCGCCGCGGTCGACGTACACGTCGATCGCCGTGGCGAGGCCGGCGACCGCGGGGATCTGCTCCTCGATCACGCGGCGGACGTACTCGGCGCGATCGTGGCGCCACTCCGCCGGGATCGCGTGCGCACCCAGGAAGGTGGTCGTCACGGTGACCCCGGCGGCCTCCCCGGCCGCCCGAGCGGCGCGCAGGATCCGAGCCTCCGCGGCGGCTTCCAGGCCGTACCCGGACTTGACCTCCACCGTGGTGACCCCGCGCGAGAGGGCGTACCGAAGGCGGGCGGTCGCGAGCGCAACGAGGTCGTCCTCGGCCGCCGCCCGGGTGGCGCGAACGGTCGAGAGGATCCCGCCCCCCTCCTCGAGGATCGTGGTGTACGGCACGCCCGTCAGACGGCGCTCGAACTCGCCCGAGCGCTCGCCCGCCCACACGATGTGGGTGTGGCAGTCGACCAGGCCCGGCAGCACCAGGCAGCCGCGCGCGTCCACGATCTCGTCGGCGTCCGGGGCGTCGGCGTCCGCGCCGATCCAGGAGATCCGGCCGCCCTCGCAGGCCACGGCAGACCCGGGCAGCACGCCGAGCCCGTCCTCACAGGTGACGACGCACGCGGCGCCGCGGATCACGAGGTCTGCGCCCATCCGCCACGCTCCAACCACGACCCTAACCCTCGCGCACATGGGTGTGGGTCACCGATCCGTCGCCTGGGCTTAGCTCGCTGCACATCGCATCCTCCCGCTGATCCTGGTACGTGGTGAGGGCCGTCTGGTTCGTCACGTCTCGTCTCGGTTTCGCAGCCAGGATCCGGCGGGCCATGTTGACAGGGGGCGCCGCGGGCTGGTACGAACGCAGGCCGTTTCCGCCTTCCGTGAGGATCCCTCCATGCCGCGCTGGCTCGACCGCATCCCGTCCCTCCTCCGCCTCGCGCCCCTGTTCGGGGCGATCGCGTGCGCAGGCGGCGAGCAAGCCGCAACGGATCACGCGCCGGGCGACGCGGCCCCGGCGCCGGCCCCGGCGGACACGATCCTCATCGGCGAATACGGCTCTCTCACGGGCTCGGAGGCTACTTTCGGCCAGTCCACCCACAACGGCGTCATGCTCGCTCTGGAGGAGATCAACGCGGCCGGTGGCGTGAACGGCAAGCAGCTCGAGGTCAAGGTCTACGACGACCAGGGCAAGAGCCAGGAGGCCGGGTCGGCCGTCAGCCGCCTCATCACGGAGGACAAGGTCGTCGCGATCATCGGAGAGGTGGCTTCGTCGCTGTCTCTCACGGGCGGCCGCGTCGCGCAGCAGTACGGCGTGCCGATGGTGACGCCGTCGTCCACGAACGCCCAGGTCACCGCGATCGGCGACATGGTCTCGCGCGTGTGCTTCATCGACGGCTTCCAGGGCTACGTCGTCGCGAAGTTCAGCAAGGACGACCTGAAGGCCACGAAGGCCGCGATCCTCTACGACCAGACCGCCGCGTACAGCAAGGGCCTGAAGGACGACTTCACCCGCGAGTTCACGGGCATGGGCGGCACGATCGTCTCGGAGCAGGCGTACACGCGGGGGGATCAGGACTTCTCGGCGCAGCTCACGACGATCCGCGGCGCGGGGCCGGAGGTCGTCTTCATCCCCGGCTACTACACGGACGTCGGGAACATCGCGTTGCAGGCCAAGAAGCTCGGACTCACCGCGGTGCTGCTCGGCGGCGACGGCTGGGACTCCGAGAAGCTCGGCGAGATCGGCGGAGACGCGATCGAGGGCGCCTACTACAGCAACCACTACGCGCCCGAAGAGACCCGCCCCGAAGTCCAGAACTTCGTGAAGAGCTACCAGGCCAAGTACGGATCGATCCCGGACGGCCTCGCCGCGCTCGGATACGACGCGCTGCGCGTGGTGGCGGAGGCCGCGAAGAAGAGCCCGTCGCTCGGCGGGAAGGACCTGGCGGCGACCATCGCGGCCACGCGCGACTTCCCGGGCGTG
>CAMCWU010000010.1 GCA_945882675.1 Klebsiella pneumoniae | reverse complement strand
CAGCCCGCGAGCAGCGCCCAGATCACTCGCACTCCGCCCAGATCGCCGTGAACCCCAGGAGCAGATCCCCCGTGAACCACTGCTCGCACGTCATGCCCGAGAGCTCGTCGTACGCGCCCTCGGCGGCGACGGGATCGTAGGCGCAGCCGTACTCCTCCTCGAACGCGGCGAGCTCCGCGAAGGTGTCCTCGTACTCGCGGATGCAGTCGGGGAAGCTGCTGAACCGCACGTCGTAGCTTCCGCGCTCGCACTGCCAGTGGCGCGCGCAGTTGAGCTCCGCAAACTTGCGGGGAAAGCGCTCTTCCCGGATCTCGCAGCCGGCCAGGAGCAGCAGCGCGGGCAGCAGGCGGCTCACTGGGCGAACCCGCAGTCGAAGACGAGATCGCACGGCTCTTCGAGCTCGTCCCGGGCGAAGTCGGCGCAGGGCAGCGATCGCAGCCGGCTCACGCACCGGGCGGCCTCGGCGGGGCGGTACGCGCAGACGTCCGTCCCCGCGATCTCGTCCTCCACGTCCACCGCCGCTCGGGTTAGGCACTGCTCCATCCCCGTATATTCCTCGTAGAACGCGCCGACCGCGCAGCGACGCTCGAGCGCGCACAGCGCGTCCGCCTTCTCCCCGACGAACTCGGAGCGCGGGATGGTGCACCCCGCGAGCGCCACCAGGCACAGCCACCGCCGCATCGGCCCCCCGCCCAGGCATGCTAACGGCTCGCGGGATCGCGCGCGACGCGGTAACGGACGGACGTCCGTGCGGTGTCTGTCAGGCATGGAGGACGCGATGCGCCGATGGATATTCATGCTCCCCCTCGCCACCGGGTGCATGGCTGGCTTCGGCGAGCAGCGCACGGACGAGACCGAGGTCGAAGGCGACGTGCTCGAGATCTCTCTGGTGGCCACGAGCGGCGACGTGCAGGTCCGCGTGGTGCCTGGGCGGACCGTCGGGACCATCACCCGGACGGTGCGCTGGAACGGGGACGCGCCGTGCCTGAAGTCCTCGCTCGAAGCCGGGCTGCTGGCGCTCACGGACGACTGCGGGTCCGGGGTAGCGTGCGCGGTCGACTACGTGATCACGCTCCCGGCCTCGCCGGACTTCGTGTCCGTCGACACCGGCTCGGGCGACGTCGGCGTCGACGGGCTCGAAGGTGACGTGGTCGTGAAGACCGGCTCCGGGGACGTCACGCTGGCGGGTATCGGCGGGGACGTGAACGTGGACACAGGGTCGGGTGACATCTTGGGTCACCGGCTTACATCCACGGCATTTCTCGGGGATACGGGCTCCGGGGACGTGGACCTGACGTTCGATGTCGCGCCCCTGCAGGTCGACGTCGGCACCGGCTCGGGGGACGTCACGCTCGCCGTACCGGCGGGGACCTACCGGGTGGAGACGTCCACCGGATCGGGCGACGTGTCGCTGTCCGGCATCGAAGAGGGAGATGGAGGTACCCTGCACGTCGAGACCGGCAGCGGAGACATCGTCATCGACGGGCGCTGAGCGGCGCGTGTGCTAGCATTCCGCGCATGTCTGTGCATACCTCCGACGCCGCCCCGCTGATCGAGGGGCGGTACCGCATCGTCGGCTCGCTCGGAGAGGGCGGCATGGCTGTCGTCTATCGCGCGTGGGACACCCGGCTGCGCGCCTGGCGGGCCGTGAAGTTCCTCCTCCCGGAGTTCGCGCGCAGAAAAGCCATCCGGCTGCGGTTCGAGTCGGAGGCGTACGCGATGGCGCGCCTCGACCATCCGAACGTCGTGCGCGTCTACGACGTGGGACAGGCGGGGGATCTGCCGTTCATCGCGATGGAGCTGGTGGAGGGCGGGTCGCTCGACGGGTGGACGGCGCGGAACGGCCGGATGCCGCAGCGGCAGGCGATCCGCGCGGTCATCCAGGTGTGCGCGGGCCTCTCGGCGGCGCACGCGGAGGGCATCATCCACCGCGACGTGAAACCCGGAACATCCTCGTGGATCGGCGCGGGCTGTGCAAGGTCACCGACTTCGGGATCGCCCAGGTCGAGGACTCGACGTCCGTCCACACACGCGAAGGCGCGTCCATGGGGACCGCGGGCTTCATGGCGCCGGAGCAGCGGACGGACGCCAGCTCGACCGACGAGCGCGCCGACGTGTTCTCGGCCGGCGCGACCTTGTTCTCCCTGCTGACGGGTGGCGAGCGCACCCTGGATCTATACGCGGTAGAAGCTGAAGATCTCGTGGCGGACGGGCTGAACCCCGCGGTCGTCGCGGTGGTGCTCCGGGCGAGCCGATACCGGCGGGACGAGCGGTACGCCACGTGCACGGAGCTGGCCGCCGCCCTCGAGGAGATCCTGCCGACGCTACCGCCGGATCCGCTCACCGTGCCGCTCGAGATCGGGGCACCCCCGACCGCGGCGAGCGAGCTGACTCCCGCGCCCGAGTCGTTCACCCTCCCGGATGGGATCCTCCCCGCCGGCGCGAGCCCCACCGCCAGCCACCCGACCTTCCCGCCGGAGGCCCCGATCGAGCCCCCCGCGCCGCGCGAGCGCGTTCCGGTCGTGTTGCCGTACCAGATGCCGAAGGTAGAGGGTCAACGCCGCACTTCCCACAGCGACACGGACGCCCTCCCCGATTACGTCGACGCCGCGAGCGTGAAGGACGCCCCGGCGGGCTTCGAGGTCGGGCTCGCGGAGGCCGACCGCCTCGCGACCGAGCACGCGCGCCGCGCGAAGCTGGAGGCCGACGAGAAATCGGATGGAGAGCCCACTTCCGGCTTCGAGGGCGAGGACGGCGCCAAGACCGTCGGGCGGTTCCTGTACGAGATCATCGCGTCGACGCTCTCGGTGCTGATCCGGCCGCTCGCCCTGATCAGCGTGATCGGCTCGGTCGTCGGGACGATTGCGCTCGGCGCCTTGTGGTACGCGGCTGCACCCCTGCGGGAGGCGGAAGCGGGCGCCCGCACCGCGCAGCGCGCGTACTTCGGGGCGCTCAGCGAGGAGTGCCCTCGGATCCGGAACGATCTCGTGGAGCTCGGCGCCCCCCCAAGCCCCGATGGACGACCTCATCGCGCGGTACGCGAGCGCGCCCGACCCGGGGAGCCGCCTCGCGACCGCCGGCCGGCTCGACGCGTTCCTCCACGCGGAGGCCGCGGCGCGCAAGGACCAGATCGCGCCGACCCAAGGGTACAAGCTCGAGCGCGTGGACAAGCGCCTCGACGGGCTCGAGCGCCTCTCCGAGACGCTGCGCACGCGCATGCTCGCCTGGGAAGAGGCGGCGGACGAGCCCGCGGCGCGGACCGCGGTGCAGCTCGGGCTCGCGTCCGAACCGGACTGATCTTCGCGCGCGGTTTCGGTGGGGCGCCTCGTCCGGTCGTGGTAGGCTCTCCCGGCATGGATCCGACTCCCGCACAGGGTCCGCCCGAGCTGATCGACGGGCGGTACAAGCTGATCAAGCCCATCGGGCAGGGTGGCATGGCCGCCGTGTACCTCGTGTGGGATCAGCGGCTCCGCGCATGGCGGGCGCTCAAGATCCTCCTCGCCGAGCACGCGCGCGATCCGGCGCTCCGGAAGCGGTTCGAGGCGGAGGCGCAGGCCATGGCGCGCCTCGAGCACGTCAACGTCGTGCGGGTCTACGACGTGGCGTTGGACGGCGATCTCCCGTACATCTCCATGGAGCTGGTGGAGGGCGGGTCGCTCGACCTGTGGATCAAGCGCAACGGCGCCATGCCGGCGCGGCTGGCGACAGAGGCGATCCTGCAAGTGTGTGACGGCATCGCCGCCGCCCACGACGAGGGGATCGTCCACCGCGACGTCAAGCCGCACAATATCCTCGTCGACCGAAAAGGCATGTGCAAGGTCACGGACTTCGGGATCGCTCGGATGGAGGACGACGGCAACCTCACGCTCACGGGCACCGTCATGGGCACCCTCGGGTTCATGGCTCCCGAGCAGCGCATGGACACGAAGCTGGTAGACGCCCGCGCGGACGTCTACTCCATCGGCGCAACGCTGTTCTCGCTGCTCACCGGGCGCAAGAAGGTGGGCGACCTGTTCGCGGCAGAGGAGCACGAGCTCGTGGACCTGGGGATTGCGCGGACCGTGGCTCCCATCCTGCTCAAGGCCACGCGCTACAAGCGCGAGCAGCGGTACGACACGGTCATGGAGCTCGCCCAGGCGCTGTGGGAGACCCTGCCGGGGCTGCCCGAGCATCCGCCCGGGATCACGCTCGTGAACGTCGATAACCCGGCGAACGAGGCCGTGGAGGGCGACCCGGACGGCATCTCGTCGCCCTCCCGGCCGCCCCACTCGGGGCCGCACCACAAGGGCCGGACCGCCACGCCAGCGCCGTCGCTGATCCGCCAGCTCCAGACGCGCCAAACGCCGGTGCGCCCGGTCAGCTCCCCGCCCGCTTCCCGCATCTCGCCCGCTTCCCGCGCCCCGGACGCGTCGCTGCGCTACCCGGCGCGCCCGGACGGGCAGCTCGAAGCGCTTGACGCGGCGCCCCCTCGCGGCGCGCCAGGGGCGAGCCTCACGGACCCCCCGGCACGTTCGAACCCGACTCTCGCGCGGTCGCTCTCGGTGCCGCCCCTGGTCTCGCGCGCTCCCGTCGTGTACGAAGACGTTGGGCCGCGGTCCCCGCGGGGCGTCGCGCTGGTCGGCGCCGGCATCGAGGACGACGACATCCCCGCCCCCATCGATGTCGTGTCCAGCCCGCCCGCCAGCCCGCGGCGCGACGCGCCCGACCCCCACGCCGATCTCGTCAGCTCGGCGCCCACCACGATCGCGCCACCCGCCCCGCGCGCCGTCCTCCAGGGCCCGCCGGACCCGCCGGTCCGCGCGCCCCAGCCCGCGCCTACTCCCGCGCGAATGGCCGCGCGCATGGCGGCCACGGCGGGCAGGGAGTCCCCCACGGCTCCCGCGGAGAACGAACTCGTCACGGCCGACCTCGCTCCGGCGCCCCCGCCGGCCGCGCCGGAAGCGCCCGCGACCGAGCCGGATGCGCCTCCCGACCCGCTCCGCGCGCTGGTCCAGCCCTTCGTCGTCATGTCGCTCGTGGTCGTCCTCCTCGCCGTCGCCTGGGCCGCGTTCACCGCGTTCACCGCGTTCAACGGCCAGGACGCCCGCCGGTCGGAAGCCGTCGTCACCGCGACCCAGGACGCCCTGTTCGACGTGGTGGAGGCCGAGATCCCGCGTCTCCGCTCCGATCTCTCGGACCTCGGGTCGCACACGGCGACCGTCGAGAAGCTCTACCAGCAGTTCGAGCGCGAGCCGGATCCCGCCGCGCGCGTGCGGCTCACGAGCCAGCTCGTCGCGATCGTCGGCCAGGAGCTCGACGCCCGCTCGAAGGACGCGCCCATCACCGCGAGCTACAAGATCCCGGAAGCCCGGAACCGGCTTCAGAAGCTCCAGAACGCGCGCTCATCGTATGATGTCGCCATGCAGAAGCTCGAAGCCGTCCAGGGAGAGTGAGCGCTAGCCCAGCAGTTCCTTGACCAGGACCTGGGCCAGCTTTCCGTCCAGATCGTCCTTGTGCGCCTGCTTGATGTGCGCCATGACCTTGCCCATGTCCTTGACGGACGTGGCGCCGGTGGCCGCGATCGCCTCCTGCACCCAGGCGCGCGTGACGTCCGGCCCCGCGAGCTTGGGCAGGAAGCCCTCCAGCACCGCGAGCTCCGCCGTCTCCGCGGCCACGAGGTCGTCGCGCCCCCCGGCCTTGTAGGCGTCGATGCTCTCGTGTCGCTGCTTCGCGAGCTTACGGATCACGGCGACGCACTGGTCGTCCGAGAGCGTCTGCGAGTTGTCCTGCTTCATGAGCTCGATGAACGCGGCGCGGATATTCCGGAGCGCGGCCGTACGACCGGCGTCCCTCGCCCGCATCGCGTCCTTGATCCCGTCGTTGATCTGCTCGTAGATGCCCATGATCGTGCTCCCGGAACGCTGTCCGATGCCCCGCCGCGCGCCGAGACGCAAGCGCGCATGAACGATCCGGCGCGACACGTCACTGATCGGTCGCCCCAGGTTCGCGCTGCGGGCGATCCCGTTGTAAGATGCCGCGGCACCACCCGGCGCGAGCGCCTGGGCGGGGTACGGACCCACCGTCGGAGGCGCATGATGAGAGCTCGGTACCTGTTCCCACTCGTTCTGCTCGGTCTCGGGCTCGCACCCGCGGCGCATGCGGGCGAAGTCGGCGTCGGCGTGTCCGGCGGCGCCGTGTGGATGGACGCTCTCGAGGTGCTCGACGACGGCTGGACCGTCGCGCCGAACGCGTCGTACTGGTTCAACGACACGCTCGGCGCCGAGCTCAACCTGGGCATCATCGGCGGCAACACCGCGGTCTCGCAGGGCCCCGACCCGTTCCCGTACACGGCGTTCACGCCGCGCCTGAACCTGATCGGCCGGCTGTACCCCGACAAGCGGCTCCAGCCGCTGCTCGCGGTCGGCGCGGGCGCGTTCATGAAGGACGTCAACGATCTCACGCGCACCGACGGCGTCCCCTGCGACCTGGAGATCGGCTGCCTCGGGCTCCCGACCGGCCAGAACCTGGACGTGGACCTCGTCTTCGCCGGCGGTCCCGGCGTCGTGCTCCCGCTCGGGAAGGACCCCGCGTCGTCCGTCGTGAACCTGCGCGCCGATCTCCGCTGGCTGCTGAACATCGGCGGCGAGAACTACATGAACCACGGGGACTCGTTCCTCGACTGGGAGACCACGGCCGGCCTGTGGCTCCGCTTCGGCGGCACCAAGGACTCGGACCGCGACGGCCTCGCGGACGACGTCGACAAGTGCCCGGATCAGCCGGAAGACGTCGATGTCTTCGAAGACGATGATGGCTGTCCGGAAGCCGACAACGACAACGACGGCGTGCTCGACGCGGCGGACGCCTGCCCCGTCGTCAAGGAGGATATGGACGGGTTCGAGGACTCGGACGGCTGCCTCGAGGACGACAACGACAAGGACGGCGTGCTCGACAGCAACGACCAGTGCCCGATCGTGGCGGGCATGGCCGAGTTCTCGGGCTGCCCCGACACCGACAAGGACGGCCTCGCGGACGCGTCGGACACGTGCCCCACGGAAGCCGGACCGATCGCGGCGGAAGGCTGCCCCGACAAGGACGGCGACCTCGTCCCCGACTCGCGGGACGCGTGCCCGGACGTCAAGGCGAACGAAGGCATCGACCCCGAGCGCTCGGACGGCTGCCCCGCCAAGGTGTTCGTGAGCGAGAAGCGGATCCAGATCACCGAGACCGTCCAGTTCGACACGAACAAGGCGACGATCAAGCCGGTCTCGCACGCCCTGCTCGACGACGTGGTCCGCGTCCTCCAGAAGTACCCGGGCATCAAGCGCCTGCAGGTAGAGGGCCACACGGATAGCGTCGGAGACGACGCGAAGAACCTGAAGCTCTCGCAGGATCGCGCGGCGTCGGTCGTGCGCTACCTCACGGACCACGGCGTCGCGGCGGACCGAGTGGTCGCCAAGGGCTTCGGCGAGACCGCGCCGATCGCCGACAACGCGACGAAGGACGGCCAGGCCACGAACCGCCGCGTCAGCTTCGAGATCCTCGACCAGGACGTCTCCGACCGCGCGAAGCAGCGGATGAACCAGGGCAGCGACCCGAAGCTCGTCCCCGTGGCGCCTGTCGAGGGCGCCGCCCCGGCCCCCGCTCCGGGTCCGACGGATGTGGGCACGCCCGCTCCGGCCGCCGAGCCCAAGAAGGAAGAGCCCAAGAAGGAAGAGCCCAAGAAGGAAGAGGGCTAGGGGTCGAGGGGCGGCATCGGGATCGCGGGCGGCTCCTCGCTGCCGCCTGCGGCCACGGCCTCCACCTCCGTCACGAGCACGCGCGCGGGCGCGGTGCCCATCGTGGGCATCCCCCGCGTGGTGCCGGCGCCGCCGCCGCCCTCGGTCGCCAGGTAGGTCTGCGTGAGCGGGCCCGTCGCGGCCGAGATGTCGCGCAGGATCCGGCGGTCTGCCCGCTGGAACTCCAGGCCGACGGCCTCCTCCTCGTGGCCATCCGCGTAGCGCCAGACGGCGCGGGTGGGGCTCGGGAGCGTGCCCTCGGTCCGGCGGGCGAGCGCGCGCACGACGAGGATCCGGTCCAGCCGGGCGTCGGAGCGGGCGCGGTCGGCGGCGCGGTCGAACGCGCGGTCGGACGCCACGCGCTGGGGCGTGACGGTCCACGCGACGGGCCGCGCGGTCCACGCGCTCTGCACATCCCCGCGGGCGTGGCCGTTCGATCCCCGCAGATCTTCGCGCGGGATCTCGGTCATCAGCAGGTCCACCACCACGCCGTCGCGGACGAGCTCCACGGCCTGGCCGGGCACGCCCTCGCGGTCCCAGGCCGGCACGAGCGGGTTGTCCCCCGGATCGTCGGCGACGGACCAGCCTTCCGGCAGGATGTGCCGGCCGATGCGCGGGCCCGAGCGGACCAGCTGGCTGTACGTGCGGTCGCCGGGCGGCGCGGGCGGCGTGCCGAGCGTCTCGGGGACGGCGAGCTGTGCGAAGAGCTGGATCGCAGCTTCGCCCTCGAAGATCACGGGGCCCTCGTAGTACTCGACCACGGGCGCGGCGACGCGCGCGCTCACCTCCGTCGCGAGCTTCCGGGCGGCGGACGCGAGATCCTCCGCCGTCGGGAGGTCGCCTGCGCGCCGGCCCACCCACTGCTCGCCGGCCCACACGAGCACGCCGTCGGGGCGCACGGCCTCGCACCAGACGTAGATCGCGGCGTATCCCTCGGGCTGCGCGAGCCGCGTGCCGTCCGATGTGGCGAGCAGGTACCGGCCGTCCGTGGCGCTCACGCTCGCGTGGCCACTCCGGAGCAGCGGGAACTCGCGGAACGCGGCGGACGCCGTGAGGATCCGCGCGGTGAGGGCGTCGCGGTCCACGGGCTCGGGCCGCGCGTCGTCCACGGCGATCGTCGGCATCGCGGGTGCGCGATCCGGGGGCCACGCGCTCGCGAGCTGCCCGAGGGCGGCCGTCTTCACCTCGAGCTGCTTCACCGACGCCTTGAAGCTCGTGTCCAGCGCGAGCCACAGGTCCCGATCGATCGCGATCGCCACGTCCTCGTCCGGGAGGTCCGGCAGGCCGAGCACGCGCCCCGTCCGGTACCGCGACGAGCTCCGCGCGTCCGATCCGATCACGGCCTCCACGCGCGCGGGCCGCGAGCGGCCCCGGCTTGTCCCGCTGAGCGCCCCGAAGGACGCGTCCGCCGAGAAGAACTCGCGATCGGCCGCGGCCACGACCGTGCGGTACGGCTTCTCGCCGTCGAGGACGAGCTGCTCCGGCCCCAGATCTGCCCAGCGCCCGAGGGCGTCGAGGAGCGGGTCGGGCTCGGCTGCGTGGGCCATGAGCGCGAGGAGAGCGAGGATCAAAGCGCACCTCCCGGGTTCACGGACGCGGGTGGCGCAGTGGGCGGTGGCAGCAGCGGCGGCGTGTTCTGGCCCTTCTGCTTGCGCTGCGTCTCGAGCTGCGCGACCAGGAGCGCCGGTGCGACGCCCGAGACCGGCACCCAGCCGCTCTCCGCGCCGCACGAGCCGTTGAACACGTCCTTCGACTCCCCCGCCAGCAGCACGCGCGAGAACGCCACGAGCGGCGTCCCGATCAGGTCGATCCCGCGCACCAGCTCGTCGGGCCGCCCGTCCACCCACACGCGGTGCGCCTCGAGCACGTCGACCTGGAACGCGTTCGGGATGCCGCGGTTCGTGTACGTGAAGCCCCCCTGGATCTCGTCGATCCACAGCGCGTACGGCAGGCCATCGGCTTTCGCGGCCCGGATCAGCTCGACCCGGAGGGCTGCGTCCGTGACGCTCTTCGACGCCGTGACGATGAGGTTCCCCTGCCGCGAGACCGGCCGCATGCCCGGCTGGGCGCGCCCGTGCCCGTTGCTCACGAAGCCCGCGGCGTGCGGCGACCGGCTCTCGAGGAACCCGCGGAGGACGCCGTTCTCCACGAGGTTCGCCCGCTCTGCCGGGACGCCCTGGTCGTCGTACGAGTAGGCGCCGCGCAACGGCGTGCCGTTCCAGTCGGCGCGCGTGGGATCGTCGACGACCGACAGGAACGAGGGAAGGACGGGCTTTCCGACCATATCCTTGAAGGTGCCGGCGTTGTCGACCTGCTTGAGGCGGTGACCCTCCATCCGGTGCCCGAAGATCTCGTGAAAGAACACGCCAGCCGCCCGATCCGACAGCACCACGGGGCCCGTGTAGGGCGCCTGCTCCGGCGCTGCGACCAGCGCGCCCAGGCGCACCCGCAGATCGTCCGCGGCGGCCACCAGCGCGGCCTCGTCCGGGAGCCGGGCGGGATCGACCTCCTCCCAGCTCCGGTAGAGCGCGAGCACGGTGCCGTCCGGCGCCACCGCGTCGGCGCGGAGCATGATGCGGTACTCGACGCCGCCGTGGCGCACGCGCTGGCCATCGCTCGCCACGAACCACTCGTTCACGGCGGTCGCGGTGAGCGTGGCGCTCCCGTCGCGGATCACGCCGCCAGCGAGCCGGGCCGACGCGTGGCGCATGATGTCCTGCCACGGACCCGCGTCGAACGCCAGCTCCACGAGCGGCTGGATGTCCGTCACCGCCTTGGTCGGCGCGAGGTCGGGCGCGCCGTCCTCCTCGACCAGGACGGTGCGGTCCGCGCTGACCTTGGCCCAGCGCTCCCGGGCTTCGCGCACGCGGAGATCGAGCTCGCGCCACAGGTCGCGCGCCAGCACCGCGGGGTCGTCGTCGATCGTGATGGTCCGCCCGATGCTCCCGTCGTCCGGGCGCTCGGACCGCAGCGTATGGCTGCTGTCGAGATCCGGCGTCCCGACCCGCACGTCGACGTCCACGCGCCGGCTGTGCCGCGGCTGCCACGACGAGAGCGCGCCATCTTCCGCCATCAGCGTGATGTCGTGCGCGTCCGTCACCTGCGCCGCGAGGTAGTACGGCGCGTCCGGCTTCCCCGCGAGGGCGGCGACCGTCCGGTCCACCTCCCTGGCCGCGGCGTCCAGGACGACGTCCGATGAACCCTGGTTTTCGACGGCGAGCGCGAGGGAGAGCGACACGAGCAGGAGGTGCATCCGCCGACTGTATCAAGGTCGATCCCGGACCTCCAGCCAGCGGCGATCGAGCGCGCCGGCGTCGTCCACCACCACGACCTCGTGGCGGCCCACGCGCGGCATCCACCAGACGCGCTCCTCGCTCGCGGCATTGCCGATGGCCTCGCCGTCCACGAACCAGGTCAGGCGCGCGCCGGGCCGGTCGGAGTCGGCGATCAACGGGAGCTCCTGCTCGTGCGCCGGCAGGCCCGGGATGAGCAGCGCCACCTGGCCGGCCGCGGGCGACACGATCGCGACCGCGCCGTCACCCTGGGGCGCGCAGCCGGGCGCCCACGACGGCGGCTCCGGGAGCTGGTGATGGTTGTCCGCCAGGAACCTGCGGACCGCCGCGGGCCACACGACGAAGCTCCGCGTCTCCCACGCGCGCCCCGCGCGGCACGCCGGCGTGAGCGAGAGGCCGGATTCGACGTCCACATCCCGCGCGGCGTGGTACGGACACGGCTTCGTCGGGACATGGTCGTGCAGCGCGAGCGCAGTGCGGCGGGTCGGGCACGCCGGCCCCGGGAGATGCCCGGAGTACGCGCACACTTCCACGCCGACCAGATCGTCCGGGGCGACGGGAGGCCGGGCGTCCGGCTCGGCCAGCCCCTCGAGCACGTCGAACAGGACGGGCCCCGCCGCGTCCGACCCGAGCAGATCCACCGCCGGCCGGTTGTCCAGGTTCCCCATCCACACCACGGCGGCGTACCGCCCGCCCCAGCCGGCCGCCCACGCGTCGTGGTGCCCGAAGCTGGTCCCCGTCTTCCACGCGATGTCCCGCGGCGCGGCCGAGACCTTCCAGCGCGCCGGGAAGTCCGGGCGATCCTTGAGCGAGAGCGCGCGGCGCGTCAGCCAGGTGGCGCCGGGGGAGACGATCTCGAGCGGAGCTCCCGCCGGATCGTCGGCGCGGATCCGGAGCGGCCGGTGCGCCCCGCCCGCACCGAGCGCGGCGTAGATCCCCGCCATCTCCAGAGGCGTGAGCTCGATCCCGCCCGCCGCGATCGACAGCCCGTACCAGCCCGGCTTCGTGACGAGGTGGCGCGCGCCCGCGGTTCGCAGCGTGCCGAGGAACGGCTCGACCCCCAGCTCCTGGAGCAGATCTACGAATGGTAGATTCAGCGATCGCGACAGCGCCTCCTGCATGGGCACGAGGCCGTCGAAGCTCCCGTCGTAGTTCTTCGGCTGGTACGTGCCGTAGGTCCGCGGGACGTCGGCCAGCAGGTGCTCGGGGAGCGCGAGCCCGCGATCGATCGCCAGCGCATAGATCAGCGGCTTGAGCGCAGATCCCGGCGACCGCGGGTTGTCGAACGCGGCGATCTGGCCGCCGTTCTCCGCGTCCCAGAACGAGAACCCGCCCACCAGCGCCACCACGCGGCCCGTCGCGTGCTCCACGACGACCACGCTCGCGTTGTGGATCCCCTGCGCGGCGCGCTCGGCCTCGACCTCGTCCAGGGCGCGCTCGGCGAGGGATTGTGCGCCCCGATCGAGGGTCGTGTGGATCCGCGTCTCGCGCGGGGCGGCGGCGCGGAGCCACGTCGCGACGTGCGGGATCGCACGGGGGAACGGGGCCATCTCCGCGGGGACCGGGGACGCGAGGATCTCCGCGAGCGTCGCGTCCGGGGTGCCACCGGGCGGGACCGGCAGCGCGTGCAGCGCGTGGAGCTTGCGGGCCACGTCGTCACGCCCCGCCTTCAGGGCGGAGCGGCCGGGGGTGCGGGCTGCCGGGCTCTGCGGCACGGCGAGCAGCACGGCGATCTCCGCCGGCGACAGGTGGTCGGCGTCGTGCCCGAAGTACGCGAACGACGCGGCCCGCACGCCCTCGAGGTTGCCCCCGTACGGCGCGAACGTGAGGTACGCGGCCAGGATCTCGCGCTTGCTCAGCCGGGCCTCGAGGGTCGCGGCGCGCGCGGCCTCGACGAGCTTCGACCGGATCGTCCGCGGGCGCGGCTCGAGCACGCGCACGAGCTGGAGCGTCAGCGTGCTCGCCCCCGTCTCCACCCGCCCGGCCGAGAGGTTCACGGCGATCGCCCGCACGATCGCCACGGGGTCCACGCCCGGGTGCCACCAGAACCGCTTGTCCTCGAGCCGCACGAGCGCGGCGACGTACGCGGGGTCCACGTCGTCGAGAGATGTGCTGAGACGCCAGCGATCGTCCGGCGCCAGCGCGACGTTCGCGACGGTGCCGTCGTCCCAGGTGACCTCCGTGGACGGGGCGACGGTGAGCCGCTCGGGGAGCGACTGCACCCGGGCGACGAGCCAGAGGGCCGCCAGGACCCCCACCACCACGACCACCAGCCAGCGCGTGCGCTTCATGGCCGGACACCTAGCAAGGCCCGTGCCGTGTTACGATCGCGCATGCAGCCGAAGACGCGCATCACCGTCGCCGACTACATCGCCATGGACGACGCGTCCCCCGAGAAGCTGGAGCTCGTGGACGGCGAGATCGTGGCGATGTCGGGCGCGTCCATCCCGCACGGGCGGATCCAGGCGAACGTCATGTTCGCGCTGATGAGCCGCGTGCGCCCGCCGTGCGAGGTCTTCGGCTCGGACCTCCGCGTCCTGCTGGAGGAGACCGGGAGCTACGCGTACCCCGACGTCTCCGTCGTGTGCGGCGAGCCCGACGCGACGGACACGAACCCGCCGTCCGTCCGCAACCCGCGCGTCGTCGTCGAGGTCCTCTCGGAGTCCACGGCCAGCTACGACCTGATCGTCAAGGGCGAGCACTACCGCTCCCGCGCGAGCATCGACGCCATCCTGTTCGTCGACTCGCGCCGGCGCCACGTCCAGCTCCAGACGCGGAACGCCGACGACCACTGGCTGCTCCAGACGCTCGTGGCGGGCAGCGTGCGCATCCCGGCGCTGGCCGTCGACGTGCCGCTCGACGAGATCTACCGCCAGTCCGGCCTGTAGCGCCCGCTCAGCCCTTCCTGGGAGGATCGGCCTTGTCGAGGACGTCCAGGATCTCCTGGCCGAACTCGGCGACCTGCCACTTGCGCACGTCCGGCGTGGTCGCGAGCTCCTCCATCGTGCGCGGGCGCTGCAGCGCGATGGACTTGAGCGTCCCGTTGGAGGCCACGGTGAACGCCGACGTCTGGTTGTTCTTGCCGCGGCGGTTCCGCCACAGCTTGAGCTCGGCGAGCACGCGCTCGGCCACCTTGCCCACGAGCCGGGGCTTCGGGCCGGTCGGCTTCTCCTTCGTCTGCTTCGGGAGCACCGAATCGTCGTCCAGGCCGTCCTGGACCGCCTGGAGGAGCGCCTTGCCGTGGCGGCGACGGAGCGCCGAGCGCGGCGGCACGACGGCGTCGAGCGCGGACTCGGACTCCGGCAGCTTCTCCGCGAGCGCGAGCAGCACGTCGTCCGGCATGACCTTGAACTGCGGGCGATCGAGCGCCTTCGCCTGCGAGTCGCGGTACGCCCAGGCCTTGCGCAGGACGCGCTTGCCGTCCTCGTCCAGCGTGTTGCTGCCCTTGACGCGGTTCCAGCCCTCCGGGTCGAACCCGCGCGCGCCCCAGGCGCGCTTCTCGAGGATCGCGCACTCCTCCTCGAAGTGGGCGAGCCGACCGGCCCCTTCGAGCTTGAGCGTCATGATCTCGCGGACCGCGCGCAGCCAGTGCGTGTCACCGCGCGCGTACTCCAGGTGCTCCGGGCCGAGCGGCCGCGCCGCCCAGTCGTGCCGCTGGTACGCCTTGTCGAGCTGCCAGCCGAAGTACTTCTCGATGAGGTCCGCGAGCCCGAACTTCGGGAGTCCGAGGAGCTGCGCCGCGACCAGGCTGTCGAAGATCCCGGAGATGTCCCAGCCGAAGTCGCGCTTGAGGCAGACGACGTCGTAGTCCGCGCCGTGGAAGATCTTCGTGATGCTCCGGTCCGCGAAGATGGGCGCGAGCTCGTGCAGATCCTGGCGGAGCGCCAGCGGATCGATGATGTAGTCGGTGTCCGCGTCCGAGATCTGGAGCAGACAGACCTTCTCCTGGTAGTGGTAGAAGCTGTCGCTCTCGGTGTCCACGCCGATGGCGTCGCACTCGGACAGTCGACGGGCAACCTCCACGAGGGTCGGCCGGTCGTAGACCAGGACCAACGGGGTATCGTCGAACATCTTGCCTTCGGGGGACGCGGCCGTGCCGCGGGGAGGGGGTCGTGACGCCCGCCTTTATCCGGTTGCGGGCCGAGGTACAACGCACGGGTGGCGCAAATCGTCCGCGCGTGCCAGTGTGCTGGCCGGACGGAGGTGGTGCGTGGCTCATCCGGAAGAGGCCCCGGTGGCGGACGCCGTGGCGCGGCTCACGGCGCGGTTCGGGGCGGCGCCGTCTGCGGCGATCGTGCTCGGCTCGGGCCTCGGGCCCGTGGTCGACCGGCTGGTGATCGAGGGGCAGGCCGAGTTCTCGGAGATGGGCCTGCCGGCGTCGACCGTGCCGGGGCACGCCGGGAAGGTCGTCGTCGGGCGCCTGGGAGACGTCCGCGTGCTCGTGTTCTCGGGCCGCGTGCACCTGTACGAGGGCCACGAGCCCGCCGTCGCCGTCCGCGCCGTCCGCGCTGCCGCGAAGTGGGGGGTGAAGCGGCTGTTCCTCACGTGTTCCGTTGGCGGGATCACGGAAGGGCTCGACCCCGGCTCCATGGTGCTGGTGACGGATCACCTGAACTTCCAGCGGGGAAACCCGCTCACGGGCCCGGCGTACGGCACGCGGTTCCCGGACGTCACGGCCGCGTACGACCCCGTCATGCGGGAAGCGCTGCGGCGCACGGCCACAAAAGCTGGGTTGAAGCTCGCGGAAGGTGTGCTCGCCGCCATGCCCGGCCCCGCGTACGAGACGCCGGCAGAGGTCCGGATGCTTCGCACCCTCGGCGCGGACGTCGTCGGCATGTCCACGGTGCCAGAGGTCCTCGCGGCCGCCGAGATCGGGCTCCCGACCGCCGTCATCGCCGTAGTGTCCAACCGTGCCGCCGGCCTGTCGGGCGGCCCCCTCACCCACGAGGAGGTGACGGAGTCCGCGCACTCCTCGGCGAAGAAGCTCGCGATCGCGCTGGAAGAGGTGCTGCGTGGGCTCTGAGGATCTGCTCGCGCGGGCGCGCCACGCCCAGGGCCATGCGTACGCGCCGGTGTCCGGCTACCGCGTCGGCGCCGCGATCGTGGCGGCGGACGGGACGATCTGGGAGGGCTGCAACGTCGAGCACGTCGTCCTGCCCGAGACCGTGTGCGCGGAGAAGACCGCGCTCGTCAAGGCGATCAGCGAGGGGCATCGTGCGTTCACGGCCGTCGCCGTCTGGACGGACAGCGCCGTCCCCGCGAGCCCGTGCGGGTCGTGCCGCCAGATGCTGTTCCAGTGGGGCGTCACGGCGGTCTACCTCGGCAATCCGCAGGGCAGCCGCGTGGAGACGACCATGGCCGAGCTGCTCCCGCTGGCGTTCGCGCTCGACGTCGGCGACCTGCGGGGGTCCTCTTGATGTGGACGGAGCACCACTACGGCCCGAACGTCCACCTGCTCGACGAGACCTGGGCGCGCACCGCGCTCGCCCGGATCTCGGCACCCGGGGCGGCAGACGCCGTGTTCCTCGATCTGCTCCACCGGTGCTACCAGCGGCTGCTCCAGGCGGCGATGGAGTCCATGCCGCGGGTGCGCGTCACCCGTGACACGCGAATGACGGTGCTCCATCCCGGTAAGCAGCTCGACGTGGACCAGCTCGCGCCAGGGTCCGTGGTCCTCGTGGACCTGGCGCGCGCGGGGATGCTGCCGGCGCACGTGCTGCAGCGCGAGCTGCTGATGCTCCTCGATCCGCTCAGCGTGCGGGTCGATCACGTGTACATGCAGCGCGTCTCGGGCCCGGACGGGCGCGTCACCGGCGTCGCGACGGCCGGCTCCAAGATCGGCGGCTCGATCGCCGGGGCCACGCTGCTCCTGCCGGACCCCATGGGCGCCACGGGCACGAGCGTCAGCGTCGCATTGTCCATGTACAAAGAGGAGTATGGGCTACCCGCCCGCATCTTCCTGCTCCACCTCATCGTGACGCCCGAGTACCTGCGCCGCATGCGCGCGGACCACCCGGAGGCCCATGTGTTCGCGCTGCGCCTGGACCGCGGAATGTCGTCGGAGGACGTGCTGTCCTGCCCGCCCGGCCTGCGCTGGGAAGAGGAGCGGGGCCTCGACGCCAGCGACTACATCGTGCCGGGCGCGGGCGGCGTCGGCGAGCTGATCAACAACTGCTATTGAGGACGAGCCATGCGGATCGTGCAGACGAACGGGGCGCCGGCGGCCATCGGCCCGTACAGCCAGGCGGTGGTGCTCGGAGATCTGGTGTTCTGCTCGGGACAGATCGCCCTCGACCCGCACTCGGGGCAGATCGTCCCCGGCGGCGTGGAGGAGCAGACGCGGCGCGTGCTGCAGAACCTGGAGGCCGTGCTCGTCGCCGCGGGGTCGAGCCTGGGCAAGGTCGCGAAGTGCACGGTGTATCTCACGTCCATGGACGATTTCCCGGCCGTGAACGCGATCTACGGAGAGGTCTTCGGCAACTCGCGGCCCGCCCGCGCGACGGTAGAGGTCTCGCGCCTCCCGCGCGATGTGCGGGTCGAGATCGACGCGATCGCCGGGCTGTAGGCTACTTGCAGGCGCCGACGGCCGGATCCATATCGTCGCAGTCGTCCGGGTTCGTGGCGTTCCTCCCCTGGAAGCAGGTGTCCACGGGCTGGTTCGGGTCGCCGAACGAGTCCTTGTCGAAGTCGACCCAGAACGTGGTGAGCAGCGCGGGGTCGATGCCCGGGTCGAGCTCGTCGATCGCGACGTCGCAGTCGTTGTCGATGCGATCGCAGACCTCCGCGACGCCCGGGTTGATCGCCGGCTCCCCGTCGTCGCAGTCGTCGCCGTTCTCGACGTTCCCGGGCAACAGCAGGCAGCCGCCCGCCTGCTGGCCGCCGTACCCGTCCATATCGCCGTCGCGCCACTGCGCGAGCCCGGTGGACGCCACCGCGTCGTCGTCGAGGTCGTCCGCGAGCTCGTCGCAGTCGTTGTCGATCCCGTCGCAGATCTCCTGCGCGCCCTCGTAGACCGTCGGGTTCCTGTCGTCGCAGTCGGGACCGCCGAGCGCGTCGGTCACCGCGCCGTCGTAGTCGGCGTCGCAGGTGCTCTGGCAGTCCGGGTCGGCGCAGTCCTGGAGCTGGTCGTTGTCGTTGTCCTCGGCGTCGTTGCAGATCTCCGTCAGCACGAGCGGCGGGTCGGTGTCCGTGTCCACGGGCACGTCGGTGTCGGTGTCGACGATCACGTCGGTGTCGGTGTCGGCGACCGGGGGCGCTTCCGGCTCCTTCTCGTTGCAGGCGGAGAACAGGAGGGCGGCGGCGAGCAGCGAGAGGGCGCGCATATGGATGACCCCGGGAGGTGATGCCGCAACTTAGCACCACATTCCGGGGTCCGCCGGCCGGCGTGCCCTAAGTAGGCGGGATCGGCGGGTTGCCGCCCGGACCCGCGGGCCCGGCGACGACGGGGACGATCTCCACCCGGCACGGCGCGGTCTGCTTCACCTCGTCCGCGACCTGCTGGTTCATCGCGCGGGACTTGTGGCCTCCGACGTCGAGGATCGGGATGATGACGAGGTCGGCGAGGAGGCGCTTCGCGGCCTCGCACACCACCGTGGCGGCGTCGCCGAACGCGATGTGGACGGGCCAGCCGGCGAGCGCGGTCTCCGCGAGCTGAAGCTCGGTGACGCGCGTGAGGTGAGCCTCGCGGGACTCGCCGTCCTGGCCGCCCCAGTTGAAGCCGGGCTCGGTCTGCTCGGATGCGGGAGCGACGACGACGAAGTGGCCCTGGCGGCCGGCGCCGACGAGCTCCTGGAAGCGGGGGAACGCCTCGATCGGCAGGTCTCCGGTGTCGACGGCGATGAGGGTCTGGCTCGGTTCCTGGGGCATGGGATCTCCGTGGTGGATCACAGAGATGCAGAGGGCGTGCCAGGGCCGCGCGCACGATTTCCACGTGGAAATTCGGGGCGCACTCTCGATAACGAGTGGAAAGAGCCGCCCCAAGATCGGCGTCATCCCTGCCTCGACAGGGTCCTGAGGGTACCCTGCACTCCGAGACCCCCTCCAGATTTCCTCGCCCGCTGCCGGACGTGCGATAGTGCCCGACAGACGTTCGGTGGGGTTCGACGATGCGGCAGTGGACACGTGGCGTGTGGCTGGTGGCGCTCGTGGGGTGCAGCGGGGATCCCGTGGCACCGGCGGAGCCGTCGGCAGCGGCCTGGGCCCGGATCGAGGCTGCGATCGCCGCGGATCAGCGCGTGTTCGACGCCACGCCGGACGGCTGGGTCGGGAGCGCGCACACCGTGAACGGCGTATTCGACGCCACGGGCGCCCGGTTCGACGGCCGCGGCGCGAGCTGGCGCCTGGATGTGCGTCTGGCCGCTATCGGCCGCGAAGGCGGAGATACCGTGGCGCTGGACGGCGGGCGGATCTCGACCACCGGCGATCGCCTCACCCGCAGCTTCCCCGCCGTGGACGAGTGGTGGGTGGACGCGGACGTCGGCTTCGAGCACGGGTTCGACGTGCTCGTCCCCCCGGACGGCACCGGCGCGCTCCGGCTGGTCCTCGAGACGGACGGGATCGCCGCCAGCGAGACCGGCGACGGCCTGGTGTTCGGGTCGGAGCTCGCGTATCGCGGGCTGTACGCGGTGGACGCCACGGGCCGGGAGCTCTCCGCGTGGTTCGAGCCGGTCACGTGCGACGGCCCGCGGTGCGACGTCGGGATCGGCGTGGACGTCGCGGGCGCGGCGTGGCCCGTGACCATCGACCCCATGCTCACGGCGGCGGCCGCCACGGAGGCATCGGCCTCCAACGCGGTAGATCGGTGGTACGGGAGGGCCGTCGCGGTGTCCGCCGACACGATCGTCGTGGGCGCACCCGGCGATCCGGCGGCGTTCTCGGCGACCGGCGCCGTGTACGTCCTCGAGCGGAACCAGGGCGGCGCAGACGCGTGGGGCGAGGTGACGCGGATCGCCGCGCCCGTGGGTGCGGTCGGGTTCGGGTCGGCGGTCGCGATCGGCGCGAACACGATGGTCGTCGGCGCGCCCGGGAACCCCGCTACGAACACGGGTACCGCGTACGTGTACGAGCGCAACGGGACCTGGGGTGCCGCGACGGCGCTGGTGCCCACCACGCCCGCGACGGGCGACCAGTTCGGCGCTTCTGTAGCCGTGTATGCCGACACGGTCCTCTCCGTCGGCGCGCCGGGGCGCGGGCTCGACAACGGGCGGGTCTCCACCTTCGCGGACACCGGGACCTGGGTCCTGACGGGCACCCTGGACGGCGCGGCCGCCTCCCGGTTCGGTGCGGCCATCGCCGTCGCGGACCAGTGGCTCGTGGTGGGCGAGCCCGGCGCCGGCACCGCTGGCGTGTTCGACGTCGCGGAGGCGCCCCCCACGCGCATCGCCACCCTCGGGGCGGGGGACCCGACCTCGGCCCTCGGCTCGTCCGTGGCGATCGACGCCGGGCGCGTGGTCGTCGGCGCGCCGGGGACGGCGACCGCGCACCTGTACGGCTTCGACGGGGTGACCTGGCCGGAGCTGGCGACCCTCGCGCCCACGGCGGACAACGGACGCTACGGGCTCGCCGTCGCCATCGAGGACGAGGCGGTCGCCGTGGCCGACCAGCTCGGCGTGTGGGTCCACGAGCAGAACGCGCGCGGCGCAGATACGTGGCTTCCGGCTTCGTTCTCGTGCCCCGGGGACTGCGGCACGCCGCTGGCGGCGCCCATCGGCGCGAACGGCACGGGCGCGGGTCAGATCGCGCTCGCGGACCACGTGCTCGTCACCGGAATGCCCACGGCGGACGCCGCGGTCGGCGCGGTCGCCATCCGTCGGCGGACGGAGGACACGTGGACCGTCCAGCGCGAGGAGGTCGGGGCCGGGACGATCCTCGACCTCGGGCGCTCGGTGAGCGTGGACGGCGACCTGATGGTCGTCGGCGCGCCGGACGCCGACCCGGGAGGCCTGGTCGATGCCGGCACCGTGTACCTGTTCGAGCGGAACAGCGGCGGCGCCGAGCAGTGGGGCCTGGCGGGCCAGATCGACGGCGCGGTGGCGGGCCACGACTTCGGCTGGTCGGTGTCGCTGGCGGGGGAGCTGCTCGCGGTGGGCGACCCCGACTTCGGGGCGACCGGCCACGTCTTCACGTACGAGCGGGGGGCGGCCGGCTGGACCCTGCTGAACGACCATGTCGGTGTCCCGAACGGGGAGCTCGGCTACTCCGTCGCGGTCTGCCTGAACCGCGTACTCACGGGCGGTCCCGGGACGGACCTCATCCGGCTGATCGACCCGTACACCGGCACGGCCCAGGTCAGGAGCAACTTCGTCGGGCGGTTCGGGCACTCGGTCGCGTGCGACGACGGCCGGTTCCTCGTCGGCGCGCCCGACGCGGACTCGGCGATGGGCAAGGCGTACCTGTACACGCCCGGGCCGTTCTTCCCGCTGCTGGCCGCGACGCTCACGCCCAGCGCGCCGAGCGTCGGCGCGGAGTTCGGCACCGCCGTCGCCCTCACCGGACGGACGGCGCTGGTCGGCGGCCCGTTGGATGGCACGGGCGGCTCGGTCCAGGTGTTCCGCGAGACGAACGCCACCACCTGGACGTTCCAGCGCGAGATCATCGGCCCCGTCCCGCTCGCCGGCGACCAGTTCGGCGCCTCCCTGGCGCTCGACGGGGACCGGCTCCTCGTCGGCGCGCCCGGCCGCGGCACCGACAATGGCGCCATGTACGTGCACACCCAGAACACGGGCGGCTCGGACGTCTGGGGCCTGCTCACGACGTTCGATGGTGCGAACTCGGGCGACGAGCTCGGGACCAGCGTGGCTCTGGTGGGCGGCTCGATGACGACGGGCATGCCCGCGTTCTCGGTCGGTGGGATCGACGAGGGCGCCATCCGGACCTGGAGCTCCGCGATGGAGCTCCCGCCCACCGCCATCGGCGACCTCGCGACGATGATGGAGGACGGCCTGGAGATCTCGGGGGATGTCCTCGACAACGACTTCGACGGGAACGGCGACTCCCTCACGGCCACCCCCCTCTCACCCCCCTCCAACGGGACGGCGTCGCTCAAGGTCGGTGGCGTGTGGACCTACACGCCGGATCCCGACTTCGCCGGAGAGGACGGTTTCACGTACGAGATCGACGACGGCACCTCGGTGGCCATCGCCAGCCTCGTCATCACCGTGACGCCCGTGAACGACGCGCCCGTCGCGATGCCCGTCGCCGGGGTCGTGGCAGAGGACGGCGCGCTGCTCGTCACGCTCGCCGCCACCGACGTCGACGGGACGATCGCGTCCTACAGCATCACGCAGGCGTCCCCGGACGCGACGCACACGGCCGTCGTGAACGGCAAGCTCACGGTGACGCCGGACCCGAACTTCAACGGCGTGCTGATGTTGCAGTACGTCGCCGTGGACGACCTGGGCGCGATGTCCGCGCCGGCGACCCTCACGATCACGGTGAGCCCTGTCAACGACACACCGGTCGCAGTGAATGACGGCCCATTCACCGTCGCGGAGGATCTGCCGTACACCCTCGTGTTCCCTGGGATCCTCGCGAACGATACGGACGTGGACGGCGACGCGCTCACGGTGTTCGACCCCACGAGCATCGTAGCGTCCGAAGGGACGGTGACGGTTGGCCCCGGAGGCGCGATCACGTCCTGGACCCGGCCGCAGGACTTCACGGGGAACGCCACGTTCACGTACCAGGCGGTCGACCCCACGGGCGCGAAGTCGAGCACCGCGACCGTCACGCTCAACGTCACGGCCGTGAACGACGCGCCGGTCGCCACGCCGCTCGTGGGCACGATGACCGAGGGGGTCGCCAAGGCCTTCACGCTCGTCGGCACCGACGTGGACGACGCGACGCTCACCTACGCGATCACGACGGGCTCGCCGAGCGCCACGACGGCGATCGTGGGGAACCAGCTGACGGTCACGACCATCGATCCGAACTTCAACGGGACGTTGAACCTCGCCTTCAGGGCGACGGACCCGAAGGGGCTGCCCTCCGCGCCGGCGGCGATCACGCTCACGGTGACCCCCGTGAACGACGCGCCCGTGGCGGTCGTGGACACCTACGAGGTGCTCGAAGATGGGCAGCTCGTCGTGAGCGTGGCGGAGGGGTTGCTCGCGAACGACACGGACGTGGACGGGGACGTGCTGACCGTCTCGGCCGCCTCGACACTCACGGTATTGGGAGGCGAACTCGCCGTGAGTTCGGACGGCAGCTTCACCTTTGTGCCCGACCAGGACTACGACAAGAGCACGGGTTTTTCGTACCAGGCGACGGACGGGACGGCGCTGGCGCTCCCCAAGACGGTGTCGATCACCATCTTGCCGGTCAACGACCCCCCCCTGGCCATCGCCGACAGCGCCTCCACCGTGGAGGGCACCCCTGTCGACATCGATGCGCTGGCCAACGACACGGACGTCGAGCTGACGCCGCTCGTGGTCGTGAGCGCCACCGTGGTCACCGGCCACGGCACCGCGACCGTGGTGGGCAGCCAGGTCCACTGGGAGCCCGGCCTCGGCATCGAAGCGGATCGCACCGATCCGGTCGTCATCAGCTACACGATCTCCGACGGCGACCTCACGGCCACGAGCACGATCGACCTCACCCTCACGCCGGTGGACGATCCCCCGGTGCCCGTGGCCGACGTGTTCTCGGCGAACGAAGACGAAGTCGTCACGGGCAACGTTCTGTTCAACGACTTCGACGTGGACTCCCTCCTCACCGCCACGGTCGTGCCGGGCACGGAGCCCACGGACGGCCAGTTCGTGTTCCTGAACGGCGAGGTCTCCTGGACGCCCCCGGCGAACTTCTTCGGCGAGGTCGTCTTCGAGTACACGGTCAGCGACGGCACGAGCGTGGCCGGCCCCGTGTCGGTCACCCTCACCGTGGACCCCGTGAACGACGCCCCTCTCGCGGTGGACGACTTCGCCGTCGCGGTCGAGGAAGAGCCGGTGCTCGTGGACGTCCTGGCGAACGACACCGACGTCGAGGGAGAGGCCCTTTCGCTCATCGGGGTGGTCGTGGAGCCCGCTCATGGGACCTACGCCCTGCTCGAAGGCCAGATCGAGTGGACCCCGGGCCCGGACCGCACGGACCCGACCACGCTCGACTACATCGTCTCCGACACCTCCGGAGGCATGGGAACCGCCACCGTCCACCTGTCCGTGACCCCCGTGGACGACGCGCCCGTCCCGCAGCCGGACACCTTCGTCGCCCAGGAGGGCCAGCCGTTCGAAGGCAGCGTCCTCGACAACGACGTGGACGTCGACTCCATCCCCACGGTCGCGCTCCTTACCGGCACGAACCTCGGAACCGTCGTCCTCGCGCCGGACGGCACGTTCGAGTGGATCCGCGGCGACGACTTCAACGGCGTCGACAGCTTCGAGTACGCGATCTCGGACGCCACCTCCACGGTCGGCCCGGTCCGCGTGGACCTCACCGTCGACCCCGTGAACGACGCGCCGCGTCCGGAACCCGACGCCTTCACAGGCACCGAAGACCTGCCGCTCACCGAGAACCTCGCTGCGAACGACCTCGATCCGGAGGGCGACGCGCTGACCTTCACGCTGTTCGCGGACGCCACGCACGGCACCGTGGTCATCGATCCCGTCACCGGCGACTTCACGTACACGCCGTTCGGGGACAGCTGGAACGGGCTCGACACGTTCACCTACGTCGCGTCCGATGGCCAGTTGGAGAGCGGCGAGACGCTCGTGGAGCTCACGATCCTCCCCGCCGACGACGCGCCCGTCGCGCTCGACGACTTCTACGACGGCGACGAGGACGAGGACCTCATCCTCGATGTCCTGGCGAACGACCTCGACATCGAGGGCGACGCGCTGACGCCGGTGCTGGACGCCCCTCCCACCTTCGGGACCGTCACGGTGAACCCGGACGGCACGATCAGCTGGGACCCCGACCTCGGGTTCTTCGGCGTCGACAGCTTTACCTACCACGTCACCGCCAACGGCCTCGACAGCCTGCCCGCGACCGTGGAGATCACCGTCCTCGAGATCGATGACGCGCCCATCGGCGTCGCCGACACGTTCGAGACCCCGAAGGACGTCATCTTGTACGGCGACGTGCTCTCGAACGACTCCGACCCGAACGGCGACCTGCTCACCGCGACGGAAGACTCGAAGCCCGCCAACGGGACCTTGGTCCTCCTCCCGAGCGGGTCGTTCAACTACACGCCTCTCGTCGGCTACGTGGGGACCGACTCCTTCACCTACGTCGCCACTGGGCGTGGGCTCTCGTCCCCACCGGTGCTCGTGACCATCGACGTCGTGGAGCCGCGCGACACCGGCGAGACCGGCCTCGTCGAGACCGGCGACACGGCCACCGACGGCCCCATCGACACGGACCTCCCGAACGACACCGACTGCGTCCCGACCACCTGGTACGCCGACAACGACAGTGACACGTACGGCGACTCCAACCGCTCCCAGGAGGCCTGCGAGGCCCCCGTCGGCTACGTCGCGGAGGCCGGCGACTGCAACGACATCGACCCGGACATCAACCCCGACGGCACGGAGGTCGCCGGCAACGACGAGGACGAGGACTGCACGGATGGTGCGCTCTACGTCGTTGGCGAGAGCAAGGGCTGTGGCTGCGGTACCGGCAGCTCGGCGCCCGGCCTCGCCGTCCTTTTCGCGGCGCTCCTGGCCGCCACGCGCCGCCGCACGCGGTAGATTTCCGTCCTTCGCACCGGTCGCCGCTCGCGCGGGACCCCGCCCCCCATCTCGAGGTCCCCGATGCACCGTCGCCCCCTCGCCCTCCTGCTCCCGCTGCTCTGGCTCCCCGGGGTCGCGCACGCCGACATCTACCTGGTCATCTCGGGTGTCTCCTATCCCACCATCCAGGCCGCCATCGACGCCGCGCCCGCCCCGCCCGACCAGGAGTTCGTCGCGATCGATTCAGGCACGTACCAGGAGGTCCTGGACTTCAAGGGCAAGATCATCACCCTCGTCAACGCAGGTTTCGAGCCGGTTGTGCTGGAGTGGGACGGCATCGCCCCGAACGACGCTGTCATCACGAGCAACGGCTCCTACGGCAGCCTGACGAGGATCACCGTGCGCTCGTCCGTGAACCGTGCCGTGTGGGTGGACGGCGGTGACTTCGTCGTGTCGGGAACCACCCTCGCCACGACGCTCGCGCCGTCCGCTGCCGTGCTGGATGGCGGCTGCGTGTACAACGACGGGGAAAACTTCTACGCTCTCTCCGCTGCCTTCGACGGATGCTCCGCGCCCGGCGACGGCGGCGCGATCTTCCAGAGCAACGCGCTCGCCAACCTCACGATGGAGGACACCTGGGTCACCGGGAGCTCCGCGGGCGGGGACGGCGGGGCCATCTACGGCGAGGACATGACGATCGAGCGGTCCACGTTCTGCGGGAACGTGTCCACCGGTGGCAACGGCGGGGCTATCTTCGGGAACACCGGGTTCGTAACGGCAGAAGGTTCGATCTTCGCCAACAACTCCGCTTCCGCGGGCGGCGCAGGCGGCGCGATCCAGCTCGGCATGGGCGGCGGCAGCCTCATCAACAACGACTTCCTCGCGAACACGGCTGACATCGGCGCAGCGGTGCGATCGCTGAATGCCGCTGCCGCGCCGACGTTCCTGAACAACATCCTCGCGTACCAAACGGGCGACGCTCCCGTGAAGTCGACCGGGATGCCCATCGCACCGAAGTACAGCGCATACTTTTCGAACGAGTTCGAACCCGCCCCATCGGCGACCAACCTCATCGGCGTCGACCCCGCCTTCATCCGCTTCTCCGACGACGCCGACTGCACCAACGACCTCCTCCACCTCCAGCCCGGCAGCCCGCTGATCGACGCGGGCGACCCCGCGATCCTCGACCCCGACGGCACCACGTCCGACATCGGCGCCTTCGGCGGCACCGCGGCCCTCGCGGACTGGTTCGTCGACGACGACCTCGACGGAGATCTGTTCGTCTACGAGTGCGACGACACCCGCGCCGACTCGTACTTCGGTGCTCCCGAGCTATGCAACGACCTCGACGAGGACTGCGACCTCGTGGCGGACAACGACCCGGTCGACCCCACGTCCTGGTACGACGACGCCGACTTCGACGCCTTCGGCGACCCCGCCACCGGCCAGCTCGCCTGCGACGCGCCCCCGGGCACCGTCACCGACGCCACCGACTGCGACGACTCCGCCGACGACCGCTACCCCGGCGCCCCCGAGTTCTGTACCTTCGCCGACGAGAACTGCGACGGCGACCCGTTCACCGGGGCCGTCGACGAGACCGCGTTCTACCCCGACGACGACACCGACGGCTTCGGAGACGCCGCCGCGATCGCCGACTTCTCCTGCGTCGTGCCGCCCGGGGAGGTCACCGACAACACCGACTGCGACGACGCCGAATCGGCCGCCAACCCCGACGAGCTCGAGGTCTGCGGCGACGACATCGACAACGACTGCTCCGGGGACACCGACGGCGCCGACGCCATCGACGCCGACACCTGGTACCCCGACCTCGACGGAGACGGCTTCGGAGACCCCGCCTTCCCCGTGCAGGCGTGCGCCGCCCCCGCCTTCCACGTGGCGGTCGCCGGCGACTGCGACGACACCAGCGCCGCGAGCTTCCCCGGCAACCCCGAGGTCTGCGACGACCGCGACAACGACTGCGCCGCCGGCGTCGACGACGGCCTCCCGCTCAACACCCTGTCGCCCGACGCCGACAAGGACGGCTGGGGGGACCCCGCGGGAGCGAGCTTCCAGAGCTGCTTCTTCTCGGCCGACGGCTTCGTCGCCAACTCGTCGGACTGCAACGACGCCGACAAGACCATCAACCCGCTGGTGCCCGAGGTCTGCGACGGCATCGACAACAACTGCGTATCCGGCACCGACGAGGGCCTGACCACCCGGTACTACCCCGACAACGACGGCGACGGCTACGGAAACGAGGCCTTCGTCGACGCCTGCGTGGACCCTGGCGCCCCCTACGTCACGCTGACCGGTGACTGCCAGGACCTGCAGCCCGCCGCCTTCCCGAACAACCCGGAGATCTGCGACGGCATCGACAACGACTGCGCCAACGGCGCCGACGACGGCTTCCCGTCGGCCACGTACTACCGCGACCTCGACCTGGACGGGCACGGCGACCCGGACGCCGCCCTCGCCGCCTGCGACGGCGCGCCCGCGGGATATGTCGCCATCAACGACGATTGCGACGACGCCGAGCCCCTCGCCTGGACCGGAAACCCCGAGGTCTGCGACGGCGCCGACAACGACTGCAACGGCAACGTCGACGGACCCGACGCGCTCGACGCCCTCACCGTCTGGCCCGACACCGACGGAGACGGCCGCGGCGACGCCAGCAAGCCCGCGCTCACCTGCGACCCCGCGCCCGACACCGCGCTGAACGCCGACGACTGCGACGACACCGACATCCTCGCCTGGACCGGCAACCCCGAGGTCTGCGACGGCAGCGACAACGACTGCGACGGCGAGACCGACGGCGCGGACGCCGACGACGCCACCACGACCTTCGCGGACCGCGACGAGGACGGCCACGGCGACCCCACCGCGCCGACCACGGATTGTGTAGCGCCGAACGGAAACGTCGCGACGAACGACGACTGCGACGACGACGAGCCCCTCGCCTGGACCGGCAACACGGAGGTCTGCGACGGCGCCGACAACGACTGCTCCGGCAACGCGGACGGCGCGGACGCCGAGGGCGCGGCCACCTGGTACGCGGACGACGACCGCGACGGCTTCGGCGACGATCTGAGCCCCATCGTCGCCTGCGATCTCCCGGACGGCGCCGTGGCGAACGACGGCGACTGCGACGACGGGCGCAACGAGATCAACCCGGACGCCGAGTCCTACCCGGACAACGGCGTGGACGAGGACTGCGACGGCCAGGACCCGGTCTCCCCCGACGAAGAGAAGGAGGCGCCGAACGGCTGCACCTGCGACACCACGTCGCCCGCCACGCCGCCGGTCTCCCTCGCCGCGCTCGCCGCGCTCCTGATGCTGAGGCGACGTCAGCGGTAGACGACGAGCCCGACCCCGCCGCGGACCGCCGTGTCCCGCCGACTGGCGATCACGGCGCCGGAGCCCGCGTCCAGGACGTCGTACGCCCCGAGGCCCGGTGCGATCAGCACACCCGCCTCGAACGCCAACAGATCGGTGAGCGCGTGGGTCCACGTCCCCTCGACCCGGAGCTGCCAGAGCGCGCCGGAGAACAGGAACGTCGGGTCGACCACGGCGTCGAAGATGTCGTCCTCGGTGCTCACCCGGGCCTCTGCCCCGACCGCGAACGTGGGCGCAGAGAGGGTCGCGGTCACCGGCGCGTCCAGGGTCCCGCTCCAGGCCCGCACGACCTCGTACCCGACGCCGGGTCGGAGCCCGAACCGCACGCGCCGATCCTCGTCGCGGAGCTCCCAGCCGACCAGGAGGGCCGCCCGCGCCTCCGTCCCGAGGCCACCGCCCACCGCTGCGTCCGTGTTCACGAGGCCGGTCGCCCGCAGATCCAGCCCCGCGAACCGCACCGGCTCGACCCGCGCGCGGAGCTCCCCGCCCGCCGCCGGCGCCACGTCCGAGCGGTCCGCGAACCCGGCGCCCCCGCCCGCCGTCTGGCCCGCCGCCAGCACCCCCCCGAGCCCCGA
>CAMCWU010000009.1 GCA_945882675.1 Klebsiella pneumoniae | reverse complement strand
CGTCGCCGACGAACGTGATCGTCGTGTTCTGCGGCGTGTAGTAGTCGTCGAAGTACTTCTGCAGGTCGGCGAGCACCAGGTTGTCGATCGTGTCGTGCGTCGACGTCGAGTGGTAGGGGTGCCCGGCCGGGTAGAGCACGTTGTACAGGTAGTCGAACATGAGCGAGTTGTTGTTCTCGTTCCGGCGACGCCACTCGTTGCGGATGACCTCGCGCTCGGTCTGCGTCTGCTCCTCCGTCATGCCCTTGTAGGGCTCGGTGAGGCGCAGCGACTCGAGCTGCATCATGCGCGGCAGGTACGCCGAGTTCGCGACGGTCGAGTAGTTCGTCCAGTCGTTCCAGGTGGACGCGTTGAACACGCCCGAGAGGTCCTGGACCACGTCCATGATCGGCGGCAGATCGCCGTGGAGCGAGCGGAACCAGGTGTGCTCGACGAAGTGCGCGGCTTCGTCTTTGCCTTCCGGGTCGGACGCGCTGCCGTGGTTCACGATCATGTACGTGGACACGATCGGGTAGCTGTGGTCCGCCTGGAACATGATCCGCAGGCCGGTCGGGAAATCGTACACCTGGGTCTCGAGGCCGTACGCAGGCATCCGGACCGACATCTCGGGCTTGGGCGGCCGGGTGTCCGCGCCGTGGGCGGGGCTGGCGAAGGCGCCGAGCGCCGCGAGGGCGACGAGGGAGGCTCCGAGGAGCGTCTGAGGGCTGGACGAACGCATCTGATCCCCTGGGGTTGGGTCCGGCAGGCTAACACGCGGCGGCAGCGCGGGTATCCCGGCACCGACGATGGTGACGGGCCGAGACGATCTGTTCACTCGCGCGCGCGCCGGACCGCAGGCGGCTATCCTCGGACGGGGAGGTACCGCATGGACGCGCTGCTGGTCGGCGCCCTCGGCGCGGCCACGACCGTCTTCGGGCTGCTCGCGTGGCTCCTGATGGCGCGCCCCGAGCTCGTGCTCGTGCTGTGGTCCGACCACGACCCGGGCGAGGACCCGATCGCGGATCACCCCGGCGCGATCCGCCTCCTCCGCTGGATCTCGATCGTCACGACCTTCCTTCTGGGGTTCCTGACCGGCCTCGCCGTCACCTTCCTCTCCGGAACGAGTTGACGCTCGGGGACGGCCGGTTAGGATGGCGGCGCCCGTGGCTGGGTAGCTCAGTTGGTTAGAGCATGCGGTTCATAACCGCAGTGTCGGCGGTTCGAGTCCGCCTCTAGCCACCATCTCCCTTTGGTGTGCTCTAAGTCGCCTCCCGTCTCTGGGCGCCGGTCCGCGCGCCCGGGGCGGGGGTGGCCGCACCATCGGCGATCATCCTGGCGTACTCGCCGGGCGTGTCGAAGTCGGCCGCCACGTCCGCGCCCACCGGCACCCGCCGCGCGCTCCCCAGGATCGCCCGTAGGCCCCCGGCCGGCGGCGCGCGCAGGATCTCCGCCACCGTCGCTGCGTCGAGCAGCACGGGATGCCCCAGGTTCCCCGCCGGATCCACCGGCACGGCCGGCCCCCCCGCCGCCAGGAGCGCTCCGGCCACGTCGGGCGCGACCGGCGCCGTGTCCACCGGCACCACCCACGCCGGACCGGGCGGCAGCGCACGCAGGCCCGCCGCGATCGAGCCGATCATCCCGCTCGTCGCCCACACGGCGTTCTCCACGATCCACAGGCCCGGCAGGTGCGCCCCGATCTCGGCGAACCCCGCGCCGAGCACCACGACCGTGCCGGACGACCACGGCGCGAGCGCGCGGACGTGCGCCTCCGCGAGCGGGACCCCGCCCCACGGGAGCAGGGCCTTCGGCGAGCCCATCCGGCTCGACGCGCCCGCCGCCACCACCACCGCGCCCGGCCGAGAGCTCCCCGGCATCCGCCCTCCGCGCCGCGTCCCACGCGTATCCCTTGCGGGGCAGGCCCGCCGCGAGGTACGGTCGCGCCATGCGCCACCTCCTCGCACCGCTGCTGCTCGGCCTCGCCGGGTGCTCCGCCGGATCCGACATCAAGGACACCGGCGGCCCGACGACCACCGGGCCCACGGACGTGCTCGAGCCCCCGGACCTCGTCGGGGCGTACGACGTCGCATGGGAGCCCACCGCCGACTGCTCGTCCGCGACGGAGCCGTTCGACTGGGGCGCGGGGGACCTGGTGATCACGGGCCTGGCGGGCGCGATGACCTACGACTTCGGTGAGATCTCGGTCCCCGGCACGGTCGACGCCGCGTTCGCGTTCGACCTCGGGGGAGACGCCACGACGCCGGGCGGCACGGCCATCACGGTGGACGGGACCGGCACGGTCATCCAGAACTTCGCGGGTACGACGCTGGACGGCGACCTCGTCGTCGCGTGGACCGAAGGCGACGTCCGGTGCGAGGCCGCGGGGATCTTCACGGCCACGGGGGTGACGCAGTGATCGCGCTCTTGGCCGCCGCAGCGCTCGCCGGGGACACGCGCCTGGGCGTGGGGCTCTCGGGCGGGTTCGACCTCCCGGGACCGGCCGCGGACGCCGGGGACTTCGGGTTCGCGCCAGGGTTGTGGATCCCGGTGACCGTGCCGCTCGGGGAGTGGGCGGGGCTGCGCGTCACGGTGCGCGCGGATCTGGGGACAGGGACGGACCGCGTGAGCTGGCAGGAGACCGTGGGCGGCGAACCCGTCCGCCTGTCGGACAGCAGCGGCTTCGCCATGGTCGTGGCGGCCGCGGCGACCGTCGGCCCGGAGATCACGTTCCCGGTGAAAGGAGCCGTGAAGCCCTATCTCGGCGCGGAGCTCGGGCCCGGGGTCGCGGGGACCTGGCACTCGCTGGGCGGCACCACGGCGCACCTGATGGATCCGGTGGAGAACGACCTCTCCGACCCCGGGAACATCGACCCGTACACCCTGCAGCCGGTGCTCGCGACGGACGTACATTTCGGCGTCCGCGGAGGTGAATCGCTCGGCTGGTGGGTGGAGGCCGGCCTCGGCTCCGCGTGGCTCGGGGCAGCCGCGCTCGCGAAGAGCACCGCCGGCCTGGATGCGCAGCGCGACGGGTTCACCTGGGACCCCGCCCGGATCGGCGCAGGCGTCTCGTTCCCGCTCTGAGCGGGCAGGACACGGGGGCGGAATCGGTTACGTTCGCGTCATCGTGAGAACACCGCGCGCGCGCGGACAGGTGACGAGATGAAGCTGTACCGGACGAAGGTGCCCGCCATCGCGAAGGAGGTCGTCGACGCCCTCGTCCGCGACGAGGACATCGAGATCGCCCCCGGCAATCGGGAGGAGGCCGAGAAAGACCTCGTCGCGATCATGGAAGAGTTCATGCGGCGGGACAACGACCTGCGCAACCAGGTCCGCGACCACATGGCGAGCCGGAACATCCCATACGACGAGTACGGCAAGACCCGGAAGGCCATGACCGAGACGTCGGACCACCCCAAGGGCGACGAGATCGACAAGTTCCTCGCCCGGCAGTTCATCGAGAACCTGCTCATCAGCAAGTACGTGGATGAAGTCTTCTCGGAGGACAAGGTGATCTTCAAGAAGATCATCCAGGCGCTCAAGAACCACGACGTGGACGAGGACGCGATCCGCCAGGAAGCCATTGGTAAGATCAAGAATGTCACGGAAGGAACCGTGGATTACGAGATCGCCCTGCAAAACGCGGTCAAGGACGTCAAGAAGCGCCGCGGGCTCATGTAGTATCGGTCCCGGATGCGAACCCTCACTTTCAACCGCGTCATCGGCACCGGCGCGATGGGCACCGTGTACCACGGGGAGCTCCGCGCCGAGCGGGGGTTCTCCCGTAGCTGCGCGGTGAAGGTGATGCGCGCGACCGCGCCGGACCAGGAGCACTTCCGCGCCCGCATGCGGGACGAAGCGCGCCTCCTCGGCATGCTGCAGGACGAGCACATCCTCGGGGTGGCCGAGCTCGTCCGGGTGGAAGGCCGGGACTGCGTGATCATGGAGTTCGTGGAGGGCGTGGACCTCCAGGACCTGATCAAGCAGCGGACCGTGCCGCCGCGCGCGCTGGCGGAGCTCGGGGCGGAGCTCGCCGGCACGCTGCACCGCGCCCACTCGGCGAAGCACCCGCAGACCGCGGAGCCGCTCCGCGTCGTGCACCGGGACGTGAAGCCCGCGAACGTGATGATCACGTCGCGCGGCGGCGTGCGGCTGCTGGATTTTGGGGTCGCCCGCGCAGCTTTCGCGAGCCGAGAGAGCCAGACGCAGGGCCTGGTCCTCGGCACGCTGAACTACTTCCCGCCGGAAGTGCTGGCGGGTGGCGAGCCCACCCCGTCCGTGGACATCTACGGCCTGGGGCTCACGCTCTGGGAGTGCGCGACCGGCAAGGAGTGGGGCGCTCCGCAGGTGCACCGCCACCGGTTCGAGCGCCGGTGCGACCAGCGCCTCGCGGAGCTCCCGCCCGACTACGAGACGATCCTCCCCGTCCTCAAGCAGATCCTCCAGTGGGATCCTGCGCTCAGGCCGGACGGCGGGGTCGTCGAGCGCGCGTTCCTGCACGCTGCCGATACCTCCTCGGGCGAGGGCCTGCGCACCTGGGCGCGCGACGTGGTCCCGGCGATCCTGGGCCGCCGCGACCCGAACGCGAACCGCGACGAGCTCGTGGGCCGGACCATGCCGATCGAGGTCGGGTCGGAGGACCTGCCGCCGCCGCTCGCGGTGATCAACCCGCCACCGCCGCGCCGCAGCAACCCGCTGGAGACCGTCACCTACAACGATCTGGCGCCGCCCGCCGCCGTCGCCCGCGCACAGCTCGAGGCCATCTCCATTCCGCCCCCCGCCGTGCGTCGGGATGCTGCGCGCCCCTCGACCCAGGAAGAGATCCGCCCGCTCGGCGCCGAAAAACGGCCTGCGTCCCGTGAGATTGCCCGTCAGCCGGCCAGGGCCACCGATCGACCCCCCACCGCCGTCGCGCAGCGGCCGCGCAAGAAGAAGAAGTCGGCGCAGGCGGGCCTCGCCCGGAACCTGGCGCTCCTGGTCGGGGCCGTGCTGGCCGGCGCGCTGATCGGCGGCGTCGTGCTCGTCGCCCTGATGGCGGTCCTCGGCATGCTGCAGATGATGGACATCATCCAGCTCACGGGGTGACTACTCGTTGATCGGCGTCATCGACTACTCGTTGATCGGCGTCATCCAGACCGTGGTCGGGGTGAGCCCGAGGGTGGCCAGAGCGCGCTCGTAGCGCTCCTCTGCCGGGGCGTCGAACACCAGGGCGCGCGTCACCTCCGTCGAGAGCCAGCCTCCGGCCTCGATCTCCTGGTCGAGCTGGCCGGGGCCCCAGCCCGCGTACCCGAGGCACAAGACCAGCGGGATCCGGCGCCGCACCAGGCGCACCAGGACCTCCTGCGAGCGGGTGACCGAGAGCTCGTCCGGCAGCAGCCAAGCGTCCTCGTCGTCCAGGCTCGCGGCCGCGATCACGGTGCCGGTCCCGGCCTCCACCGGGCCGCCCCACGAGACGAGCCCGTCTTCGTACGGCGACATGTCGAGCCCGCGGTCCAGATCGATCACCTCCGACAGCGCGTGGGCCAGCGGTCGGTTGATGACGACGCCGATCGCCCCGTCCGTGTCGTGGTGCCACACGAGGACCAGCGCGCGCTGGAAGAACGGGTCCTTGAGCTGCGGCGACGCGATCAGCAGCGAAGGGGTCAGGAGGCACCGCCCAGCTCGCGCACGGCGGAGCGATAATCGGGCTGGCCCGTGCCCTTCACGCACTCGTCGGTGATCACGACTTCGTCGATGCCTTCGAGCGACGGTACCTGGTACATCACGTCGAGCATGACGAGCTCGATGATGGCGCGGAGGCCGCGCGCGCCGGTCTTGCGCTGGAACGCCTTCTCCGCGATGGCGGTCACGGCTTCGTCCGTGAACCGGAGCTGGACCTTCTCGAACTTGAGCAGCTTCTGGTACTGCTTGATCAGCGCGTTCTTCGGCTGCGTGAGCACGTGGACGAGGTCGTCCACCGTCAGGCTGTCCATGATCGCGTGGACGGGGAGGCGGCCCAGGATCTCCGGGATCAGGCCGAACTTCTCCAGATCCTCGATCGTCGTGCGGCGCAGCATGCTCCGGCGCGCGGCCACCGCCTTCGGGTCGAGGGGGTTCAGGGCCTCTTCCCGCTGGAAGCCGACCGAGCGCTTGCCGAGCCGCTGCTCGACGATCCGATCCAGGCCCTCGAACGAGCCGCCGACGATGAACAGGATGTTCGTCGTGTCGATCGTGACCTGCTCCTGGTTCGGGAGCCGCTTGTTGCCCTTGATCTGGATGTTCGCGCGCGTGCCCTCCAGGATCTTGAGCAGCGCCTGCTGCACGCCCTCCCCCGAGACGTCCCGCGATACGGAGGAGCTGAAGCTCTTCTTGGAGATCTTGTCGATCTCGTCGACGTAGATGATGCCCTTCTGCGTGCGCTCGACGCTCTGGCCGGACTGCATGTACAGGTTCAGGACGATGTTCTCGACGTCCTCCCCCACGTATCCGGCTTCGGTCAGCGTCGTCGCGTCCGCCATGACGAACGGCACGTCCAGGAAGCGGGCCAGGGTCTGGGCCAGGAGCGTCTTGCCCGTCCCCGTCGGGCCGATGAGGAGGACGTTGGACTTCTGGACCTCTACGTCGCCTTCCTGGGCGGTCGAGTTCGCCTCCAGCCGCTTGTAGTGGTTGTACACGGCGACCGCGAGCTTGCGCTTGGTGTCGTCCTGCCCGACCACGTACTGATCCAGGTACATCTTGATCTTCGCGGGCGCGGGCACGCCGCTGTGGCCCCACGCGACGGGCTTCTGCGCCGTCGTGTCCTTGATGATCCCCATGCACAGGCGGATGCAGGTCGAGCAGATGTACACGCCGTCGCCGGCGATGATCTTCTCGACGTCCCGCTGGGGCTTGTGGCAGAAAGAGCAGCTCAATCCGCTCGGATTCGTGTACTTACCCATCAAGCCCTCGGCTGCGGTGCGCGACCCCCTTCAATATAGGCGGCTGGCTTTCCGGGGTCAATCGCGGACTCGTCGCGATCTGTGCCGGCCGCTGTGCCACGGGCCCCGCCCTGGCGTACAATCCCGGGGGGGCCCCGGATGGCCGACGAGTTCTACCAGACCCTCGGAGTCGCCAAGGACGCCGACACGAACGAGATCAAGCGCGCGTTCCGCACGATCGCGCGCGAGTGCCACCCGGACGTCGCTGGCGACGATCCGGAGAAGGCGGAGCGCTTCAAGAGGTCGCGTGAGGCGTACGAGGTCCTCGTCGACCCCGAGCTGCGCGCGAAGTACGATCGCCCGAAGAACAAGGTGGTACGCCCAGCGGGCGGGCACGGCAGCTTCTTCGACGCCATGTGGAAGCGGACGTCCAGAGATCCGCAGCCGGGGACCGGCTTCGCGGAGGACACGGTCAGCGTCAAGGGGCGGCCGAACGTGGCGGGATCGCACGCGGGCGGCGGGCAGCCCTCGGACAGCCGGGCGAACGGGACGGGGAACGCCGTCGACATGGACGATCTGTTCGCCGGCGGGTTCGGGACGCGGGAGCGCGCGGCTGGCCGGATGAAGATGGGGAAGCGGGCCAACGTCGACATCGGCGAGGATCCGACCCAGGGCGCGACCTGGAACCGGAAGGACGGGAGCCGCTCGGCGTTCGGCGGCGCGGGGATGGGCACGGACGATCCGTACGCCCCGAAGCGCGGGGACGATCTCGCGCTCGAGGTGGACGTGCCGGCGTCCGTCGGGCGGAACGGCGGCACGGTGAGCACGCTCTACGAGCGGATGCACCGGAACCCGCGCTGGGTGCCGGGCGGCACGGACCCGGAGGTCGAGCCGATCGAAGACGTGCTCGACGTGCGGATCATCCGCGGCACGGGCGACGGCGAGATCCTGCAGGAGCGGGGGAAGGGGAACGCCGGGACGAACTACGGCCCGTACGGCGACCTGTACGTGACGGTCCGCCTGGTCGCCGACCCGCCGCGGGAGCCGGCCCCGGAGCCGGCCGCCGAGCCCACGCCGCACCCGGCGGCACCCCGTCCCCGCCCCCCGCCGCCGCCGACGGTGGCGCCGACGGTGGCGCCGAGCGTGGCCCCGGCCGCGGCGCGCGAGGCGGGGCTCGTCGTGCTCGACGTGTCCGTGGCGGAGGCGATCCTGGGCGGGCGCGCAGAGGTCGACACGCCGGGCGGGCGGGTTCGCGTGAGCATCCCCCCGGGAACGAGCTCGGGCACGCGGCTCCGGCTCGCCGGGCGCGGCGCCGGCGGCGCCGATCTGCTGGTCGAGACCCGGATCGTGGTCCCGAAGGATCTCGACCCGGAGTCCCGCGCGCTCATCGAGGCGTTCGCGGCGAGAAATCCGATCAGCTGAGCAGCAGGAAGCTGCTGAACCGAGCTACTGGATGAAGCCCTTGGACTTCAGGTAGCCGATGATGGCGTGAGCCGACTCGTCGACGGACTGGCCGTCCGTGTTCAGGTCGAGCTCGGCGCTCTCCGGCTCTTCGTAGGGGGCGGAGATACCGGTGAACTCGGGGATCTTGCCTTCGCGCGCCTTCTTGTACAGGCCCTTCGGGTCGCGCGCTTCGCAGGCCGCGAGCGGCGTGGAGACGTGGACTTCGATGAAGCGGCCCGCCACGTTGAGCGCGCGCGCCTGGTCGCGGTCCGCGCGGTAGGGCGAGATGAACGCCGTGAGCACGATGGAGCCGGCGTCCGCGAAGAGCTGGGCCACCGCGCCCACGCGGCGGATGTTCTCCGTGCGGTCCGCCGGCGAGAAGCCGAGGTCCTTGTTCAGGCCCATGCGGAGGTTGTCGCCGTCGAGGACGTACACGTACGAGCCGCGCTCGAGCAGGATCTGCTCCACGCGACGGCACACGGTCGACTTGCCCGAGCCCGAGAGGCCGGTCAGCCAGACCACGGCGCCCTTCTGGCCGAGGCACTCCTCGCGCTGGGCCTGCGTCACCTCTGCGCCGTGCCACTGGATGTTCTTCGACTTCGGCTCGCTCATCGATCCCTCCGGTCCGCGGCCCGGCCGCGCGTGGCTCCCGCGGTATCCCGTGCGACGGGGCGGGGCCAACGGTGGTACGTTCGCGCGAGGGGGGTAGAGTTGATCGCGATCGCCGTGGACGCCATGGGCGGAGATCTGGGCGTCGCCGCGACGGTGGAGGGCGTGGCCGCGCTCAGCCGCGAAGGCGGGGACATCCACGCGTTCCTCGTGGGGGACGCGGTGGCGATCCACGACCGCCTCCGCCAGCTCAGCTACGACCCGAGCCGGCTCTCCGTCGTGGCCGCCCGCGGCGCGGTGGGCATGGGCGACAGCCCCCGGGAAGCGCTCGAGCGGCTGCCGGACTGCTCGCTGCTGACGGCCGCCCGGCTGGTGCGGGACGGCGACGCCCAGGCGCTCGTGTCGGCCGGGAACACGGGGGCGACGATCCTCGGGGCGGCGCAGACCTTCCAGCGCCTCCCGGGCGTGCGCCGCGCGGCCCTGGCGGCGGTCTACCCCACGGAAGCGCGCCACGGGCCGAGGGGCGACCCGTTCGCGCTCATGCTGGACGTGGGCGCGACCGTGTCGGCCACGGCAGAGGAGCTCCTCGGCTTCGCGGTGATGGGATCGGCATACTCGTCGGTGATCTCGGAGATCCCGGCGCCGCGGGTCGCGCTGCTCTCGAACGGGACGGAGCCGAACAAGGGCACGCCGGCCATCGTGGAGGCGCATGCCCGCCTCAGGCAGAGCGCCGTCGCGTTCGTCGGAAACGTAGAGGGCCTCGACATCCCGCGGGGGAGCGCGGACGTCGTCGTGTGCGACGGCTTCCTGGGGAACGTGGTCCTCAAGATGCTGGAGGGCGTCAGCGACGTGTTCCGCGACCTCGCCCGCGACGCGTCGGAGAAGTCGCTCCAGTGGCGGATCGGGCTCTCGATCCTCGCGCCGGGCCTCAAGCAGCTCCGCGAGCGCACGGACTGGAAGCGCTACGGCGGAGCGCCGCTCCTCGGCTTCGACCGGGTCGTGATCAAGGCCCACGGCCGGTCCGAGGGAAGAGCGATCCGGAACGCCGTGAAGGTGGCGGCGAAGGCCGTGAGGGGTGATGTCACGGGACGCATCCGCGACGGGCTCGTTGCCCTCGAGTCGCAGGCGGGGGACAGCACGCCATGACCGATCCCTGGTCCAAGACCGTCCGCGACCGCTGGTTCTTCGCGGCCCTCACCCTGTCGCTCGTCGCCATGTGCTGGGTGCTCTCGCCGTACGCGGTGGTCCTGCTGCTCGCCGCCACGGCCACGGTGGTCACGTGGCCCGTGTTCGAGTCCATGCGCGTGTGGACCGGTGGGCGGAGCGGGCTGTCCGCGGTGCTCACGGGGCTCGTCCTCGCGGTGTGGGTGCTCGCCCCCCTCGGCACGCTGATCTACCTGTTCGCCACGGAGGCGATCGTGGTGGTCCAGGCCGCCATCGAGCTCGTCCAGTCGGGCGAGCCGGAGGCGAAGGGGCGGGAGTGGCTCACGGACTTCATGGCCACGGACCTCGGCAAGTCCGTCCAGAGCTTCCTGCCGCCCGGCGTGGATCCGCTCAAGGCGATCCTGGACCCGCTGCGCGATGCCACCCTCGTCGTGCTGAACAAGGTCGGCGGCGCGCTGCCGATGATCCTGAACACCATCGTGGGTGGGAGCATCAACGCGGTCATCTTCATCGTCACGACGATGGTCCTGTACGTAGAGGGGCCGAAGATCCTCGCGATCATGCGGGATCTCTCGCCCATGGACGACCGCTACGAGCTCAGGCTGTTCGAGGTCTTCCGGGAGTTCTCGCAGAACCTGGTGGTCGGGTCGCTGGCGACGATGGTGGTGCAGGGCCTCATCGCGACGCTCGGCTACTACATCGCCGGCCTCGATCGGGTGATCTTCCTCGGCACGCTCACGGCGGTGTTCGCCTTCTTGCCGGTCGTCGGCGCCATGGTCGTCTGGGTTCCGGTCGCGATCTACGTGTGGCAGGACAGCGGGCCGACCTGGGGCATCTTCGTCACCTTGTGGAGCCTGCTCCTGGTCGGTACGGCGGACAACGTGCTCAAGCCGCTGTTCCTCCGCGGCTCGTCCAACATCCACCCGGTGCTCATCTTCCTCGCCGTGTTCGGCGGCCTGCAGATGGTCGGGCTCCCGGGCGCTCTGGTCGGGCCGGTGTGCGTGGCGTTCTTCCTCGCCTTGTACCGGATCTACCGCGAGGACTTCCTGGGCGTGCCCCCGCCCGTGGCGGAGCCGAAGAAGCCCGGGATATTCCAGCGCTTGTGGGCACGGGTGCGCGGAAAGCCGCTCCCGGAGCCGAAGCAGCCGGACGCGAGCGGGGACGTGGTGGGCCCCGCGCCGCAGGGTGGCGTGGGCGCGGGTCAAGCGGGGCAACCGGCGCTCTCGGCGGATGGCGAGCCGCAGCCAGTGGTCGTGGCCGCCCTGGCCCCGTCTGCGGGCACGCCGGGCGCCGGGACCGCGCCTCCGACGCTCCCGCCGCTCACGCCGAGCGGGCCGACGCCGGCCGTGGTGGGCGCGCGCGTGGAGTCGGCCGCGGACCTCGTTCCGCCTTCGGCAGCGAAGGATCCGCGGGACGGCTGACGGTCGCCCGAGCGGATCAACGTGGGCCCAGGTGCAGTCGTCGGGGTCGGCGGCGCTGCGGCTGGCGGCGATCGACTTCATAGCTTCACTCAGATGGAGCTTGCGCCTCCCCCCCCCCGCACGGCATGCTGTCTGCAGGAGGTCTCATGTCGTTATGGATGATCGCGGTAGCGCTGGCTGCAGACGGTTTCCCTCGGGCACCGGACGCCAACCTGGGGCCGCTGTGCGACGCCCCGATCGTGGTCGAGGCGGACATGGTCCGCCTGGAGCCGAACGTGGCTGGGTTCGAGGATAGTGATCGGGTCACTCTCCGCGTCACCCGGGTCCTCAAAGGCACTGTTCCGCCCGGAGACCTGGTCGTCCATAGTCGCCCGGGTGGCTGCAGCGGGAAGCCCGGGTTCATGCCCGATGAGCACGGGGTCTACTTCATGGGGCCGCGGCTGCTGCCTGGACACGAGAGCCAGACGCTCTGGCACGACTGGACCGTGGTGCGTGCTCCCTATGGCAAGACGTTCGTGCCACACCTCCCCTTCATGGACAGACCGGTCGTCCTCCCGGACGGCCAGGTGTACGGCCGAGAGCTGCCGACGTTCATCGTGAGCTGGAGCCCGCTGATCACGGCGGAGCGGGACCCCAGCATGGAGAACCTCCCGCCGGGCGCGATGAACCAGCCCGACGAGACGCCAGAGCACGCGGTGGACCCCAACCCCGAAGCGCTTGCGATGAGCTGGACCGCGCTGCTTGACGCGGTCGCGGCGGGTGCGGTGAAGGCCGCCCCGCAGTGCGTCGCGCCCGGCAGCTGGCCGCCCCCGGTGGCGCGGTGATCGCCGCGTGGATGGCTCTCATGACGGCACCGAGCCAGGCCGCCTGCACCAGCTACTCGGGCACTTACACCTGGTACCTCGCGGCGGAGGACCTCCCCAACAACGTCGTGGACGGTAGCGCCTGGGTGACGGCGCTGCAGGATGCCGCCGCGCTCTGGGCCGATCCGCTGGTAGCGATCGGCGTCGCGACCACGCCGACCTATGGCGGCGTCCAGACTGTGGACATGACCCCGAACGCCTTCAAGGGCGACATCGCCGTTGACGTGGTGGTCTTGAACGACGTCGGCTGGACGGCGCTCCAGACCACTATCGGATTTCCGGTGGACACCGTCGCGTATGTGGGTCGGGCCGAAAACGACCAGACGACCGACGCCGACCCCACCAACGACGGGGTCTGCATCCCGACGGCGCGCATGTACCTGAAGGCTTCGGCGCCATGGGCGGACATCGCCCCGAGCCTGCTGGCGGCGCCCATCGGGACACCCGGCGTCTTCCCTTAGTTTCCCGCAAGATCACCGCCATCCACGAGTGGTTCCACGTCCTCGGGGGCGTCGACGCCAACAACCGCGCTTCGCTGCGCAGCGGCATCTACCCTCATCTGGGCGACGCCGCCGAGAACAAGTGGATCCCGACTCCGGACGCGGTGGAGGCGGTTCGCGGGAAGTATGCTGCTGCCAGCCCAGCTGGAGTCAACTTCACGCTGTGGAACTTCCGGGACCTCCTCACGGTCGACAACGGCGACAGGCATACCAAGGAAGGCTGGAACGCCGACTTCCAGCAGACCGACGACCCCGACCTCCTCGGGGGCCTCATCCCCGACCCGGCCTACAGAGCCTGGGACGAGCAGTGGTTCATCGAGCGCAACTACACCTATGGCAGTGACGGCTCCGCCGCGGGCTCGCTCACCCGGAAGCGGTGTCGCCGACCCACCACCTTCGTGGCCGGGCTGCTGGAGTCCACCGTCGGGGCAGCCCGCGACGTCGACATCCGCCTGGGACTCACCAACGATCAGACCACCTGTGAACTGGTGATCTGGCAGAACTCCTGGCGGCTCACCAGCGGCGTCCCTCTGAGAGTTCAGACGAGCCCGTCGGATGCGGATGTCATCACCGTTCCCGTGGGTGCGAGCAACGGCAACTACTACCTGTGCGCTCTCGTCGACCCGGCGAACGCGATCGTCGAGACGAGGGAAGACGACAACCTCATCATCAGCGACCTGCGGTTCGAGGTGAAGGCAGCCGGCATCACGCCGATGTGCTGCTGACCTTCGTACCGTCGCTCGTCCCGTTCGAGCTCCCGTCCGATCGCGTCGGGGTGCTCGATCGAGAGGCGCACGACGCCCCTGCAGGCTGGATCACGCGCCAGCACCGCGCCGAATGGGTGGACCGGCTGGCCGCGAGCGCGGGCGTGGATCGGGTAATGGCCCGGGAGTGGCTTCTGCCCGAACCGTGCGCCTGGACGACCGTGGGCGCGGTGCGCACGTCCATCCAGCTCTGGGCGGGTGCCCGGGTGTTTGCCTCGGTGGACGACGACATGGGACGTCTCGGCTGGCTGCTCCGGAGCGCGCCTGTCGTGCTGCGCTCCGACCCGCCGTGGGAGCTGTCCTGGGACGCCCCACCCACGGAGCCGGTGGACGTGGTCCGGCTCGCGCTCGGGGCCGTGGGCCGCGACCCGGCAGCGGTCAGGTTTCCGGGGTTGCCGACCAGTCCTGCAGTCCTGGCGCCTCGACCCCCGGACGTCGTCGTCCTGGGTACCTGGGGGTTCCCAGGAACCTCCGACCTGATGCACCGACTCGGCGTCCCAGACTCCGTGCACCGGGGCGCAGCAAACGAGGGTGAGGTGCATCGCAGGCTGCTCGAGCCGCGCGTCCGTCGCTGCCCACCCACGCCGACGCTGACCAACGACGGCTGGTTCATGTCCGGCGCCTTCGCGGCGAACGGGGCTGCGAACCTCCCACCCTTTCCGCCGCGTCATCGAAACGCAGACGGCGTCTGGGGACGGGTTCGGAGTGCGGCGGACCCGGGCGCGACCACGCTGCACCTCGCCGCCGGTCTGGTCCACGATCGGCCTCCCTCCTCTCTCCCGCGCCCCGGGCCAAGGTTGCCGCTGCGCGCGCACGAGGTGCTGTCGGCCGCCGTGGCGACCTGGGATGGGTCCGGGGGATGGCCGGGGCTCGCCGATGCGATCGGGATGCACGAGCCGGCGCCGCGCGACGTCGCCACGGCGGCGTTCCGCGGCCGGCTGGAGCGCTTCCGCGTGTTTTTGACGGCACAACCGCCTCGGTCGCCCGCCTTCACGGAGGTCAAGACCGTTGCCCTCGCAGCGCTGGACGCGACCCTGACGTCGGAGAGCATCGAGCCCTTGGAGGGGGGGTGGGCCGAGATGAGCTCCTTCGTGGGCGGATACGGCCGGCTCATCGAGGCGTGGCCCGAGCTGCGCGCGGCGTCTGCGCGAGTCGACCCTCCGCTACCCGTGCTGGGAGCAGGACGCGGCTGAAGGTGCGCGAGCGCCGGTCAGAGCGAAGTTCGCACGATCTGCTCGTACCGATACGCCTCGGCGAAGCGGAACAACATCCACTCGCCGCTGTCCGTCCGGCCCTTGACGAGCCAGCCGTCGGATGTGCGGTGGCCGACGTCGGCGTCGTCCGGAATGCGGGCCTCCACCGCGACCTCCCGGCCGTCCTCGAGGATCGCGCGGCCGCGGACATGGGTGGTCTCCTCGGTGAGGAAGGTCTGCGGGCAGACGGTGGACCGCGGATAGCTGGCGTCCGCCACGATCATCTCGAAGCCGCCCCGCCCGCGGACGATCGAGGGGATGTCACCGTTCGGCGTGTGGCCGACCACGAGCCGGCGGATCCCCGCGTGCTCCAGGCCGTCCAGCACGTCGTCGTCCGGGAGCACGGCGTTGTTCCCGCGCTTCACGTTGCGCCCGTACACGATGCTGGTCGGGTGGATGCGATGCCGCGCCTCTCCCGGGCCCTCGACCCAGATGGTCGGGGTCTGGTACGCGACGAGCGGCCACCAGCCGGGCTCCGCTGCGAGCGGATCCTCCTGGAACCCGCGCAAGTGTTCGGCGAGCCACAGGTTCAGGCGCGCGATCCACTCGTCGAGCCCGTCGCACGGCGCGCCGTCCGGCATGCGCAGCCACGCGCCCCGTGGGATGCCGCCGTGGACGAACAGCGTGCCGCCGATCCGCCACGCGAGCCGGCACTCCGCGAGGTAGCCGATCGCGGCGCCGCCCGGGGCGACGTCCTCGAAGTACGAGCCGACGATCGCGTCGTCGTCGGCGTCCAGGCCGGAGAATACGAGCTCGGCGCGGCGGTGCTCGAACGTGGCGTGCGCGCCCATCGTGCGCTCGAGGACCCAGCGCAGCAGCGCCGGCCGGTCGAGCCCGTCGGGCGCGGCCGCGGGCGGATGGCCCGAGAGCTCCCGGGGGAGGCGAATCTTGTTGATGTCCCGGTTGCCGGCGAGCAGGACCACGCGCTCGCCGTACCGTTGGCGGGCCGCCGTGAGGGCGCGCGCGACGCGCCGGCCGTCGTCCCCGCGGTCGAACACGTCCCCGCCGTACACGAACGTCCAGCCGTCGGCGAGGACGAGGGCATCCCCTTCGAGCGTCATCGCGGGGTTGTCCGTGCAGAACGACGCGAGGCGGTCCCACCGCCCCTCGATGTCCGTGGCGTAGGCGATCACGGCTGATCGGCTACGATGACGACGCCCCCGCGCCTGCGGTCACCCGCGCCGTACAGCGCGCCGGCGTCGTTCCGGCCGACCGAGTGCACGCCGCCGAAGAACATGCTGTGGCCCGCGAAGCGCGCGGCGTCGGGCCAGGCGGCCAGGAGCGCGTCCGACGTGCCGAGGGCGAGATCCGCGTCTTCGAACCAGAGCTTCCGGCCCTCCACATGGCAGCGGGGCGCGTTGACCGACTCGTCTAGCGGCCGACCGTACGCGAGCAGGTTGAGCAGCGACTGGAAGATGGCGCTCCGGATCCGGTTCGACCCGCCAGTCCCGAGGACGAACCGGGCTTCGTCGCCCTTCACCACGATGGTCGGCGACATCATCGTGCTCATCCACGCGCCCGGGTGGTAGCAGTGGAAGCCGTGGGGGTTGATGTCTTCCTCCCCCAGGAAGTTGTTCAGGTGGATCCCCATTCCCGGGAGGGAGTGACCGCAGCCCTCGCCGTTGCTGGTGGTCATGGACGCGGCGAGCCCGTCGGCGTCGAGCACGGAGATGTGCGTGGTGTTGCCGAGGCTGCGCTCCTGGCCGAGCGCGCGGGCGACTTCCACCCACGCTGGGATGCCGTTCCCAGCCACGAGATCGCGGATAGACTGCGGGTCGTCGTGCAGGCGGGCGTCGTAGCCGGACTGCCGGACGTCCGACATGGTGGCGAGGACGGACGCGACCCGGAGCTGATGGGCGGGCGAGAGAAAGGCTTCGCGGCCGAGACCCAGGCCCTCCGCGATGCGGAGCCCGGTGCCGATGAGGCCGCCGCCTGCCGCCGGGGGCGGGTTGATGAGCACGGTGAAGCCGCCGAACGGGACGGCGAGCGGCTCGCGGAGGACCGGCGCGTACGCATCTACATCTTCACGCGTGATGAGACCGCCGCTCTGCGGCCCGAAGTTCGCGACGAGGGCGTCCCAGTACCGGGCGACCAGGGCGTCTGCGTTCCCGTTGCCGAGCTCGTGGAGGAAGTCGCCGAGGTCCGGGTTCGAGATCGTGTCGCCCGCGACGGGCATGCGGCCGTCGTGGAAGAACGTGCGCGCGACGTCTTCGCTCCGGCGCGCGATCGGCCCGAGCATCCCGACGATCCCCGCGATCTGGGGCGAGATCTCGAAGCCGCGGCGGGCCCAGCCGACGGCGGGCTCCACGACGTCCCGCAGCTCCAGGCGCCCGGCGCGGCGGTGCAGCTCGAGGAGGCCGACGAGCTCTCCCGGGAGCGCCACCGACGCCTTGCCCACGTGGTACGTCTGCTTCGTGGGGCCGAAGTCGACGGTCACCGGGGCGAAGTCGAGGTCGGGGCGCGACCAGGAGGGGATGCCCTCCGAGCCCGTGGAGGTGAGGTGGCCCCTGCCTGCCGGGCGCTGAAGGTGCCCGCGACCGGGGGTCGACGCGAAGAAGTCGAGGACCTTGTAGCCGTCCTTCGCGCTCCCGAACACGCACGCGCCGCCGCCGCCGAGCGACGTGAGCGGCATCTCCGTCACGCAAGCAGCGAGCTTGGCGGCCACGATCGCGTCGACCGCGTTGCCGCCGCGGCGCAGGATCTTCGCTCCGGCTTCCGCCGTGTGCGGCTCGGAGGCCGCGATGACGCCATGTGTCTTCATGGCCCCGAGGATAACGCGAGGGTGGGCGCGGCGCGCGCGGCCGATTACGGGGCTGGCGGCAGGCCGCGCCGTGCTGGTGCTGGTCCCGGTCTTCAAAACCGGTCGGGGCGGGTCGAGAGGCTTCGCTCGGTGGGTTCGATTCCCATGGTCTGCCGCCATCTGTGCCGGATTCGCACATGACCCGAAGCGAAGCCGTGGCGCGCATCCGGCACGATCTGGGGAAGTACGTCGCGCTCCAGCAGCGCTGGCTCCCCCCCGGCGCGACCGACGCCGAGCGGCGCGCGGCCATCGTGGCGGACGTGCTCGAGACGCGGCGGAGCCCGCGGTCGACGGACGATGCCGTGGCGGTGTGGGCCGGCCTCGCGGAGGAGCGGGCGATCCTCGAGGAGGAGGTGGCCGAGATCTCGGGGCTGGTGGCCGCCTTGGATGCGCTGATCCCCGGGTTGAGGGCGGGGCGGGACGTGGACGAGGCGGGGCGGATCGCGCTCGCGATCTCGGAGGCGTGCCGTCGGCTGAAGTGAGGACTTCGCCGCCGGCGTCGCCGACCGGCGTACCGGGCGCGCGGCTTCCCTGGGGTCCGCGCGCTCCCTTCGCGCCGCTGCGGCGCGAGCTCCGTGCTGAGCCGTCGCAGAGGCTCGGCCCTCCGGGCCTTCACCCTGCTCCTTTGTCGCACGGACCCCGGGAGCGCGCGGACCGGCGCCCCAGAACAGGTCGCCTTCGCAGATCTACAAAAAAGAGATATGCGCTCCCATGGCCGAGCTCCTCCTCATCGACGACCAGGATCGCTACCTGAACCTCTGCCGAAGCGCGATGCCGCAGCACCGCTTCCACGGCCCCGCGCGATCGTGGAAGGAGGCCAACAAGGCGCTCGCGGACGGGCGGGAGCGGGTCGACCTCGTGCTGCTCGACGTGCACTTCGACCTCCCGGACGGCGATCTCCTCGGGTTCAAGGCGGGGATGTCGGCGTCCGACGTGGACGGGCTGCGGCGGCGGCAGGGCCTCCTGATCCTCGGCTCGCTGCGGCAGCGGTTCCCGGATCTGCCGGTCGTGCTGATGACGAGCCGGCAGGAGCTCCAGCTCGAGGCGGACGCGGAGAGCCTGAACGCCGAGGAGTATACGTACTTCCTCGACGATGACCATGTGGACGCGCGGACGCTCACCGGGCTCATCGAGAACATCCTGGTCGCGCGGCGGGGGGAGGAGGCCGATGGCCCCGTGTTCTGGGGATCGTCGGGGTTGATGCGGCGGATCCGGCAGCGGCTCGGGATCCTGGCGCGCGGGCGGCTCCCCGTGGTGCTCCTGGGGCCCACCGGTACGGGAAAGAGCCTGATTGCCCGGCACTTCGTGCACCCGCGGTCGGGGCGGCCTGGGCAGTTCGTGGCGGTGGATCTCGCGACGGTCCCGCGGGATTTGATGGCGGCGCACCTGTTCGGGAGCGTGCGCGGCGCGTACACGGGGTCGACGTCGGATCGGGTCGGTGCGTTCGAGGCGGCTTCTGGCGGTACGCTGTTCCTCGACGAGGTCGGGAACCTCTCGCTAGACGCGCAGAAGATGCTCCTGTCGGTCCTGCAGGAGGGCACGGTCCAGCGGCTCGGCGACCTGCGCGAGCGCGCGGTGGACGTGAAGCTCGTGGTGGCGACGAACGAGGATCTGCCGGCGCGGGTGCGCGACGGATCGTTCCGTTCGGACCTTTACATGCGGCTGAACCCCGCCACGGCCGTGAAGCTGCCGGCGCTCGCCGAGCGCGCGGGGGAGCTCGATCGCCTGCTCGTGTTCGCGCTCCGCCAGGCGCTCGCGCGGCCGTACCTGCTCGGGCTCGTCGAGGAATATCGGGCGGCCCACCGGCTCCCGGCCGGTCCCGTGGAGATCCAGACCGGCGACGGCGAGGAGACCCGGGCGGCGCTCGTGCTCCTGTTTCCGGAGCGGTCCATGCGGCTGCTCCAGGGCCACGCATGGACGGGAAACCTGCGAGAGTTCGCGATGGTGGCCGAGAACGCGGTGCTCTTCGCGCTCGCCGAGATGGCGGGCGTGCCGGGCCGCGGGGACGCTGCGCGGGTGGTGCAGGTCCGGCCGAAGCTGATCCGGGACCTGCTGCGGGCCGGGCTGCCCGAGGAGGGTGGCGAGACGCCGGAGATCGGTGGGCTTGCCGTCACGGTGCGGCTGGCGGGCGCCGACTCGCTCAACCGCGTGGCGGTCGAGGTGGAACGCCAGTACTTCACCTGGCTGTGGGTGCGGGAGCGCGGGGACTTCGCGGGGATGGCGGAGGTGCTGCTCGGCGACCGGGAGCACGCCCGGAAGATCCAGCTCCGGTTCAACCAGCTCGGCCTGAAGGTGCGGGACCTCAAGGAACGCGTCGGAGGCCCGTGATGGCATGGTGGTGGCTCGCGCTCGCGGCGCTGGCCGCCCCGGAGGACGCGCTCGACCCGCTCGGGCGCAGCCTGTACGCGGAGGGCCGACGGCTGGAGGCGCAGGGCCACCCGGAGCAGGCCGCGGTCCGCTACAAGGCCGTATGGGAGCGGGATCCCACGTGGACGCAGGGGCTCATCGATCTCGGGCGGGCGCTCGAGGCCGCGGGGGACGACGCCGGCGCCGAGCGGGCGTACCGCAGTGCGCCGTACGACTCGGACGCCGTGGAGGCGATCGGCAGGTTGTACCTTCGGACGGGTCGCCCCCGGCCTGCGGCGGAGAGCTTCGCGCGGCTCCGCTCGCTGCGCCCCGAGTGGCCCGAGGCGGCGCGGCTGCAGGCCCAGGCGCTAGCGTCCGTGGACGCCGCGTCGGCGGACGCCGCGCTCCGCGAATACCTGGCGTATCCCGAAGCCGAGCTCGATGCGGGCACTGCACCCGTGGCCGTATCGGTGATCGACGCGCTCCGGGCGGCCGGGGACGACGCGGCGGCCGCGGCGCTCGTAGAGGAGCTCGTCGCGCGGTGGCCGGGGGCGACGGCGCAAGCGGAGATCGCGGCGTTGGTGGAGCGCTTCGCGCTGGAGGACGAGGCGCGCGTGCTCGCGGCGGTGGGCGCGCGGCCGCTGACGGCGGGCGAGCGGTCGGCGCTGGCGGACGCGCAGCGCGCGCTCGGGCAGGGGGCAGCGGACGCCGCCCTGACGCTCCTGCAGCCGATCGCGGACGCGAACCCTGGCGCGCCCGAGGTGTGGGCCGCCCTCGCCGACGCCCACGAGGCGCTGGGGGACGTGGCGGCGGCCGAGACCGCCCTCGGCATCGCGGAGGCGCTCCAGCCGTTCGAGTGGCGATACCCGGCCCGGCTCGCCGAGATCCTGGCGGCCAACTACGGCGGGAGGTACGACGCGGAGGCGGCGGCGGCGGCCCGGCGAGCGGCCGAGCGCCCGGGCGCCCCCGCGACGGCATGGCTCCGCGCCGCCGAGCTCGCCCGCCAGGCGGGCCGGCCCGCAGATGCGATAGACGCGCTCGAACGCTACGGCCCGGCCGACTCCACGGCCCGCGAGTGGCTCGCCGGCTGGACGCGCGAGCGCCCGCCGCCGCCGGTGCTCCCCGGGCGCGCCGAGCGGCCGCCGGACGTCCCCGCCGCGGCCTGGGACGCGACGTGGCTCGCGATCGTGATGCACCGGCACGCTGGCCACGACCACACCCGCCTGCGGGCGGCGCTCGACACGCTCGCGGAGGCGCGGTCGCTCGCGCCCGGGTTCGTGCGCGCGATCGAGGCAGAGGCCGCGATCCGACTCGATCTCGGCGAGGTGGACGACGCCGTGGGCCTGTACTCGCGCTCGCTCGAGCACAGCCCGGGCCGGCCGGAGCCCATGCTGATCCTCGCGGATCTGGAGCGGCGGCGGGGGCGCGCCGATATCGCCGACACCTGGCTGCAGCGGGCCGCAGACGCCGGCTCCGGCGAGGCGTTGCTGGCTATCGGGGAGCGCCAGCTCGCGCGCTGGCAGCCGGGGCAGGCCCGGGCCACGCTCGATCGCTACTTCGCCGGCGCCACGGGGGGATCCCCGGCGGATGCGCGCGCGCTCGCAGCCGAGATCTCCGCTCTGATCCGGGCTATCTACGGGGGGGCGGCGCTCCTGGTGCTCGCGGTAGCGCTGGTGCCAGTCGGCGTGTGGGCGCGCAGGCGGAGCGGCTCGGGTGTGGGAGACCTGCTCGCGAGCTCTCCGGCTTCCTACCGGGAGATCGCTCGGATTGCGTCCACGTTGCGCCACGAGGTCCTCAAGCACAACACGACCACGCTCGGGGGCGTGGCGGACGCCCTCGAGCTCGGCGACCCCGCCCCGGCGGCCTGGACGGCCGATCGGCTCTACGGCGCGGGCGGCGCGGTCGAGCGGTTCCGCCAGCTCCGGGCGGAGCTCGTGGGCGTGGGGCGCGCGGCGGGGATGCGGCTGAACCTCCGGCGCGACCCCGTGTTCGGGCCGCTCGGCGCGGCGTTCGACCGCCTCGCTGCGCTGGAGCGCGACCTGCGCGCCGGGAACACCCGCGCCGTCCCCGAGCTCCGCGCGCTCGCCACGGCGCTCAACGATCGCGCGTACCGCGAGCTCGGGAGCCTGATCTCGCGCGTGAGCCTCTGCCCGCTCGACGAGCCGCTCCTGCGCGCCGCCTGGCGCAAGGCTCAGGACGATCCGTCGCTCCGGGGCGTGGCTCTCCCGGAGCCCGAGATCCGCGTCGGCGACGCGACGGTGGTGCGGATGTACCCGGACGACCTCGAGGACGTGCTCGTGAACCTGGCGCGGAACGCGCTCCAGGCTGGACTCGCCGCGGGGGACGCCCGGATCGGCCTCCTCGTGGACGTCGAGGAGGACGCCGTCACCGGCCTCGAGACCGTCGCGGTCGCCGTCGCCGACCACGCGCCGCGCACGATCACCACGGCGGCGATCCGCGGGCGCACCATCTCCCGCGGCCTCGGCCTCGCCGTGGACCTCGCCGGTCGGGCAGGCGGCTCGATCCGCGTGGAGGACCGCGCGGGGTGGAACAAGGCGGTCACCGTCAGGCTGCCCCGCGCTGAATGGGAGGAGGACGCCGCATGACCATCCGGGTGCTGGTGATCGAGGACGGGAGCGAGTACACGGACACCCTCGGCCGGTTCCTGGCGGACGGGTTCACCTGGTCGCGCGCCGGGTCGGGGCCCGAGGGTCTGGCAGAACTCGAACAGTCGGCGTACGACGTCGTGTTCCTCGATATGCGGTTCGACCGATGCCCGCCGGACCGGCTGCTCGGGGATCTCGCGGCCACGATCGAGCGGCACGAGGGGGACGCGGTCGCCGCGCGGCGGTTCCTCGAGGATCATCAAGGGACCTACGTCCTGGCGGCGATCCGGGACGCCGGCCATGGCATCCCCGTCCTGCTGTCGAGCGACTTCGCAGGCGAGCCGCGCCGTTGGGACCGCCTCGCGTCGCGGTACTCGCCGGTCGCGTACCTCGGCGGGAACGCCGGTCCCGGGGAGATCGCGGCCGCCCTGCGGGGGTTGCTCTAGCACCCGGCGGCCGGCCGTGGGATCGTGCGACGCACAGAGGGCCCCATCGATGGTCAACGCCGCGTTCGTCGCCCCCCTCCTCCGTCAGAACACGACTCGCTTCATCCGGGCCTTCGCGGAGCTCCCGGGCGTCCGCCTCGGCGTGATCACGATGGACGATCCGGCCACCCTCGACGCGCGCCTCCGCGAGCGGATCGCCGCGTTCGTGCGGGTCGGGAACCCGATGGACCCCGAGCACATCGCGCGGGCCGGCTGGGAGCTCAAGAACCGCCTGGGCGGCCTCGACGTGCTCACGGGGTCGCTGGAGGAGCTGCAGATCCCGGTCGCCATCGCGCGGGACCGGCTGGGGCTCCCGGGGATCAGCGAGCGGGTGGCGCGGAACTTCCGCGAGAAGTCCCGGATGAAGCAGGTGCTCCGCGGAGCCGGCCTCCCCGTCGCGCGCCACGCCCTCGTCACCGGCCTCGATGACGCCCGCCGCTTCGTCGGCGAGGTCGGGTACCCGATCGTCGCGAAGCCGCCGGCTGGCCTCGGCGCCCGCGCCACCTTCCGGGTGAACGACGACGACGCGCTGATCGCCGCCCTCCGCAGCCTGGAGGCCGCGCCGGAGAGCCCGGTCCAATGCGAGGAGTTCATCGTCGCCCGCGAGAACACGTGCGAGACCGTCATGATCCGCGGAGAGGCCGTGTGGCGCTCGGGGACGCACTACATGAACGCGCCGCTCGAGGTCCTCGAGAACGCGTGGATGCAGTACTGCGTGCTGCTCCCGCGGGAGGAGGAGCCCGAGTTCACCCGCTTCCACGCCGTCAACGACGCCGCATTGCAGGCGCTGGGCCTCGAGACCGGCCTCGCGCATTTGGAGTGGTTCGTCCGGCCCGACGGCAGGCCCGTCATCAACGAGGTCGGGGCGCGCCCGCCGGGCGTAAACATCATGCCGCTGATGTCCATCGTCTTCGACGTCGACATGGTCTCGAAGTGGGCGGAGCTCATGACGTTCGGGCGCTTCACGCCGCCGCAGCGCAGATGTGCGGCTGGGACCGCGTTCTTCCGCGGGGTCGGCTCCGGCCGGGTGGTGGCCGTTCACGGGCTCGATCAGGCCCAGGAAGAGGTCGGGCGCTACGTCGTGGCGCGCAAGCTCCCCGAGATCGGGCAGGAGAAGTCGACTTCCTACGAGGGAGAGGGCTGGGCGATCGTGAAGGCGGACGACACCCCCACGGCGATCCACGCGCTCCAGCGGCTCATCACGCTCGTCCGCGTCGAGTACGCCTGATCGATGTGACGATCGCGTGGCGGGGCGGGATAAGTAGGAGCATGCACATCCTGCTCACCACGCTCACGCTGGTCGCCTGCAACTCCGACGACAAGGACGGCCGGGGGCGGGACGAGCCGTCCGACACGGTCGCCGACACTACGAAAAGTGAGACCGACACCATCCTCGGCGACACGGACACGTCCGTCACCGGGAGCGTCGAGCTCGACCCGCCGCTGATGCGGTTCGTCGCGTTCGGCGACTACGGCACGGCGTCCGCCCAGCAGCTCGCCGTCTCGGAGCTCGTGGATCGCCTGGATCCGGAGTTCATCGTCACGCTCGGGGACAACGTCTACCTCAAGGAGGACGGCCACGACGAGCGGATCGGCGCGTACTACCAGGAGTGGATCTACCCGTACAACGGCGCCTATGGCGCGGGGAGCCCGGACGGCGTGAACCGCTTCTGGCCGTGCCTCGGGAACCACGACTGGGACGCGACGATCGAGGACTGGTACACGTACTTCGAGCTCCCGGGGAACGAGCGCTACTATACGAAGGCGTTCGGGGACGACGCCGACGGTGACGGCGCCCTGCTCGAGCTGTTCTGCGTGGACAGCGACATCCGGGAGCCGGACGGCAACACCGCGTCTTCGGTCCAGGGCCAGTGGCTGGAGGGCGCGCTCGCCGCGTCGTCGGCGCGTTGGAAGGTGGTCGTGTTCCACCACCCGCCCTGGTCATCCGCCCTGCACGGGCCGAACCGCCGGATGCAGTGGCCGTTCGCCGAATGGGGCGCGGACCTGGTGATGACGGGACACGATCACGTCTACGAGCGCCTGGTGCGGGATGGGCAGCTCTTCGTCACGGAGGGGCGCGGCGGGGCGAGCCTGTACGTGATCAAGACCAAGATCCCGCACAGCCAGGTCGCCATGAACTCGGCGGGCGGGGCCACGATCGTGGAGCTCCGCCTGGAGACGATCACGCTGCGGAGCTGGGACGTGGAGGACCGGGTCACGGACCAGGTCACCATGCGGGCGGACCACGCGCTCACGCCGAACGACCCGATCGTCCGGCTGGGGGCCGAGTGGCGCTTCTGGGACGCGGGCAGCGATCTCGGTGCTGGCTGGCGAGAGCCGAGCTTTGACGACTCGAAATGGGCGGTCGGGCACGGCCAGCTCGGGTTCGGCGACCTCGACGAGGCGGGGCTCGTTGCCGGCGGGCCCGTCGGCGCGAACCCCACGACCACGTACTTCCGCCATCATTTCGACATCGCGGATCCGGCGCAGTGGGAGAACCTCGAGATCGCCCTGATGCGCGACGACGGCGCGGTCGTCTACCTCAACGGGCGCGAGATCCTGCGGGACAACCTCCCGGCTGGCCCGGTCGACTCCGACACGCTGGCGCTCGTGGACCTGCTGCCCCCGGAAGAGGACTATGCGGTCATCGCGGTCGTGCCCGCCGCCGGCCTCGTGGCCGGCGAGAACCTCCTCGCGGTGGAGGTCCACCAGGCCGGCCCGGCGACAAAGGATCTCTCGTTCGACCTCGCTCTGCGCGGGGAGAACCCCGAGCGGCTCGTGGCGCTCGGGGGGACCTGGTCCTACCTCGACACGGGCGTCGCGCCGGCGGCGGACTGGAAGCTGGCGGCCGAAGTCGCAGGCTGGAGCACAGGAACGGCGCCCCTCGGCTATGGTCACGACGACCTGGCCACGGTGGTGGCGACCGGCGACCCGGCGCAGCTCAACGCGACGACCTGGTTCCGGACGACGTTCGACGTGGACGATCCCGCGGCGATAGGCGCGCTGCTGCTCCGCGTGGTCCGGGACGACGGCGCGATCGTCTGGTTGAATGGCCGCGAGATCAACAGGTTCAACCTCCCGAAGGGGCAACTGGGGGAGGGGACGTACGCGGCCCAGGAGACCCCGCTGTACTGGGAGTCCATCTTCACGGAGACCTTCGTGGACACGTCAGCTCTCGTCGCGGGAACCAACATCATCGCGGTGGAGGTTCACCAGGCGCTCCCCGCAGGCCGCAACCTCCGGTTCGACCTCGAGCTGGCACCTGTCCGCTGATGGGCGGTTAGAGGGACGCTCGGGGGGCGGATGCCAACACGTCAGGCCATGTGGGAGCGGCTCGGGCCGCAGGTCGATCTGCTCGTCATCGGCGGCGGGATCACGGGCTGCGGCGTCGCCCGGGACGCGGTTCGGCGCGGCCTCAAGGTCGCCCTGATCGAGCAGAAGGACTTCGCGTTCGGCACGAGCAGCCGCTCGAGCAAGCTCGTGCACGGCGGCCTGCGGTACCTCGAACAGTACGAGTTCTCCCTGGTCTTCGAGGCCGTGAGCGAGCGGCGGATCCTCATGGACATCGCCCCGCACCTCGTCAGCCCGCTCGGGTTCCTGTTCCCCGTCTACGAGACGTCGCGCAAGCCGCTCTGGATGGTCAACGCGGGCATGTGGGTGTACGAGGGCCTGTCGATGTTCCGCAGCCCCAAGCGTCACAAGTCGCTGAAGTCCGCGGCCGAGGTCAAGGAGGAGGAGCCGACCCTCGCGGTCACCGGCATGACGGGCGCGCCGCTGTACTACGACTGCTCCACGGATGATGCCAGGTTGACCCTGGAGAACGCGATGGACGCCGCGCGGCTCGGAGCGGCTGTCGTGTCGTACGCGCGGGTCGTCTCGTTCGTGAAGGACGCCGGGCGGATCACCGGCGTGGTCGTGGAAGACGGCGTCACGGGCGAGCTCCGGCCGGTACGGTGCTCCGCGGTCGTCAACGCGACGGGCCCGTGGACCGACCGGACGCTGGCGATGAGCCAGGGCGGCGGATCTCCGCTTTTGCGGCCCACGAAGGGCGTGCACATCGTCGTCGCGCGGGAAAAGGTCCCGGTGCGCAACGCGGTCGTCATCTTGCACCCGGTCGACGGGCGCCTGCTCTTCGCGATCCCGTGGGGCGAGCATGCCTACTTCGGGACGACGGACACGGACTTCGAGGGCGACCCGGCGGACGTCGCTGCCACCCGCGCGGACGTCGACTACCTGCTGGCCGCGGCCGCGAAGTACTTCCCGGACAACCCGCTGACGCACGAAGACGTGATCAGCACGTGGGCCGGCCTGCGCCCCCTCATCGCGCCGCCGGGGGAGGGCGTGGCCGAGTCGTCGGTCAGCCGCGAGCACCACATCGCGGTCGGGAACGACGGGCTCGTCACGATCGCCGGCGGAAAGCTGACGACCTACCGGCGTATGGCCGAGGAGGTGGTGGAGACCGCGCTGAAGCTCCTGCGGCTCACGGGCGCCGACCTGCCGAAGCTCCAGCCGCCTGCGACCGACACCGAGCCGCTCCCGGGCGCCGTGGGCTGGCCGGCGGATGACGACACGACGCGGGTGGCGGGCCAGATCGCCGACGCTTCGCGCGGAGTGCTCCAGCCGGACACCGCGGTGTTGTTCGCGCACACCTACGGGATCCGCGGCCTCGACCTCGCGCGGCGGATCGCGACGGACGCGACACTCGCCCAGCGCCTCGTCCCCGGGCGCCCGGAGGTGCTGGGCCAGGTCGACTGGGCCGTGGACGAGGAGATGGCGGCGTCAGTGGCGGACATCCTGGTGCGCAGGACGCAGCTCTACTACCGGGATCGGGACCAGGGGCTCGCCGCGGCGCCTGTGATCGCGGAGCGCATGGCTGCGCGGCTGGGCTGGTCGGACGACCGCAAGGCCAGTGAGATCGCAGCGTATCAGGCAGAGGTCGAGCGCTCGCGGCGCTGGCGGACGGAGGGCGCTCCCACCGTCTGAGGGGGACCCGGCCAGGCGACCAGCACCCCGAGCACGATCCCAACGACGCCGCACCCGAACGGGAGCCACGCCACCGCGGCGAGCGCGCCCGGCCACCGCCCGACCGACGGCCGGATCAGCAGCGCCAGCGCCGAGATCCCGGAGAGCGCGGCCACCCCGAGCCCGAGCGCCCCAGCGAGCAGCGCCCCCACGACGCCCGACATTCCCGCCCATGCAGAGGTGGGATCCAGGCCCATCAGCGCTGCGCGTCCCGCGTAGCCGGCCGTGAACGCGACCTGCCATACCGTCAGCAGCACGAGCAGCGCGCCCGCGATCCGACAGGTGGTGGGGTTCGGCGGCGGAAGTTCCACGGCCCCAGCGTATCCCCCTTGGCGAGCGTGCGGGGGGTGCACAGGACAGCGCGCGGGGGCAGCGTGCACATCCATCGGTGGGACCTCGACCGCACGTACCTCGACACCGACATCCACTCCGTGCGCGGTCTCATCCGATCGGCCTTCGAAACCGCGGCCGAGAAGCGAAATATCCCGGGGTCAGCGACGCTCATGCGGGCGCTCGCGTCCCACGACCCGGGCGCGCGCCTGCATGTCCTCTCGGGCTCGCCGACGCAAATGCGGCGCGTCCTCGGCGAGAAGCTGACGATGGACGGTGTGAAGATCGAGCGGATGATCCTCAAGGACAGCCTGCTGAACATCCGACGGGGGCGGCTGAGCGCGGTTCGCGAGCAGGTCGGGTACAAGCTCCCCATGCTCCTCAGCGAGCGGGCGGGCACGGCGGCGGCCCCCGTGGACTCGAGCGTGCGCGAGACGCTGTACGGCGACGACTCCGAGTCGGATGCCGTGATCTACGCCGCGTACTCGGCTGCGGTCGCTGGCCGGATCGGCGAGCGCGACATCGTGCGGATCCTGGATGCCGCGGGCGCCTACCCGGACGTCGTCGCGCTGGCCGTGGAGTCGCTGCGCCGGATCCGCCTCGCGCCGGCGGTGGAGGACATCTTCATCCACCTCGATCGGGGGAGCCCGCTGGACGGGTTCGTGCAGCTCCCGGGCGTCACGCCCGTGTTCTCGTGGTTCCAGGCGGCGGTGGTGCTCTGGACGCGGAACCGGATCTCCATCGACGGGCTGGTGGAGACCGCGCGGGCGTGCAGCCTGGAGGGGAAGCTGGCGGAGGCCGGACTCGTGGGCCTGGTGCAGGATCTCGCGCGACGGCGGGTGGTGGACGTGGCGACGCTGGTGCGCCTGGTCGGCCACGACGCGCTGGCGCCGCTTCGGAAGCCGGTGCTCCGCTCGCTCGTGCTGCTCGGTGAGCCGCCGCCCCCGGCGCCGGTCCGCCCCACCGACTTCGTCGCTGCCCTGAGCCGGCCCCGGCCCGAGGGCTGAAAAAGTTGTCAGCGCAAAACAGCGGTGCGGGCTGGTCAGTTTCTGTCACGAGCGCGCGTGGCCGGCGTGGCCTTGGCTCCCCGGCCGCGGGACGTGCTAGGTTGTAAACCAAAGGAGGGTCGGCTTTCAGCCGGCTAAGTGCATGGCAACGAAGCTGTTCGTCGGCGGTCTGAGTTGGGATACCACGGATGAGTCCTTGCGCGCTGCGTTCGAGGGTTATGGCGCGATCCGCGAAGGGCGGGTCATCCTGGATCGGGAAACGGGCCGGAGCCGCGGCTTCGGCTTCGTGACCTTCATCTCGGACGAGCACGCCAACATCGCGGTCGACAAGATGAACGGCGCGCTGCTGGACGGGCGCACAATCCGCGTGAACCCGGCGGAAGACCGGCGTGGTCCCGGCGGACCGGGCGGTCCCGGCGGTCCCGGCGGTCCTCCCGGTCCGGGTGGCCCGCGCGGTCCGGAGGTCCATACCCGCGGCGGG
>CAMCWU010000008.1 GCA_945882675.1 Klebsiella pneumoniae | reverse complement strand
CCCGCCCATGGACGCGCTCGCGCTCGTCTGGCCGGAAGAGGGGATGTCCGAAGGCGTCGCGGGCTTCCGCGCGAGCATCGGGCGGCGCTGGAAGCACGTGCTCGTCATGTTCCTGGCCACGATCCTGACGGTCTCACCGTGGTCGCTCTACGCGTCGCCGCGGCAGGGCGGCTTCCTCGTCTCGGACGCGACCGTCGGCCACGTGATGTGGCTCGGCAACAACGACTATCCGCCGCTGACCTTCGACTACGGCATCGGCATGCTGACCGAGGACCTGTTCGGAAAGTACCTCCGCACCGGCCGACCGCCGTGCGATCGGACGCAGCCGCCGGTCGTCTCGAGCAAGTGCGACGTCGAAGCCGCGATCGTCTGGGCGCAGCAGAACCCGCGCGAGTTCGTCCGCCGGATCCCCGTGCGGCTCGCGCAGCTCTTCAACCCGAACACCTTCCTGACCCGCCACATCCGCTGGGGCTACTGGCCCGGCCTGCCTTGGTGGCTCAAGGAGCTGACGGTCCTCTTCATCATCGTGTCGTCGATCGCGACGCAGATCTTCGGGACGATCGGGGTCTGGGCGCGGGCGCGCGGACCGTTCGCGGTCATGGCGATCCTCACCGTGGTCTACACGGTCTTCGCGAGCGCGATCATGTACGGGATGACGCGCTTCCGGCTGCCCCTCGAGCCGCTGTGGATGGTGTACCTCGCGTGGATGATCGCGGAGCCGCGCGCGACCATTGCGGCGCTTCGCGCGTCCCCGGGGCGGTTGGCCGGCGCGGTGATCAGCACGGTCCTCCTGACCGGGCTCGTCGCGTGGTATCTTCCAACCGGCTTTCCGATGTTCTGGTGAGGCGAATGCGCGTGCTCTGGGCCCTGGCGTTCGGTTTGGTGGGCTGCGCGCCGGTAGCGCCGTCCTCCGATCTGCTCGCGTCCGCCGCGCCGCGGGTGGCCACGGCGCCCGAAGGTCCTCAGGGAAGCTTCGACTTCGAGGGTGAGGATCGCCCGGAGGAGGAGGAGCCGCCCGGAGAGGAAGACCCGATCCGCCTGCAGGCGCGCCTCCTCGGGGTGTCCGCGGCGAGCCTGAGCGCTCCGGCGCCCGTCGCTCCGGCGGACCTCGCTCCGCCCGCCGCCGCGCCCGAGCCCGCCGCGGCCCCGCCCGCCATGGTCGGCAACTTCGGCGTTCGCGTGATCTCCACGCTCACGGAGGTCCAGCCGCCCCGCGCGGTCCTCGGCCTCCCGAGCGGGAAGGAGGTCGTCGTGCAGCCTGGGACCATGCTCCCGGACGACCACATCGTGGTGCTGGCCATCGGGCGGACCGGCGTGCAGATCGCCACGATCACGCCGGAAGGGTTCGCGAGCCGGGTCGAGACGACCACGATCCCGGCGTTGTATCCGGTGAATCCGGCGACTGCCGCGCCCTAGGAGAGAGCGCGGACGACGACGCCTTCACGGAGCTTCGGCTCGAACCACGTGCTCTTCGGGGGCATGACCTGGTCCGCGTCCGCGACCTGGAAGAGCTGGTCCATGCCGGTCGGGTACATCGAGAAGGCCACGGCGGCCGCGCCGGAGTCCACGGCCTTCACGAGGGCGTCCGGGCCGCGGATCCCGCCCACGAACTCGATCCGCGACGACCGGCGGGGATCTTCGATCCCGAGCAGCGGCGCGAGCAGGTTGTCCTGCAGGATCGACACGTCGAGGCCGGCGACCGGGTCGTCCGACCGCAGGCGCGCCTGGGGGGTGAGCGTGCTCCACTTCCCCTGGAAATACATGGCGATCTCGCCGCGGTGCGCGGGGCTGGCGGGGCCGCCGTCCCGGACGTCGAAGCCCGCGCTCTTCACGCGCGCCAGGAAGTCGCCGGCCGCGATGCCGTTGAGGTCCTTGACCTGCCGGTTGTACGCCATGATCCGGAGCTGGTCCGCGGGGAACAGGCCGGCGAGGAAGTGCTTCGTGAGCGGCGAGTTGCGCTGCCGGTCGATCCGCGACGCAGCGGCCGAACGGTGGTGGCCGTCGCAGATGTAGAGCTTCGGCAGCTCGGCGAAGGCCTGGCGGAGATCGTCGACCAGCTCCACGGGGACGGCGCGGAGCTCGTGCACGACGTCGTCCTCCGTCGTGACGGTCCAGGACGCCGGGGTCCGCTCGGCGCGCGCGACCAGCTCCGCGAGGCGGGGCGTGGGGTTGTACGCCAGGAACACGAGGCCCACCTGGGCGTCGAGCACGTCCATGTGGTGCGTGCGGTCATCCTCCTTGTCGGGGCGAGTGTACTCGTGCTTCGCGATGAGGTTCGCGTCGTACTCGGCGACGGACGCGCCCGCGAGGATGCAGGTCTGCCGGTGCGTCCCCATCGTCTGGGCGTACAGGTAGTACGTCTCCTCGCGATCGGGGGCCAACCAGCCGTTCTTCACGAACAACTGCAGGTTCTCGGCGGCCTTCTGGTAGGCGGCGTCCGAGTGCGAGTCTGCGCCGGCCGGCAGATCGACCTCCGACCGGGTGACGCGGACGAAGTTCTTCGGGTTCCGGGCGAGCTCCCGGCACTCTGCGTCCGTCAGGACGTCGTACGGGGGGGCGATGATCTCGCCGGCGAGATCGTCGCGGGGGCGGAGAGCGCGGAACGGGCGGACATCGGACACGGGAGACCCCCAGGTGGTTCGGTTCCTGCTATCCTTGCGGCGCACCGGTGGCCCACACCCGTCCCAGCAGGGTACGGATCGGTCCCGGCGAGACTGGCGCCACGCGTGGAGATGGGCAGATGGCCCCGCTGTTGGGAAGACTTTTCGCGTCGGAGCAGACCCGCGGCCTCTCGGGCGACTCGGCGTCGGCGGTCGCGCTCGACGACGCGAACCCGTACTACAACTACCGGCTGCGCCGCCACAAGGCGGACGGCGACCTCGTGGTCGACCCGAACCTGCTCTGGTTCACGTCACCTTACGTCAAGCGCCGGACCGGGCTCGGCACCCACGTCGCGGCCGAGAAGGCGGACGGGACGGCCACCTACACGGACGTCCTGATCATCCTGTCGGAAGAGGACTGGAGCCGCACGACCTCGATCAGCGGCCAGCCGTGGACCACCGTCGCGAGCCGCGGATTGTCCCAGGAGTTCGACAACTTCTGCCGGCGTGAAGGCCTCGCGCGCCCGTACGCGCACCGCCCGATCGGCTTCCGCTTCCTGGTAGACGGCTCGCCCGAAATGCACGGGAAGACCCTCGGTCTCCAGCGCGGCGAGTTCATCACCGGCCTGCTGCCGAACCTGTACACCGGCCCGGTGCGCGGGTCCTACCCCGTCATCGCCGTGCACATGAACCTGCCGGGCGTCTGGGACGGCTACCAGGAGGTCGGGAAGCTCTTCAACGACCAGCTCCTGTTCACGATCGGCAACCACTGGCTCGACGACTTCCAGCACCCGGCGCTGGCGGAGGCCGCGGTCTACCGCCTGCAGCAGGCGCCGGACGGCAGCTTCGTCCACATCATCAACCCGGACCTCCAGGACCGCTACCAGGTCACGAGCACCCAGCAGGGCGGCGCGAGCGTGCTGACGCTGGCCACGCGCGCGGGTGTGCCGCTCGCCTACCTGGTCCTCGCGCTCATCGACCCACCGAGCCAGGTCACGCCGGAGCCGCCGCCGCGCAGGCCGGAGATCTCGCTCGGGCCGTCCGCGCTGCCGACTCCGTCGGTGCCGCCGCCGATGCTGCTGGACGACTCGCTGCTGGCCCGGAAGCGGCCGGATCCGCGGCTCGGCAAGAAGACGATCATCCCGGACGCCCCCGTCGAACGCATCTTCACGCTCCAGGAACGCGGTGCGCTCCTGCAGAAGGTGCACTTCGGCGCGTTCATGGACGGCTACAACGTCTACCTCGGCCTCGGCGGCGAGCTCGGGACGGCGGTCGAGCAGAAGGCGGCGACCTTCCAGGTCCGCAAGAAGTCCGTCGCGCTCGTCGCCCACGTGGACGGCGTGTCGATCAGCGGGATCCACTGCCCGATCGACCTCGAGATGGCGCTCGACGGCGACCTGGTGATCGAGTTCGGGAACCAGAAGTACGAGTATCGCGACCTGCGCCGCGTGATCGAGGTCGACGGCTGGCCGTACGTCGGCGAGATCCGCCGCCCCGCTTCGTCGACGTACATGGCGTTCGGAGACGACTATCTGGTGGGCCGGTCGCGCGAGTGCCGCGTGGCGCTTCCGGACGAGGTCCGCAACGACAACATCATGTGGAAGGCGTCCGTCGGCGACGGCGCGACGATCCGGGCGCGCTCGGGTGAGATCCGGAAGTCGAACTTCTATACCGACTCGATCATGGTGGCGTCCGAGCACGCGAAGTTCGAGCTCGCAGGCGAAGCCGCGAAGGTCGCGTGCGTAGCGCGCCACTGCTACGTCTTCGTCCGCCGCGAAGGCACGATCTTGCCGCTCTACCCCGCGTCCAGCGAGAGCGAGCCGAAGGAGATGCCGCTCCTCCCGGGTGACGACGTGCTCATCGGAAACATCACGTTCAACGTGAGCTTCAATACGATGGGCGACCTCATGGTCTCGGCGCCGGCCGCGCCGCGGTTCAACCAGGGCGGAACGCCCCCGCCCGCGCGCCCCCGGGCGGAGCTCCCTCCCGAGCTGCCCGCGACGGACACGCTGGCCGGGCTGCCGTTCGGCGTGGCGTTCGATCCGATGCTCGACGATAAACCCAAGCTTCCGGGCCTCGCGACCGGACCGGGAGAGCCCGACACGGCGACCCAGCCGATCGACCTGATCCCCCGCGAGCCCGAGCGGCCCGCCGCCGGCCCGGCGGTGGAAATAAGCGGCTGGGACGACGACGACGCATGGGACGAGCCGACGGGCCGCGTGTCCTGGCCGGTCGCCCATGGCGGTTCGCCGACGAACAGCGTGCCGACCCCGTTCCCGGAGCTCGAGGACGCGCCCGCGCCCGTGCCCGGTCTGCCCGCGACCTTCCAGGACGTCATGCCGCCGCTCCCGAACGATTCGGTGCCGCCGACTCCTTCGCTGGAACCCGGGCCCCCGGGGTCCCAGCCGACCCGCGGGGACATGCTGCCGAGCCCCATGTCGCTCCAGCCGGCGCCCGTGTGGGACTCGATCCCCCCGCTGCCGAACCTCGACCGCACGGCGGACGAGCACCCCACGCTGACGTCGGCCGACGACGTGCCGTCCCAGAGCTCGCTCGACGACGCGGTTCCGCCCTTCACGTCGGACGAGGAGGAGCCGCCTCCGCTGCCGCAGGACCGCGGGAACGAGCCGCCGCCGCCGCCGCTGAGCCCGGCGCCTTCGCTCGACGGGCCGTTCGTGGAGCCCTCGTATACGTCGAGCCCCGAGTCCGCTCCGCCGCTGTCCTCGGCACAGTGGGGGTCGAACGCCGGGAGCTGGGAGCCGCCACCGCAAACCGCTGCGACGCCGCTGATGGCGGTCACGACGCCGATGACGCCGGGCTGGGTGGACGAAGACCCGCCGCCCCCCCCGCCGCCGGAAGAGCCCGCGACGGAGCTCGATTCTGGGCCGATCGCTCTCTCGCCCGTGGCGCGCTCGGTGCTGCCCGTGTCCCGCCAGGTCGTGTACACGTCCGACAGCGACGCGCAGTTCGAGCTCGGGCGGCCGATGCACCTGGTCCTCGCGGGCTGGATGGTGAACGGCGACGCCGTGTGCGGGAACCACACCGGCGCGGATCTGATCCTGCCGGAGAACCGGATCCTGCCGGACCAGACGTTCGAAGCCGTGGATTACTTCAAGATCTCGGTGCGCGGGCGTCGCGGGAGCCTCGAGATCCTGGCGCCGCGCGAGCTGCTCGTCGACCAGGACGATCCGTCGAAGCCCGTCTATGACGAGATCGAGAGCCGGGTGATCGACATCATCCGCCGCGACGAGCGGGGAGACGAGGACTTCGGCATCCGCCTGACGGTGCGCGAGGACCGCCGGCTGCCGGACCCGCGCGCCCGCTTCGTGGCGATCGACGCGGTCGATCCGCTGACGGCGGCGCTCGTGACGAAGGGCCTGCCGCGCGCGACGCCGCGCGTGTTGAAGCTCGGCGGGATCACGGCGACGTTCCTGTACGATCAGGGCGTAGTCCGGGTGAGCGACTACCTCGCCGACTACCGGCGTCCCGACGGGACGTTCGCGAAGTTCTTCGAGCAGCGCGGCGAGGGCCGGTTCAAGACCGCGCCGGAGGACGGCTCCCCGTTCGAGCTGCGGCACGGCGACCAGATCGTGATCGGCGGCGCAATCTACCTGCTTCGCGAGGAGTGACGCCGTGAACGACCCGCTCGCGTCCGTGCGGCTGCTGCTGGGGCGGGCACGCGCCCGGCTGCGGCGGCGGGCGGCCACGCGCGGGCTCGAGATCGGGGTGTGGGTGGGGCTCGGGCTCGCGCTCGTGGGGCCGGCGCTCCGGCTAGGGATCGGGCTCCCGACGCCGATCGCGGCCGGCATCTCGGTGGCGGCGCTACTGCTCGCGTCGGCGACGGGCGCGCTGGCGCTGCTGCTGCGCAAGCCGCTAGACGACCGGGACACGGCGTTTCTCCTGGATCGCGCGCTCGGCACGAACGAGGTGCTGGTGACGGCCCTCGGGCTCGCGGACCGCGACGACGCCCGGTCCGCTGACGTACTCGCCGCGGCCGGGCGGCTCGCAGCGTCGGAGCCGCCGCTCGACCGCGCGCTTCCGGTGCGCATGCCGCGCACGCTGCGGTGGGCGCCCGTGGCGCTCCTGGCGTTGGTCGGGCTGTTCTTCGTGCCCCGGCGGCCGCCCGCGGTCGCAGTGGTCGACCCGTCGGACCCCGCGAGCGTGCTCGCGGCGGAAGGCGAGACGCTCGAGGAGCGGATCGCCGAGATCCGCAAGGACACGCCGGAGATAGCGCTCCCGGAGCAGGTCGACGCTCTCGAAGAGCTCGCCGAACAGATGCAGGAAGGCGCCATCACGCCGGAGGCCGCCGCGGAGCGCCTGAAGGAGATCCAGGAGAGCCTGGCCGCCAGCGACAAGGAGCGGGCGGAAGCCGAGGATCTGCTCGAGGACCTGGAGAAGGCCGCCGAAGCGCTCAAAGAGAGCCCAGCGACACAGGATCTCGCGGAAGCGCTCGAAGAAGGCGACATGGAGCAGGCCGCGACGGAGGCGAGCAAGCTCGCGGAGCAGCTCCAGAGCGCGGACCCCGCGGAGCGCGCCGCCGCCGCCGAAGCGCTGCAGCAGGCCGGCGAGCAGCTCGCGCAGAGCACCGATCCCCGCCTGCAGGAGGCCGGCGAGGCCATGAAGCAGGCCGCGGACGGGGCGAAGGGAAGCCCCGACGGGAAGCAGGGCCTCACGCCAGAGCAGGCGGGCGAGCTCGCGAAGCAGCTCCAGCAGGCGCGGGACGTCGGCGAGAAGCTCGAGCAGAGCCGCGAGCAGATCCAGGCCTCCCAGCGCCTCAACGGCGCCGCCGAGCGCACCGCGTCCGCGCTCGAGAAGCCCCCGGCGGGAGACGGCCAGGGCCAGCCGAAGCCCGGCGAAGGCGATGGCGACGGCGATGGCGAAGGCGAAGGCGATGGCGACGGCGAAGGCGAAGGCGAAGGCCGCCCCGGAGAGCGGCCCGCGAACGCCGGAAAGGGCCACACCTGGGAGGACGAGGGCGAGTCCGACGCGCTCTCCGAACATCAGGACGCCGACCGCAACTCGGACCGCACCGGCGGCAAGACCGCCGACGACTTCCAAAAGATCTACGCGCCGGTCCGGCCGTACCAGGGCCAGGGCGGCCAGATCGCGTCGGCGCCCGGGCAGCTCGACGAGTCCGGCCACGTCGACCAGCTCACGGTCCGCCTGACCGGCTCGGACGAGCAGGCCACGGCGCCGCGCCTGGATCTCCCCGCCGGATACCGCGACGCCGCGACGCGCGCGCTGACGGAGGAGGAGATCCCGCCCGGCTACCGCGACTCCGTGAAGGAGTACTTCGACGGCTTCGGCGGCTGACGGGCCCGCTGGCGGCGGCTGACGGAAGTCGACGGACGTCCGTCGGTCGGTGGACGGTCAAAGCTGGATAGATTGGCGGTACGGGCCTTGCATGCCGTGCGGCCATGCATCCCCTCGCCTTCCTGTGCGCCGCGATCGTCGCGGGCGTCGCGCTCTCTTCGCACGCCGATGGGCCGGCGTCCGCGTGGCGCGTGGTCGTCGTGGCGGCGGCGATGGTGGGGTGCGTCGTGCGGCCGCGCGTGGAGGAGCCGGCGCGCTGGCGGCTCGGACACGTGCCGGTCGGCGTCGGCGGGCTCGCGCTCGGCGTGGTGGTGGCGCTCGGCTTCGCGCCCGGGCCGGCGCTCGTGGGGCCGGTCCGCATCGACGGGCGGGTCGCCGGCGCGGCGGTCGGGCGGTCCGCGGACATCGACGTGCGGTTGGTGGACGGCGCGCCCGCTCGCGGGCGGGTGCGGTTGATCTTCCCCGAGCGCCCGCCCCCGCCCGGCGCGGACGTCGTGGCGCGCGGGGACGCCGGGCCTTACCCCGGCGTGGTGCTCCCGGGCGCGCCGGATCCGGTGCGCGGAGCCGCGCTCTCGGGCGTTCGCACGTGGGTGCGCGTGGACGCCGTCCGCGTGCTCGGGCCCACGCAGGAACCGCGGATTCTCCCGGACGATCCGACCGGCTTGATCGCCGCGTTCGCGCTCGGCGACGTCTCGAAGGTGCCGGAGGAGACGATGGAGATCCTGCGGCGGACCGGCACGCTCCACCTGCTGTCGGTGTCGGGGTTCCACGTGGGCGTGCTGGCGGGGCTCGTGGCGGCGGCGCTCGGGCGCGGCGTCCGGCTCGCGGCCTTCGTGCTCCCGCGGGGCGTCCCGGACGGGCCGGCGCTGCTCCTCGCGGCCGGGATCGGGGCTTCGTACGCGGTGGTGGCGGGCGCGCCCGTCCCGGCGCAGCGGGCGGCGCTCGGGCTGCTCGTGGTGGCGCTCGGCCGCGCCGCGGGCCGCGGGGTGGACCCGCTCGTGCCGGTGGGCCTCGCGGCGGCCGGGATCGCGTGCTGGGACCCGGCGGCGCTCGGGTCGGCCTCGTGGCAGCTCACGTTCGGGGCGATGATCGGGATGATCCGCCTCGGACCGCAGGTCACACGCTGGCTGCCGCTCGACTCGCCGTGGCTCGCGCGCAAGCTCGTGGACGCGTCGGCGGCGACGGTCGGCGCGACGCTCGGCACGCTCCCGGCGTCCGCCTGGTGGTTCCAGCAGCTCCCGAAGCTGGCATTGCCCGCCAATCTCGTCGCGCTGCCGCTCGGCGCGGCCCTCGTCCCGCTGGCAGGCGTCGCCGTGTTCGCGCCGGATCCGTTCGCGGGACCCGCGGCGTCGATGTGCACGCTGGGGGCGCGGCTGCTCCTCGCAGCCCTCGGGCCGCTGGCGGTCGCGCCGTGGCACCCGGCCACCGGTCCGGGCGGCGCGTTGCTCCTCGCGATCCTCCTGGTCGTGGGCCCGGCCCGGGCCCGCGCGTGGATGGCCGCGTGCCTCGTGGCGTTCGGCCTCGAGGAGCGCGCCACGGTCCCCACGGCGACGTTCCTCGCGGTCGGCCAGGGAGACGCGATCCTCCTCGAAGATCCGCATACGCGGCTGCTCGTGGACGGCGGGCCGCCCGGCGACGCGGTGGCGCGCTGGCTCCGCCGCACGGGCCGGCGGGATCCGGATCTGCTGGTATCGCACGGGCACCTCGACCATTACGGGGGGTTGCTGCCGATCCTGGCGGAGATGGACGCGCGGTCCGTCGCCTTCCGGGACTTCGAGGGGATGGAAGCCGTGGCGGAGGCCGCCGCGGTGCGCGGGATCCCGCTGATCTACGCCGACGCGCTCGCGCCCGCGCCAGGATACGCGTCGAAGGACCTCAACGATCGGTCGGTCGTGCAGGTGTGGAGCGCGTTCGTGCTCCCGGGCGACCTCGAGATCGAGGGCGAGCAGCAGCTCCTCGGGGAGGTCGGGCCGACGCCGGTCCTCAAGGTCGGGCACCACGGGTCCCGCGGCTCGACGAGCGACGAGTGGCTGTGCGAGGTCCGCCCCTCGCTCGCCGTGATCAGCGCCGGCTACGACAACGGGTACGGCCACCCGCACGCGCAGCTCGTGGAGCGGCTGCTGGCGCACGGGGTGCGGGCGTGGCGAACGGATCTGGACGGGACGGTGAAGATCTCGGTCTTCCCGGATCACCTGGCCGTGCGGACGTGGCGGGCGGGCGCGGGGTGGTCCGAGGTGTCGCGGTTCCCGTTGGAGGCGGGGCCGCCGTGCCGGTGAGTCACCCGCGCGGAGAGCGCGTCACTTGCGAACGTCACTCGGCCAGCGATCCTGGTCGCCCACCGCGCGGTCGCACAGCGGGTTCGGCAGCGGCTTCCACACCGTTCGTCCGGTGACCGGGTCGAGCTCGGCGCCTTCCCCGGTCGCACCCGGCGGGTCGAACCCGCACGCCCAGATGTCGCGCTGGACGAGCGCCCGGTTCAACATCCAGCCCCCCATCGCTCCAGCGTAGAGGCTCCAGCGGAGGTGGAGCCCGCGGTCGGGCTCGCGGAGGCTGCTGCACCGGGAGACCCGGTACAACACGTCACGCGCCGGCTCGTCCACCGCGGAGATCGCGCAGGGCGACTCGTCATAGTACACCGCGAAGTCGTGGCCCATGGGGAAGCCGGCCGCGGTGAGCGCTTCGATGATGGACTGCGTGCAAGCGTCCACGCCATCGCACTTCAGCGTGATCCGGGTATCGAGGGGTCGAGCCGCCGGAACCCAGGCGCCCGCGGCGTCCTGGACGGTCGCGGGTCGGATCACCCAGGTGTCCTCGACCGCGACGACCTCGAAACGTCCGGGGTTGTCCGCGGCCGCGTGCGCCGCCACGAGGGCTTCGAGCACTGCCTGCACGGTGTCCTCGGAGTCGTACTCCAGGTGAATCACGCCCCCCGCGCCGGCATAGGTCGCGACCGCACCGTCCCGTGCGGGGTGGATCATCACGCGATCCTCGTCGCGCAGAAGCTGGACATCCTCGTACGCGGTCAGCCAGTGGTGCCGAAGCGCGAGCTCGGCTCGAGCGACAGCGAGCGGCCGTGCGGCCGAGTACTCCACCGGGACGTCCAGGACGAGAGGGGTCGCGACCGCTACAGGCCCCATGAACAGGATGGTGAGCAGCACGGTACCTCCGCCATCCGTATCGTACACCGCCCTGGAGGTTTGCTAACCGCCTTGTCGTGACGAGCGCACGGACCGGAGCCCTGCCAGCCGGGCACCGGTTCGAGCCCCCCAAATGGACCAACGCCGGGTTGACCCTCGTCTCGACGTCGAGACTGCCGTCGAATGCTAACGCCGGGCCCGCGCCAGCCCCGCCGCCGCGACCCCCACCAGCCCGAGCGCGATCCACTGCGGCACCGAGAGCGGCCCCCACGCGCCGCGCCCCGGATCTCCACGGACGACCTCGATCACGAGGCGGCCCGCTCCCGTGCCCAGGACCCAGAGCAGCGTGAGCGTCCCCGGCCGCTGCCGCAACGAGCCCCACTGCGCGTTGAGCGCGATGCCGAGGAGGAGCTGCCACCCCGCCTCGTAGAGCTGCGTCGGATGCCGCAGATCGCCGTGCAGCGCCACCGCCCACGGGAGATCCGTCGGCGCGCCGTAGCAGCAGCCGGCGGCGAGGCATCCGACCCGCGAGAGCGCGAACCCGAACGGCACCGCCGAGCAGAACGCGTCCCACGTCGACCCGATCGGGAGCCCGCGCCAGCGCGCGACGAGCGTACCCGCCGGGATCCCGGCGATCACCGCCCCGAAGAACGAGGCCCCGCCGGAGCGCAGGTCGAGCAGGCCGGCGCCGCCCACGGTCAGCACGAACAGGAGCCGCGCGCCCAGGATTCCGGCGACGCCCACGGCGATGAGCGCATCCGCCGCGTGCTCCAGCCGGATCCCGAGCTGCCGGCAGCGCATCAGCCCGCCGCCTGCCACGACCAGGAAGCCGAGCGCTCCGAGGAGCCCCCAGGTGTGGAGCTCGAACCCCCCGAAGTTGCCGACGACGGGAAACACTGAAGCCTCAGTCGACGAGCTCCGGGCGCGCGAGGATCGCGGCCGCCGCGTGGACCTCCGCCACATAACGGTTCAGCAGGCCGGCGCGGTGCAGCGCGAGGGCGTCGCGCGTGCCGCCGCTCTCGATCGCGGCGCGCACGACGGTCGGACCCTCGTTGTACGCCGCGAGGGCGAGGTCCCAGTCGCCGAACTCGGCGTGGAGATCGGTGAGCAGCTCGATGGCCGCGGCGGTCTCGAGCACGGGATCGAAGCGCTGATCCACGGTGTCGTCGACCTGGAGGCCGTAGGTCCGCGCGGTCGCCGGGATGAACATCCACAGGCCGCGACCCGGCATCCCGGGCGCGCGCGACCCGCCCGGGCCGTACTTCGCGTCATCCGGCGCGCCGAGGTTCGTGTACCCCGACTCCACCAGCGGGACCGCGGCGAGCCAGGCCGGCATTCCGGCGTCCGCGAGCGCGCCATCGACCAGATCCGACCACTGCGCCCGGTTGGCGATGCCCTGGCGGTAGAAAGCGCGGCCCTTGGCCGAGGACGTGATGTCGTGGAGCGCCGCCGACTCGCCCGAGGGCGCCGGACCCGCGACGGCGACCGTCCCGAGGAGCGCGCACATACCGAGGAGGAACGCGGGGATCAGCGGGACGGAGCGGCGGGGCGGGGTGGTGAGCACGGTGAGCCTCCTGTGGAGATCGGTGGGGAACGCCGCGAGCGGCGCGTGGGGGAGCGGGCGCGCCAGAGCGGCCGCACGCAGCAGGGAATCGGCGTAGAGCCTGGGTTGGACACGGCGGACGACGGCCTCGTCGCACGCGACCTCCTCGACGGAGCGGACGCGGCGGACGAGGGCACCCACGAACGGGTTCGGCCACAGGAGCGCCCCCGCGAGGGCCCACGCCCACGCCCACGCGGCGTCGCCGTGGCGGTGGTGGGTGGCCTCGTGGCGGATGGCGATGGGCCCGTCCACCGGGTCAGCGGCCGTACGCGGATCGAGGAGCACGAAGCTCCGTAACGGCGTCCAGAGGGCCGCGGCCGCCCCGATCCCGGGAGCCACCCGCACCTCTACGCCACGATACCGCCGCAGCGCCACCGATCCGCGGAGCTGGCGTCCGAGCGCCCACACGCCGAGCCCCAGCCGCGCGGTGCCGACCATCGCCCCCAGGGCGAGCCACGGGACATCCCACACCGGAGCGGCCGCCGTCGCCATCGCCGAGGATCCGACGCGATCGACCACGATCCGCGAGATGTCCGGCGCCCACGACGCCGCCGCCACGGGTGCCCATGTCTCCGGCGCGAGCGAAGGCGCCGCGCACACGAGGACCGCCGCGACCAGCCAGCCCCGCGCCAGCATGGAGATCCGCCGGGCCGACACGCCCGCCCGGTCCAGCCCGGCGACCAGCGCCCACGTCGCGACCGCGAGAAGATGGGCCGTCATCATGGCTTCCTCCCCAGCTTCTCGTCCACCATGCGCCGCAGCTCGCCCAGATCCGACTCGGACAGCCCACCGTCGACGAGCTGGCGAAGCACCGAGAGCGCGTCGCCGCCGAACCAGCGCGTGGTGAGCTTCCGCACGCTCCGCTCGAGGTAGTCCTCCCGCGCGAGGGTGGGCGTGTACACGAGGCGCCGGCCGTCCGGGCGGCTCGCCACGAACCCCTTCCCTTCGAGGATCTTGAGCCACGTGGCGATCGACGTGTACGCGAGATCGCGGCCTGGGGTCAGCCCGTCGAGGACCTCCCGCACCCCGCCCTCGCCCAGCGCCCAGAGCGCCTCCATGACCTCCGCCTCGCCCTCCGTCAGGCTCCGATCTTCCATTCCCGCTCCCATGTCCCCATAGTACTAAGCTCTTCGTAGATCGTCAACGAAGTTCTTCGTAGATCGATCCCGCTCGCCACACGCGCCGAACGTGCTTACGCTGATGCGGCACAGGAGAACCCATCATGTCGTCCGTCTGGGCCACCCCCGCAGCCAACGCCCCGCTCTCCGAGCGCTCGGCGTTCCTCCGCAAGGTCGGCGGCCTCACCCTCGCCGGCTTGAGCACGTCCGCCGTCGCGGCGATCGTGTCTTCTTTCGCCATCGCCATGACGCCCGTGCTCATGACGCGCCCGGCTTCGCTCGCGATCATCCTCGGGAGCTGGGGCCTCACGAACTTCGTGTTCGGCGGCATGGTCAACGGAGACGGCTCGCGCGGCACGAAGCTCGCGGGCTTCTTCGGCGGCTCCGTCAGCCAGGGCATCGCGCTCGGGTACATGCTCCTCGTCGCGGCCAGCGTCGCCGCGCAGGACGGGATGAACCCGCTGACCATCATCTTCCAGGCCATGGCGCTGACCGGCCTGACCGCCCTCGGCATGTTCGGCTGGCTCATGTCCGGCCCGAAGGACCTCTCCATGGTTCGCGGCGCGATCATGATGGCGGGCCTGCCCATGCTCGGCGTCATGCTGCTCACGATCGTCTGGCCCGTCGGCGGCATCCTGGGAATCGTGATCTCCGCGGCGTTCGTCGTGATCTCTACGGCGGGGCTCCTCTACCAGCTCAACCTGGTCATGCACGAGATGCCCACCACCGCCTGGGTGGAAGGCTCGTACAAGATCACGCTCGGCCTGCTGGTCCTGTTCTGGAACCTGCTCTCGCTCCTGAGCCGCCGCCGCTAGGCGCCGCCGCTGCTGTCACAGGTGGGCGGCGGTTCCCCTAGTCGTGAGCGATCATCCGCCACGGCTTCGGGAACCACACCCACCGGTCGTCGAGCCGCACGAGCCCGTCGTAGCGCACGCCCTTGGGCGCGCCGGCGTCGCGCATCACCCACGTCGCCCACAGGCGGCCTGGGACCAGGTATCGCGAGAGCTCGGCGTACGCCCCGGGGAACTCCTTGTGGCCGCCGAGCTCCTCGACCGTCGACACCGTCAGATCGATCGCCTCGCGGAGCTCGACCTTCGGCGGCTTCTCCCGGAGGGCCAGGACCGACGCCTCCACGCCCGACGCGACCTCCGGGCGGAACGCCTGCGCGGCGTCTCCGGGGCGCGGCAGCACGCTCGCGACCCACGCCGCCGAGTCCGCGCCCGGCAGGAGCAGCCGCCCGAGGATCGCGCGCAGGCCGTCCGTCTCGTCGAGCTTGCGGCCGATCGTCGCGAGCGCCGGATCGGCCGCCACGGCCACCCGGTGCAGGGTGCGCAGGAGCTGGTCGAAGCCCCCGGGCCCGCGCAGCAGGTGCGCGCCGAGGAGCTGGTCGCCCACGTCCGTCACCAGCGCGAGGCAGCACGAGCGCCGCCGGGGCTGCGCCTGCTCGACGAGCGCGATGCGGAGCACCCGGTCGTTACCGGCGTCAAACCTTGCGATCGCGCGGGCGTCTGCCACGTGGCCGTCGAGCCCGTCCGTCAGCGCGTCCTTGAGCTGGCGCCCCGGCGCGAGGGACCGCCCGAGGCTCGCCGCCAGCTCGTCGCCCAGGTCGAACCCGTACGTCGCCCACGCCCACATGGCGTCCAGGCCCTCGACCAGGCGCTGCTCCACCACCATCGACTCCCCCACGCCGTCGAGGGGCACGTGGACCTCCAGCACGGCGCCCTGAGGGTGGCGTAGGAGGCCGAGCTGCGGCCGATCGGGCAGGTGGTCGTCGATGAGGCCCCAGCCGCGCTCGAGCAGGTCGCCCAGCGCCATCGTCGGGTACGGCGGCGTCCGGAGCTCCGTCCCCGGCGGGAGCCGGAAGCTGGAGCCCGGCAGGGTCATCTCGTCCGCCGCGAACGGCACCGACGCGGCGCTCGCAGCCGCGACGTCCTCCCACAGGCGGTCGAGCAGGCCGTCCACCCGGTCGAGCTCCGCGACGTCGATCCCGGGATCGGGGAAGCGACGGATCTCCCTTCGACATGCGCGCGCGGCGTCGATGGCGCGGAGCGTCGTGTGCAGCAGCGCGGCCCCCAGGCCCTGCGGGCGCGTGGGCACCGACCGCACGAGGCGCACCGCCAGATCTACGAGGTCCGGCACCGAGAGGAGCTTCGTCGGCCCGTCGCCGCCGGTGTACACGAAGCGGATCGAGAGATCCGGCCCGTCCCAGCGCGGGATCGTCCAGGTGACCACGCCGTCGCGCCCCGCGTCCTGGCGAGCGAGCTCGGGAGACAAGCCCTTGAGCGCCACCCAGCGGGCCGCGTCGCCGGCGTCGCGGGCCGGGAGGACCGACAGGTCGGCCGGGGTCACCGCGCCGCCCACTGCGCCGCGAGCGCATCCAGGCGGTCCGCCTGGGCGAGCAGCGCCGCCTTCTGGAACCGATCGGGATCGTCGAGGTACATCCGCTTGCCCATGGGCCCGGCGAACGCCGACTCCGGGAGCGCGTCCCCGTCACCCGCGAAGCGCGCGGCCTGTCGCAGCGCGGACGCCCCGAGGTGCAGGCGGCGCGCGTGATGGCGCGTCCGAGCGGGCGGATCCGGCAGCTCGCGCTCGACGCGGCTCCCGAACAGCACGAGGTCGAGGGGGGTCAGCGCGGTGCTCGTCCCGTCGCCCAGGTCCGCGGCGTCGGGCGGGTTCCCGCCCTGGAGCCAGAACGAGAACAGCCGGCGGCCCTCCGGCGTCTCCGCGAGGATCTGGAAGGTGTCGCCGTCGATCCGAGTGTCGATCGGCGCGCCGCGCTGGACGTCCACGAACAGGTTCGCCTCGTTCGCGGTTCGCACGTCGAGCCGCCCGCCGGGAAACGCAGGGGCGTCCCACTCCTTCCCGTCGTCGCTCACGTGCCCCCCCTGGCGGCGCGGGCGGCGCGCTCGCGCTCGGCCAGGCGCTCGCGCATCTCGCGCGGGTCCCTGCCCGCCACGATGTAGTCACCATCGGCGTCGGTGAGCAGCCCCTCGCGCTGCAGCCGCGCGAAGTCCTCGACGATCACGTCCGTAGCCGCGTTCGCCTGGTGCTGCTGCATGAGCGCGGAGTTCGACCCGACGTTCGCGATGCCGGGCACGATGCCCCGGCTGTTCGCGTCGATCTCCGGGCGATCCGCCCAGGCCCGCACGCCGGCGATGTAATCCTGGACCTCCTGCGGCGTCAGCCGGGTCTGGGGGTTCGGCCCGGGCGAGCGCTGGAGCGCCGCCGGAGGCGTCCCGAGCGTGCCGGTCGCCGCCGCGCCCGCGATGCGGATGCCGGGCGGGATGCTCTCGAAGCCGACCGGGCGGCCGCCCTCCAGGATCACGCGGAAGCGCACGTCCGGCTGCAGGTTCGCGAGCATGTGGTTCACGCCGCCCGGTGCGTCCGGGTTCGCGCCGATCGACGGGATGACCCGATCGACGATGCGCGTGGAGCCGTCCGCGTACCAGACCTCGACCTTCCCGCTGCCGTCGTCCATCGGCCGGACCTGGGTGACGTCCATCTGAAGCTGGCGGATCTCGCCGCCTTGCAGCGACTCGCTGTTCCGGTGGACGCGGCTGCCGGCGAAGGGGTCGAGGCCGCGCGAGATGCCGTCGCGCTCCGCGGTCTTCGCGGCGCGGTCGGACTCGGAGAGGCCAGTGCCGGCCAGCTCCGTATTCAGGAGCTCCATCCTCGTCTCCTGGGCGGCGACGTGGCGGGCGACGATGCTCTGGTGCTGCGCCTGCAGGTTCGCGAGCTCGTGGCTGCGCGGGTCGGCGCTGCCGGAGCCGAGGCGGACGCCATCGTCCATCAGCGCGCGGATCCGGGCCTCCACCCCCTGGAGCCGCGTGCCCTCGGTTCCCGTCGGCCGCGGCATCGAGCCCGCGACCTCCATGCTGTTCGCGCGGCCGGCCTGCGCGTGGGCCATCGCCCACACCGACGTGGGGCCGCCGCCGATGCCGAGGACGTCCTGGCCGGCGAACTCCTCTGGGCGCATCATCAGCGCCTGCTCGCCCGACATCATCTGGCCGCGCTGGCGCAGGTGGGTGTCGTCGTCCGCGGTGATCTGGGCCGCGCGCCCGGTCCGGGCGGCCTCGTGCTCGTCGGTGAGGCCGCGCGCGGGGCCGAGCCCGCTGTTGATGAACAGGTCGTCGGTCTCGATCGCGGCGGTCCGGCCGTCCTGCTGGACGTCCATCCGGGACACGATCCGCTCGGGGAGCGCGCCGTCGGCGCCGCGGGGGAACTGGAGCTGCGGGAGCGGGCCGTCCGTCGCGACGGTGCCGACGCCGGAGCTGTCGCGGGATCCGGCGATCGCGAGCGCCATCTCGCTGCTCCGAGCGAAGCCCGCCGACGGGTGCTCGGCGACGTCCGCGGGCTGGATCCGGGCGCCGGTCCCGCCGAACGGCAGGTCCTCCGCCGTCTGGCCCATGCGCCCGTGGCCGAGGTTCTGCCAGAGCTCGCCCGAGACCTGCGGCGCCGGGCCGTGGTCACCGGGGAGGCGCGGACCGACGAGCTCCTCGCGCTGCGGAGCGCGGGCTTCGACGCCGATCACGCTGCGATCGGGCGCGTCCCGGCGGCTCGCCGCGGCGCCCGTGCCCGAGAGCCCCATGCCCACCATGACGGCGTCCATGCGCGCCGTGCCGCCACCCTGCTCCGCGGCCGCGAAGACGCCGTCGCTGGTCTGGCGGTCCCGCGCCGCGATGCTCTCGTTCGTCGTCGCGAGGAGCGACTCGAGCGCGGCCTCGTGGTTCGGGGTGCTCGCGTCGAGCTGGGTGCGGAGCGAAGCGACGGCGGCGGCGTGCTCGTCCGCCGTGACCGGGCGTCCGTCCGCGTGGGTGCCGTAGTTCGTCGAGGCGGCCTCGTCGGCGAGGTACTGGCGCGCGAACGCGTCGTGCGGCGTCCGGAGCTGGGGCGGGAGGTCGACTTCGGCCTCCAGGCGCTGGATCGCTTCGAAGTCGCCCGCGCGGCGCAGCCCCTCGCGCATGTCGAGGACGCGCTGCTGCTCGGCGTTGAGCTCGTACCGTCCGCGGGCGTTCGCGGCGTCGGCGCCGGTCGTCGGCGTCCAGGCACCATCCGGCAGCGCGCGGGCGGCCACGACGGCGGCATCGAACTGGGCGCCGCCCTGCACGGCGGCCTGGAACTTCTGCATCTGCTCGGCGTCGAAGCCACGGATCGTCGCGATCTGGGGGTCGGAGAGGCCGAGCTGGCGCCCGCCCTGGGTCGCGAGGTCCACCGGCTCGGCGTGGGCTACGGGAGCTGGCCGCGGCGCCACGGCCGGTGCCACCGGTGCCACCGGTGCAACGGGAGCCGTCTCCGCGGGCGCCACCGGGCGCGGCGCGGTGAGCTGGGTGTCCTCCGCCACGACCTCGCCGCGGGTGCGGCTCTCGGTGGCCTCGATGACGGTGCGGGCCTCCGTGTGGGCGGCCTGCGCGTCCGCGACGACCTGCTGGTCGGTCCGGCGGACGTTGGACTCGGCCTGGTCGAGCTGGCCCTGCGCCTCCGGGCGGGTGACCGTCGAGGAGACGGTCCCGTCCGGCGACTGCTGCGTCCCGGCCTCGATCCGGGTGTTCAAAGCACCGATGGCGCTGGACTGCGTCTGATCCTCGGTCTGGAGGCGGGCCTGCGCGCGGGCCTCCGTCTCCTGCACATTCGTGACGACGCGCTGGACCTCCGGATCCGCCTGAGTGCGCTGCACGGTCCGCGACTCGACGTCACCACCCGGAGCAGGCGGCGGGCCGCCCGCGACCGCCGCGCCCGCGACGACCACGGGGCCCGCGGGACCGGGATCCGGGAGGCCACCCGGGATCGGCGGCCCACGGGGGGGCGTGACCGGCGGCTGCTGCGCCTGCGCGGCCCGCACGCGGTCCGTGCGGACCTCCGCCGCGCCCTCGAGGAAGCCCTGGCCGCCGCTCTTGAGGCCCTCCAGGCTGATCTGGCCGACGGCGTCGATGAACTCGCCCTTGAACCGGCCGGTGGACGCGTCCATGCCGAGCTCGGTCGACTTGGACGCCACGCCGGAGCTGGCGTTCGCCGCGAAGTTCCCGACACCGCGCCCGAGGTAGCCGTTCGACTGCGTGAGGCGGCCGCCCCACGACGTGGCCTTCACGCCGTCCGCCGCGAAGCTGCCCGCTGCGTTCGCCGCGCCGCCCCGGAGGCCGGTGTAGCCCACGTTCGCTATGCCGGCGTTGACGCCGTTCGTCCACGTGGCGTCCTTCATCGCCGTCGTGGAGCCCGAGTTCACGAACCCCGAGCCGAACGCGACGGTCGCCCGCCCGCTCGCCTGGCCGAGCCGCGTGGAGCTGTTGAAGATGCCGCGGGCAACGTCGTCCGCGCCCTTGTTCAGCCCGTTGAAGTACGCGCCCGCCCCGGCGGTCGCAGCGCTCACCACGGTGACGCCGAGGTCCACAGCGGCGGTCTCCCAGCCGTACCGCCCGCCCTTGAGCGCGGCGTTCACCGCCATGGACGCCACGCCCGTGCCGGCCGCCACCGCCGCCGCGATGAGGGGCGTCGCCGCGCCACCCGTGAGGATGATGGCCGCGACAGCGCCGACGATCGCGATACCCGTGGTGATCGCGCTGACGACCGAGTCCTGCCGCTCGCGGTACAGCACCGCGTTGATCCCGACGAACGCGCACAGCTCGCGGTACCGCTCGTACTGGACCGGCGTGCCGAGGAAGTTCCCGTCCGGCCCGAACGCCTGCCCGCGGTTCGCCGAGCGGACCTGCGCGATGAGCCCCTGGAGCTCCGTATGGTGCTGCTGGAGGTTCGCAGCTTCGTCCCCGCCGACGCTCAGCATCCCGCCCTCGGTGCCGAGGGTCGAGTTGTACTCGAGCTGCGCGAGATCGAGGTTCCGGCTGGCGTACTCGCCCGTGAAGTACTGGCTGTCGCCGAGCATCCGGCGCCGCTGGTCGAGGGCCTCGTCGCCCGAGAGCTCCGAGAAGGTGCCGCCGAAGAGCCGCGAGTCGAGCGACTCGCCGTTGCCGTGATCGCGCTCCCACAGCGTGCGGGCCTCGTCGGCCTCACGCGGCGTCAGGCTCGACCACACGCGGGTCAGGCGCTCGTCGCTCGTGCCGGCCCCGTCGATCGAGAGCTGGGTGACGGCCGCCACGACGCGCGGGCTGTTCGTGCCGTCCTGGAGCATGAACTGGTGGGCCTGGATCTCCGTCTGCGCGTTATCGGCGTTCGCGTAGGTTCCCCGCAGGGCGTCCTGTACGTTGGCCGGCGCGTTCTGGTTCACCGTCTGGCCGTACTGGCGCTGCCACGCGGCGTCGAAGTCGGCGGAGCGGCTCCGCTGGCGCTCGACGGCGGCCGCGTGGTCGGGGCTCTGGGGGTCGCGCAGCGCGGCCTGGTCGGCGGAGCTCATGTAGAGCGCGGTCTCCAGATTGGCCTCCTTCGGGCCTCCGGAGCGGGTGCGCTCGAACTCGTACCGCGCGACGTCCGCGCCCATGCTGTCGTTGCCCTCGCGGATGAGGGCCCCGGCGAGATCCCGGTTCGCGCCGGTGATCGTGTTCGTACGCTCGTACTCGGTGCCCTCGGCGACGGTGACGTCGCGCGTCGCGAAGGTGACGAGCTCGTCGTACGCGGCCTGCTGGTCGACGGGCGCGACGTTCGTGGCGGTCGCGGCCACGCCCTGCTGGACGTTGTGGAACTCCTGCGCGATCTGGGCGCGGCGCTCCGGGTTCATGCCGGCGAGCGCGGTGTGCAGCGCGTCGTTGTCGCCGCCGACGCGCGCGGCGTTGATGGCGTCGCGCAGGCGGTAGGCGTCGGCGCGGGCGTCGTTGCCGACGACGAGCGCGTTCGTGACGTTCAGGTCGGTCCCGCCGAGGTTGTCCTGCAGGCGCTGGTTCGTCGCGGCCCACTGCGCGTCCCCGCGGAGCGTGGTGCGCTGCTCGGGCGAGAGGCTGCGGAGGACGGCCTCGATCTGGGCCTCGTCGTCTCCGTACCAGTTCATGTTGTACTCGAGCTCCAGGCGCGCGGTCGCCGCCGTGTTGCCCGAGAGGTACCCGAACGCGATCGCCTGCTCGCTGTCGTTGCAGTCGTCGCGGATATAGGCGTCCAAGCTCCCGTAGCTCGGGAACGCGCGCACCCACATCTCGCGGACCGCGTTGCCCATCACGCCGCTATCGCAGGCGCGCAAGGCGTTGAACAGCTTGTTCTCGTCCGTGCCCATGCCGTGCATGGCCGAGTACGCCTGGCTGCAGATCTCGCGGAGCTGGGGCTCCACGGCGGCAGCAGCGGGCGCTGGGTCGATATGGGCCGCGAACCCCGCGACCTCCCCGTTGAGCTCCTGCTGGTAGGTCGCGAGCTGGCCCGTGAGGTTCGTGTCCGACGCCGTGCGCCGGAGCTCGAGCTCCGCCTGCACCTGGGTCACGTACCCGCCCGTCCGCGCGCCGAGAGGGTCCGTCCAACCCTGCATCTCGGTCGTCACGGCGGCGGCGGTCGTCGTCAGCGAGGTCCCGAAGGACGTCGCGATCCCGTTGATTGCAGCGACCTTCTCGTCGCGCTTCGCGTCGACCTCTGCCCCGGTCTGGACCTGCATCTGCCCGAGGTTGGCGACCCCGGCTCGGATCTCGTCCGTCATCCGCGCCTGCGTGTCGGTCGCGAGGCGGTCGAGCGCGCCGACGTTGCCGGTGTGCAGGTTCGCGAGGGCCGCCTGCTGATCGGCGACGAGCGAGTTGGCGCGGTCCGCCGTGAGGAACGGCATGCGGTCGAGCTGCGCGCCGAAGCTGTCCGCGAACGCGCGGTAGCCGTCGTTCTGGGAGGCCGCGGTCTCGTCGAACAGGGCGTCCTGCTCGGAGATGTTCGTGGCGAGGTCGCCCTCGAGCTGGTCGCCCGCGAGGTCGAAGTCGGCCTCCGAGCTCACGCGATCGGCGTCGAACGCGGTGGTCGCGGCTGCCGCGTCCTCGTCGATGCGGGTGTGGGCCGCCACGCGTCCAGCTTCGACCTCCGTCTTCGCGGTGTCGGAGGCGCGGGTGAGCGCGGCGTCCCCGTCCGTCTGGAATGTGCCGACGCGCGTGACCAGCGGCGCGATGAACCCGCTCACGAGGCTCGCGTGTCCCAGGCCCTGGATCGCCGACGTCGCCCGCGTGGGGCCCTGGGTGCGGATCCGGTCCGCGCCGCGCGTGACGAGCTCGCGCGCGGCCTTCACCTTCTTCTCGCCTTTGCACTGCTCGATGGCGCTGCCGCCGCCGCCCGCGAACGACTGCGCGATCTGGTCGGTCGAAGCGGTCACCTGGCCCGCCGCCGCGGTCGCCGCCGCCGCGAACCGCGCCGCGTGGGTGCTCTCGAGCTGAGTGAAAGGCTGGATCCACTGGGCCTCGAGCCCGCGCACCTGCTCCTGCGCGGTCACGCAGGTCTGGGCGAGCGTGGCCTTGTGGGTCGTCAGGCTCGTGTCGAGCTGGGAGACCGCCTGGGCGGCCGATCCGTCCACCGTCGTGTGGGCCGCGGCGCGCGCACCCTCCACCGCCGCCTGCGCGCCGTCGTAGGTGGCGCCGAGCCCGCCCACGCCCGTCGCGATGCCGCCCTGGACCTCCGCCGAGAGCGCCGAGAGCGCGCCCGCCACCTGGGCCGCGAGGCCGTCCGCCTTCGCCGCGATCGCCGCCTGCAAGCCCTCGATCGTGCTGCGGAGCGACCCGAGCGCCGCGTTCGCCGCGGCCTGGTGCGCCGCGGGGTCCCGGCCCGTCTGCTGCGTGACGCCGGCGGTCTGCTCCTTCGTCAGCGACGGGGTCCCGACCTGGAAGCCCCGGTTCAACCCCACGGTCGGCACGGCGGCCGCCGCGACGGGCTCCGTCCGCGTCACCGCGCGGCCACCACCACCGCCACCGCCGCCACCACCGCCACCGCCGCCACCAGGGCCCGCCGGGGCGCCACCGCCGCCGCCGCCAGCGTCACCGGCCGGCGCCGAGCCTCCCTCCTGCATCGCGACGTCTGCGTCCGCGACAGCGACGTCCTGGCCCTGCGCGTCCCCGCCGCCCTCCCCGCCCTGGGCGTCCACCGGCGCGTCCGCCGCCGCGGGCGCGCCAGCCCCGCCGCCCGGGGCGTCCCCGCCCGGCGCGGCGTCCGGGACTGCCGACGCGAAGCCGCCTCCCGACTCCTCTCCCGCGACCTCTTGGGTCTGCGCTTCCTCCTCCTGGCCGGCGGCGTCCAGCGTCGGAGTGCCGCGATCGGCGGCGGCCGGGGCGGGCGCGCTGGCGGCGTTGCCCTGGCTCTGCACATTCGCGGCCGGCTGGACCTCTTGTGCGGGATCTACGCCGGGAGCCTGCTGGTCTGGCGTCTTGCTGCGCTGGCGGCTGGACATGGGGATCTCCGGACGTGGGGAGTCGTCGGAAGGTTACAGATAACTCTTACACGGCGCCGGCGGGTTTCGCGCGCCCGATCACGTCACGGCGCGCTGGTGGCCGGCGCGTCGTGCGGCTCGATGCCCTCGAGCGCGACACCGCGCGGCGCGATCGCCCACCGGAGCCCGAGGAAGTCCGACCCGGGCGTCAGGTCCACGTGGAAGTGGTTGTCGTGCGCCGCGTGGTACTCGGGGGTGAGCAGGATATTCCAGATGTCCAGGTCGTCCCAGCGATGCACGGCGTCGTACAGGAAGATCCCGCCGTCGGTCTCCGGCGACGTGTCCCCGTCCTCCCAGGCGTCGAGGACGGTCCACTCGGTCCCGTCCGCGAGCTGAAAGCCCGCGATGTCGATCGCGTCCCCGAAAGAGTGCCGGGACAGGCTATCGGATCCCGAGATCGTCCGGCACACGTACGTCCCCATGTGCGAGATCCCGACGATGCCGTCCGGCTTCACGTCCTCCACCGTGTCCGCGAGCGCGTGCGCCCCGGTGCACGCCATGAGCACCGACGGCGGATCGTCGACGTTGAACCCGATCACCACGCCGAGCAGCGGCGTGTGGACCTTCACGGGGTCCTCCACGTGGCAGGTGAGCTCCGGGTGGTCGGCAGGCGAGGAATCGGCCACTACCGCCGTCTCGAAGCCGACGCCGCGGTCGACGAGGTCCTGCAGGCAGTCCGTCAGCTCGCTCGGCAGGTCCGGGAGGCAGGCGTAGCCCTCGACGCCGTCGTCGCCGTACCGATCCGAGACGGCGCAGCCGTAGCCGTCCCGGCAGCCGGTCCCGGGGAACGCCGAGAAGTCGCAGCGCGACGTGCACAGCCCGTCCGAGAGGTCCGCCGCCACGTCCGGCATGCGCTCGACGCTCGCGCAGAAGGTGGTCGGGAAGCCGACCGCATCCGGACACGTCAGGTCGCACGGCTCGGTGCACATTCCCTGCGGGAACCCCTCGATATCCAGCATGCACACGCCACTCTCGTGACAGTCGGCGTCCGTGGCGCACGCGCTGCCGATGAAGCGCTCGAGATCCGTCGGCAGCGTGGTGCCGGGCTCGGTGGTGTCCGTGGTCGGGATCGGCGGCTCGGTCTCGTCGATCGGCGTGGTGGGCTGGCCGGGCTTGCGGACGTCCTGGGCCTCGACCGCGCACGCGACGAGGAGGAAGAGGGGAAGCAGGCGCATGGGGACCTCCGGGTGCGCCGACCCCGCGGGACGGCGCGACCTTCCCGCGATAACCCGGGCGCATGACTTCGCGCTGGAAGATCCTCGACACCGCCCCCACGCCGGAAGGCCTGCTCGAGCTGCGGCAGCGCGCAGAGGGCGAGATCGTGCTCTCGATCGGCGGCCGCGTGCTGATGAACTCGGTCTCCCAGCGGTCGGAGCAGGCGCTCGCGACGCTCGGGTGCGCGCGGATCGGCGCCAGGGGCCGAGTCCTCGTGGGCGGGCTCGGGATGGGCCTGACGTTGCGGGCGGCGCTGGACGTGCTGCCGGCGTCCGCGGCCGTCACCGTCGTGGAGCTCGACCCGACGATCGTGGGCTGGTGCCGCGGCGTGCTGGGCCCGCTCACGAACGGCGCGGTGGACGACCCGCGCGTCACCGTGGTGACGGGCGACGTCGCGAAGGTGATCGCGACGGCCGACCGCGGCGCATACGACGCGATCCTCCTCGATCTGTACGAGGGGCCGCACGCCGCCACCCAGTACCGCAACGACCCGTTCTGGGGGCCGGAGGCGCTGCTCCGGACGCGCGCGGCGATCGCGCCCGGCGGGACCCTCGCCGTGTGGGGAGAGGACCCGGACCCGGCGTTCCCCGTGCGCTTCACGAAGGCGGGCTTCACCGTGACCACCCACCGCCCCGGAAAAGGGCGGACCCACGTGGTCTGGGTCGGCATCCGCACGTGACGTGATCCGTTCCGCCCCGTGTCGACATCCCAGGTGCGGGAGGTCGTATATGCGGCTCGACGGACGGATGATGGCGTTCTGGGTGGTGCTCCTCGCGGCGTGCGGGGAGGAGGACGAAGGCGACAAGGACCCGGACACGGACGCCGCGGACACGGACACCGACACCGACGTCGATGACACGGTCGAGGAGACGGATCCGCCGGAGCCGACCGTCCCCGGCGTGGACGCCGACGGCGACGGCTCCCCGGCGGACGCCGACTGCGACGACGGAGATGCCGCGGTGTACCCCGGCGCTCCCGAGCTGTGCGACGGCGTGGTCGTCGACTGCCTGCGCACCACGGACGACGGGCTCGTCACCGTGGACGGCGCCGTCACGTTCGACGACCTCCAGGACGCGCTCGTCGCGGCCGCCGACGGCTCGGTCCTGCTGGTGTGCCCGGGCACGTACGTCGGGGCGTTCGAGGCCGATGTTCCTGTGCGCATCGAGAGCTTCGCCGGCAGGGACTTCACCACGTTCGCGGGCGACGGGGACACCGTCCTCGCGCTGCCCGGCGGCTCCGAGGTCGTGGGCCTGACCGTCAGCGGCGGCACCGCGGTCGAGGGCGGCGGGATCCGCATGACCGGCCCGGGCACGCTCCTGCTCGAAGCGTCCACCCTCGAGGGCAACGAAGCCCAGGTCGGCGGCGGGCTCTACGTCGCGGCGGACGGATATGTGACGCTGACCGGCACCGAGCTCCGCGGGAACACGGCGGTCGGCGGCGGCGGCGCGGCGGTCGCCCCGGGCGGCACGCTCGAGATCGGCGTCGGCGCCACGATCACGGAGAACAGCGCGGACAGCTGGGGCGGCGGCGTCTGGCTCGACGGCGCGAGCCTGATCGGCGGCGCGGTGAGCCGGAACATCATCTCGTCGTACTCGTACCCGTACTACTACGGTGGCAAGCCCATCCCGGCGAACAAGGTGTACGGCGGCGCGGGCGTCGCCACGTCTGGCGCGTCCACCGTCACCGGCGTGGAGATCACGGATTCCCTGGGGATCTACGGCGCCGGCCTGTCCGTCACGGGCGGCACGACCACCTTGAGCGCCACGACCGTGCACCGCAACATCGCCTACCAGCTCGGCGGCGGCGCGGCGGTGTGGGGCGGCACGCTGATCCTCATGGACGGGAGCGCCATCTCGGACAACGCGGGCGCCGAGGCGGGCGGCGGCGTGATCGTCGTCGACGGCGAGATCGTCGGCGGCGAGATCTCGCGGAACGGCGGGGGCGAGCGCGCTGGCGGCGTATTCGCGTTCTCGAGCCGGCTCACCGACGTGCGGGTCCAGGACAACGAGGCGGACACGGGCGGCGGCCTGTACGCGGTCGGCGGCGTCACGGTCACGGGCGGCACGTTCACCGGGAACGCGGCCGGTCGCGGCGGCGCGATCGCCATGGACGTCACGTTCGGCGAGTACTTCCCCGACGACGACCTCCTCGCGCTCGACGGCGTCGCGGTGTTCGCCAACGAGGCGGACCAGGGCGGCGGGCTGCTCCTCGGGACGGGGACGGCCACGATCACCGGCGGATCGTTCACCGAGAACGCTGCGAAGACCGGCGGCGCGGCCCGGATCGAGGGCGGCCTGCTGACGTTCGAGGGCGTCGACCTGGGCGAGGGCGCGACCGACAACGCGCCGGCCGACCTGTGGGCCGGCGGCGGGACGTTCGCGTTCGGGGCGGACGCGTGGACGGTGTGCGACCAGGGCGGCTGCACGCCGTGATCTCCACCCTTCGGAAGCGGTTTTCCCGGCCCTCGGGCGACGGGAGCCAGGCTGTCGCGGCTGAGCGCGGGGGTCGAGCTTTTCGACTGTCTTGCTAACAAGACAGTCGATTTACTCGAAGGCTCCCGTACGGGCGCGGGTTGCCACGCACCTTTCGACCCGACTCCGCTCGGCGGAGTGCCCTCGAAAGGAGGGAGAGCCCGTGATCGCGGTGCGAGCGACGCTCGAGCGAGGCGCTCGAGCGGAGCGCGAAGGTCCGGCAACGTGGGCCGTGCGCTCGGGGCGGGCGTCCGCGGCGTCCCGGTCGGGCCGGGCAGAGCCGGCTCGAACCGCTCGAATCTGGAGCAGAGCCCACGCGAACCGCGCAAAACGGCCGTGAGCGGGGCCGTCGCGCGGCATCAGGCCTCGAGAGTGGGCGTTCCACTGTTGGGGCCGGGGGCGGGAGGGTCGCGAAAGGTGCGGGTCGTGCGGTTCAGGGTGGCTCTGCTCCGGGATTGTACGGTTGGTGGGGGCTCTGCTTCCGCGGAGGTCATCCGGCGAGACCCGTGAAGCCGCGACGGCTTGCCTCATGCCCCCTCCCCCTTCCATGGGGGAGGGCTGGGGTGGGGGTCGTTGGCCAGGACTGAACGACGCATTCGTCGCGCCTGTTCACCGCCTCGGAGGCGGTCTCGGTCGCTCCTTCGTGGCTCGGAGCCCGGCCCCGGTCGGCGCCCGGCCCCCCAGGCACGGCTTCGAGCCCCCCACCTGCCAGAAACGGAGCTGTTGCAGCGCTGCAAGAGCTCGATTTCTCCCACCCGCCACGGACGGACGCCGACTCAGCGCGCGTAACCGTGCCGCTCGTCGAGCGCGCGCCCCTGCGCCTGCATCGCCTCCCGCACGCGCTGCGCGGCCTTCGTGCGCGGCAGGTCCGCGCGCCACACCAGGTGGATGGTGTCGTGGAAGAACGGGAGCTCTGCGTCGAGCACCCCGAGGCGCCCCGGCTGCACGTCCTCCGCCACGCGCCGCGGCAGCACGACCGGCCCGAGCCCCGCGAGCGCCAGGCTCCGCGCCAGGCCCAGGTCGCCGACCGCCAGCGTTCGCTCCGGCGCCAGCCCTGCCGCCGCGAGGCGCCGCAGGATCTCCTGGAACGGCGGGCGCGCGGGGTAGATGAGCGGCCCCGCCTTGACCCGCGCGATGCCGTCCCCCCCGGGCACGCCCAGGATCCGGATCTCGTCGTGGAACGCCGTGGTGATCACCAGGTCCGGGTGCGGCTGCGTGTTCACCACGAGGCCGAAGTGGACCTCCCGCGCGAGGAGCGCCTGCCGCACGTCCGAGCTCGACGCGTTGTGGATCTGCAGGTCGATGAGCGGATACAGCGGGAGGAACGCCGAGAGGAACTCGGGGAGGAAGTACCCGCCCAGGCTGTCGTGGCAGCCGATGCAGAACCGGCCGCGCTCGCCCTCGTCGAGCTCCCGGACCTCGTCGGCGGCGAGCTCGAGGATGGCGAGGGCCGACCCGGCGCGGTCGATCATCAGCGCGCCGGCCTCCGTCGGGCGCACGCCGTCCCGCTGGCGGAGGAAGAGCGGAGTCCCAAGCTCCTCTTCGATGCGGCGCACGGCTTCGGACAGCGTCGACTGCGACACCCGGAGGGACACGGCCGCGGCAGTGATGCTGCCCTCCCGGGCGACGGCGCGCAGGTAGCGGAGCTGGTTGAGGTCCATCGACCAGATGATACGCCCATCGGTGAAGCCGATCCCAGGGTTCGGCAACGAGGGGGTGCTGCTCCCGCAAAATTCAGCGTAGGATCATGCACGGGGAGCGGGTCTCCCTCGAGGAGGAACGATGACTCGCATGGGCTGGATCCCGGCTGTGGTGCTGCTGTCCCTGGTGGCATGTGGCGGAGACAAGGACGAGGACACCGCGCCGGTCGACACGGACGGCGACGCGGACGCGGACGCGGACGCGGACGCGGACACGGACACGGACACGGACACCGATGCGGACACGGACACGGACACCCAGGTCGATACGGACGAGACCGGCACCGCGGGTCCGCCGGCCCGTACGTCGGCGACGAACGGCCAGGGCGTGGCGATCACGGAGGACGAGACCATCGCGATCGTGGCGAACCGCACGGCCGGCGAGATCACGGTGATGGACCTCGATCTCGCGGCGGCACCGGCGACCGGCAGCATCCGCGTCACCTACAACGAGGGCGACGGCGAGCCGTCCGCGGCCGTCATCGACGACGCGAACGACAGGGCCTTCGTGATCCTCCGCAACACCGGCGAGGTCGTGCGCATCGACGATCTGCACGGGGCGGCCACGCTCTACGGCGTGCGCGCTACGACCAACGCCGAGCCCGTCGCCCTGGCGATCTCACCCAACGGAAGCACGCTCTACGTGAGTAACCACGGCGCCGGCACGCTCACCGTGGTCGACACGGACACGATGGCGACGCACGAGATCGACCTGAACGCGAGCCTCGTGGCGACCGGCGCGCTCGGCGCGGTCACGGCGCGCCCCGGCCTCGCGCGGCCCTACGCCGTGGTCGTCACGAACGACGGCGACCTCGACGACGCCGACGAGACCATCCTCGTCACCGAGTTCTACGGCCAGGATATCCCGGGCGCCGTGTTCGCGGGAGACGTGGCGTTCTTCGACAGCAACCGCGAGGGCTACGTCTACCGCGTGGACTCCGGCACGGAGGTCCCGGGGGCCGCGATCCCGATCGCGCCCATCACGGACACGGGCCTGCTCGACGCGAACGGCGCAGTCACCGGGTGCTCGCCGAACCAGCTCTTCGCGGCCGCCCTCGACGGCGATCGGCTGTACGTCACGGCCATGTGCGCGTCGCCCCGCGGGCCGCAGGGTCCGGGCGCCGTCGACAAGGTCAGCAACTTCAAGACCAAGGTCCAGCCGACCCTCTTCGTCGTCGACGTCGCCGCGGGCGTCGAGCTCCCGGCCGAGCGCGTCGTGCTGAACAAGGAGTGGCAGGACGAGTTCGTGGCGTCGGCGTTCGCGGACGACGGCACCCGGCGCTTCCCGCTGCTCCCGAACAGCCTCGCGTTCGTGCCGGGCGCGTCCATCGCGTACATGACGGCCTACGGGTCGGACGCCGTGTTCCGCGTCGAGTTCGACGCCGCGACCCACGCGGTCGATCAGGTAGGTTCGAACGCCAATAAGTTCATCAACCTCGCGGGCGCGACGAACATCGGCCGGCTGCCCTACGGCATCGCGATCACGGCGAGCGGCAACGCGGTCGTCGTCAACGAGAACACGCGGAACCTCTCGGTCCTCGACCTGGGGCTGCAGTCGGTGGAGGTCGCTCTGCCGAGCGCCACGCCGGTCTCCGTCGCGGACGCGGACGCGAACGAGGGCCGCCGGTTCTTCGTCACCGGCCTCGGACGCTGGTCGTTCGGCGGGCAGGGCTGGGGATCGTGCGAGGGCTGCCACCCCGCCGGCCTCACCGACAACGTCACCTGGTTCTTCGCGGCGGGGCCGCGCCAGTCGACGTCGCTCGACGCGTCCTACGGCCCGAACGGCGAGCACCGGATCTTCAACTGGACCGCCATCTTCGACGAGGTCGCCGACTTCGAGGGGAACACCCGGGGGATCTCGGGCGGCGTGGGCGCCATCGTGTACGACGCGACCCTGCCGATCAGCAACGACGACCGGATCATCCTCGATCTCGCCGTGCTGACGGGCGGCCAGATCGGCACCGACACGAACCAGGCGGCGCTCAACGGCTCGTCGTTCGAGGTCATCGACCTCGGCGTCCCCGGCCACGATCTCGCGCTCAACCCGGTCACGGCGAACTCGATCCTCGAGGACTGGAACAAGATCGACGACTACATCGCGGAGATCCGGTCGCCGAACGCGCCGACGGACCTCGACCCCGGGCTCGTCACGACCGGCGCCGCGCTGTTCACGAGCAAGGGCTGCCAGGGCTGCCACGGCGGCGAGAACTGGACGATCTCCGAGCGGTTCTACACCCCGTCGCAGCTCACGAACGACGCGACGACCGGCACGCTCGGGACCACGACCTACGCGCGCGGCACGCTCCCGATCGGCCTGAACCCGCCGTCGGACGCCACGGGCAGCGCGCTCTTCCGGGCGGGCGGCTCGATCCAGTGCGTGCTCCGCGGGGTCGGGACGTTCCCGGCCTCCGGCACGACCGGGATCAGCGCCGCGGGCGGCCCGTCCATCCTCGAGGTCAAGGAGGACATGATCTCCACGGCAGCGGGGATCAACGGGTTCAACCCGCCGTCGCTCCTCGGCGCCGGGTCGGGCGCGCCCTACTTCCACGCCGGCAACGCGCGCACGCTCGAGGAGGTCCTCGACCCGACGTTCGAGGACCACTACCGCGCGTTCAGCTCGAACTTCAACCCCACCGCCGCGGACATCGACGCGCTCGCGGCGTACCTGACGTCCATCGAGGACGCCACGCCGACGGTGAACCAGACCGTCGTGGGGATCGACAACATCCTCTGCGAGTGAGCGGATAGGGGAGGGGATGACCACCGATCGTCCCCTCGCCAGCGCCACCCGCCCCATGCGCCTGCCCGTCTGGCCCCTCTGGAGCGGCCGCGTCACGCCGATGCAGCTCCCGGTCGAAGCCAGCGATCCGTTCCTGATGCTCGTGCATCACCGCCACAGCTTCTCGCGCTGGGACCCGGTGCGGCCGTTCTCGGCGTTCGTCATGCCGGAGGGCTTCCCCGCGCA